>JAFHCF010000065.1:0-9421 GCA_048497495.1 Prosthecomicrobium sp.
GCGATCTGCAAGGTCATGAGTTCGGATTTCTTCATCGAACGTATTCCCGTCGTCTTCGGTTGTGACAATGAAGACGACGAAGTCTACTCGGCCATACGCACCTTCGGGGGAACCGCAATTCAGGTCGGTTCCCGTGAGGGTCACGATGCGGATATCGTTGTTCCCGGATCGAATGACGTGAAGTGGTTGATACGAGATTTTCTCGCCGACCTTTCCGGCCGACCGCAGTAATGCCGTTGTCTTAATCACGCCATATCATACATGAAGAATATCTGTGTATGGCGTCGTCTTCCGAGGTCGGTCCGCGAATGAGACCGACACGGTCTCGGCTTCGAAGTCCCCTGGAGACGCGAGCGCCGTCGTCGAATTCCGATGTGAATGCGACGCGTGCCGTTCGTCCTCGGAGCCGAGTTCTCCCGCCCCTTGGTCGCGGGAGGCGCTCACCCCGGTGGCCCCCCGCAACGTCGCCGGGGTGAGCACATACCCACTCAGACCCCTCATAGGAGGTGCCAATGACCTACCGCGAACTCATCAGGAAGCTGAACGATCGCGTCGGCATCGACACTCAGGTTTCGTTCGACGACGACGAGCGCCCGACCGAACTCAGGTTCCATCGCATGGATCGTCTGTCCGAGGATCTGATCCGGGAGGCGGTCGGCAAGGTCGCCGAGGAATTCCCCGGACTGATGGGGCCGATCACCGGCGTCTTCGTCTCCTTCGAGGACAGGTTGGGTCCGACGCGGAGGCGGGTTGCCCTGTGAACTGCGCCCCTGCGAGAGGCGCAGCCCCGCCGCCCCGTGTCGGGTCGGCGGGGAGTTCGTCGGTCATTCGCTCCGACGATCTCCCCGCCGGCCGAAGTCGCCGACCCCCAATCCCGCCGGTGGGCCGACGTCATGAGTTCGAGAGGTATTCGCCATGAAGAATGTAAACGGATCGCGCACGCGCGATGATTCAGGCTATGGTGGTGACGACGAGAACCCGTTCGTGCCACCCGTTTATTATGTCGCTCTGATCGTCGTCTTCGGCCTGATCATTCTCGCGACATTCCTCTGAAGGGCGAATTCGATATGGACAAACCCATGACGGTCGAGCGTCGAAGCCCGATCGAATCGTTGCGCCCCGAGGTGAAGAACGCATTGTTTCTCGACTTCGACGGCACCCTGGTCGACATCGCCCAGACGCCGGAGAGCGTCGTCGTGCCACGCGGACTGGTGCCGCTCCTGGTCGGGCTCCACGAGGCCCTCGACGGCGCGCTGGCGATCGTCACCGGGCGGTCGATCGCCGACATCGATGCCTTCCTCCATCCGGCGCGCTTCGTCGTGGCGGGCCTGCACGGCGGCGAATACCGGACCAGCCGTGAGGAGGTGGTGCGTCCGGCGGCGCTGCCGATCGATCCTGGAGTGGTCGAGGCGATCCGGGCGCTCGAGGCGATCGCGCCGGGGGTCAGGGTCGAGCCCAAGGGCGCGACCATCGCGGTTCACTGGCGCAACGCGCCGGAGGCGGAGGACCGCGTCGGCGAGGCCTTGGCCCGTATCGTCGAGGGTGGTCCCGATCATCTCGAGATTTCGCGCGGCCGGCGGGTGTTCGAGGTCTGCCCGAAACACATCTCCAAGGGCGCGGCGATCGAGATCCTCTCCGACCTGCCGGCCTTCCGAGGCCGTCGGCCGATCATGATCGGCGACGACATCTCCGACGAGAGCGCCTTCGAGGCGGCCGAGCGGCTGGGTGGCGTCGCCTTTCGCGTCTGCGGCGAGACCTTCTCGCCGAAGGTCGCCGACTTCGAGACGCCGCGACAGGTCCGCGAATGGCTCTCGGTGCTGCTGACGCGGGCGACCCCATGAGTACCCGCGCCTCGCTCGATCTGGCGGTCGTCGGCAACAGCAACATCGCCGCGCTGATCGATCGCGCCGGGACCTTCGTGTGGGGCTGTTGGCCGCGTTTCGACGGGGACCCGATGTTCTCGGCGCTGGTCGACGGCGACGATCCGAAGAGCGGATTCTTCTCGATCGGCTTCGACGAGGGCGGCACCACCGAGCAGGCCTATGTCCGCAACACCGCGATCGTGCGGACGGTCCACAGCGATGCCGCGGGGGCGTCCTTCGTCGTCACCGACTTCGTGCCGCGATTCCGTCAGTTCGGGCGCACCTATCGTCCCTTGATGATCGTGCGGATGGTCGAGCCGCTCGCCGGCATGCCGCGGATCCGGGTGCGGATGCGCCCCGCCGCCGATCAGGGACGGTCGGCGGTGACGGCGATCGCCGGCTCCAACCACGTGCGCTGGGCCTCCGACATCGGGGCGATCCGCCTGACCACCGACGCGGCGATCCAGCACGTGCTCGGCGAGAGCGCCTTCGTCTTGACCCGGCCGCTGACCTTCATCGTCCATCCGGACGAGACGCTGGCGGATTCGGCGGCGCGGGTCGGCCGCGACTTTCTGGAGAAGACCACCCTCTGGTGGCTCGAATGGGTCCGGGCGCTCAACGTGCCCTACGAGTGGCAGGAGGCGGTGATCCGCGCGGCGATCACCCTGCAACTGTGCAGCTTCGAGGACACCGGCGCCATCGTCGCGGCGCTGACCACCTCGATCCCGGAATCAGCGGACAGCGAACGCAATTGGGACTATCGCTATTGCTGGATCCGTGACGCCTACTTCACCGTCCACGCCCTCAACCGGGTCGGGGCGACACCGACGATGGAACGGTTCATCGACTACGTCACCAACGTCATCTCGCTGGAGAAGGGGCCGGCGCTGAAGCCGCTCTACGGCGTGGTGCCGGATCAGCCGATCGAGGAGGTGATCGCCACCGACCTCGCCGGCTATCGCGGCCAGGGGCCGGTGCGCATCGGCAACGCGGCGCGCGACCAGGTCCAGCACGACGTCTACGGCAGCGTCATCCTGGCGGCGTGGCAGATGTTCTACGACGAGCGCCTGCCGAAGAAGGGCGACGTCTCGCTGTTCGAACTGTTGGAGCCGCTCGGGCTCTGCGCGCTGCGCGATGCCCTGACGCCGGATGCCGGGATCTGGGAATATCGCGGGCGCGCCCGCATCCACACGCACTCGGCCGCGATGTGTTGGGTCGCCTGCGACCGGCTCGCCCGCATCGCCGACAAGCTCGGGCTCGCCGCCAAGGCGACCCAGTGGCACGTGGCGGCGGACGACTTGCGCGACACCATCCTCTCACGGGCGTGGAACAAGATCGGCTATTTCGCCGGAAGCCTCGACGGCGACGAGATCGACGCCTCGGTGCTGCTGCTGCACGAGCTCGGCATCATCGAGGCGCGCGACGAGCGCTTCGTCGCCACGGTCGAGCGGATCGGCTCGACCCTCGGCCACAACGGTCATCTCCTGCGCTACATCGCGCCGGACGACTTCGGCGTGCCGACCGTCGCCTTCACCATCTGCACCTTCTGGTACGTCGACGCCCTGGCGGCGATCGGCCGGACGGAGGAGGCGCGGTCGCTGTTCGAGGCGCTGCTCGCCCGGCGCAATCACGTCGGTCTGCTGTCGGAGGACATCGATCCGGTGACCGGCGAATTGTGGGGCAACTTTCCTCAGACCTATTCGATGGCGGGTCTCATCGTCGCGGCGATGCGATTGTCACGCGCGTGGGAGGGTGCGCGATGACCCACCCCGCACCGGAGTGGAGAGACGACGACACGGGGCTCGGCGTGAGGGTGGGGCGGATCCTCAAGATCCGCGCGGTGCGATACGGGCTGATCCTGCTCGGGGCGTGCACCGTCCTGGTCCTGGCGCTGGCGCCGCTGGCGTCGCTCCTGGTGGAGGGGTGGTCGCGCCAGGACGTCGAATTGCGCTCGCGGCTGGTCTATCGCTCGGTGCGCGAGCAGGTCGGGTCGCTGACGATCTCGCCGCGGAGCGATCTGACGCCGTTCTTCGAAAACCTCACCGACGACGAGCGGCTCCTCGCCCTCGGTTTCTGCACCGAGGAGAACGCCCTGCGTTTCGCCACGCGGCATATGCCCAAGGGGTTCGCCTGCGCCGATCTTCCCCTGCGCAACATCGACCGGTTCGCGGTCCGCAGGGTCGGCGGCATGCATGTCCATGTCGGCATCTATCCTATGAAGGTCGGTCCGATCTCCGGCCACCTGCTGGTGCTGCACGATCTGGCCTTCATCGACGAACGGGTCACCACGGCGCGCATCTACACGACGCTGGCGCTGGCGATCGCCGTCTTCGGTCTCGGTCTGGTGGCCGGTCTCACCATTCTGATCGTCATGCGGCGATGGGCGCGGTCGATGGCCTCTCCCTACGCCGAACTGCACGGATCGCCGACGGCGCTGCCGCCGGCCCGCAGGGAATCGCCGATCGCCCGGGAGTTCCAGGCGCTGATGCGAGAGTTGCAATCCGAGAAGAAGAGCGGCGAGGGCATCCACGTCCAGTGGTCGCCCTCGACCGTGCGCCAGCTCCTCGTCGAGGAACTGCCCGGTGCCGAGATCCTCGTCGTCTCCAATCGCGAGCCCTACATCCACAATCATTCGGAGACCGGCGAGATCGTCCTGCAGATGCCGGCGAGCGGGCTCGTCTCGGCGCTCGAGCCGGTGATGCGGACCTGCGGCGGCACCTGGATCGCGCATGGCAGCGGCTCGGCCGATCGCGAGGTGGTGGACGCGAACGACCGCATCGCGGTGCCGCCGGCTGCGCCCGACTACACGCTGCGGCGGGTCTGGCTCTCCGACGACGAGGTCGAGGGTTACTACTACGGCTTCGCCAACGAGGGGCTCTGGCCCCTGTGCCACATCGCCTTCGTGCGGCCGACCTTCCGCGAGCACGACTGGGAGCGCTACAAGGCGGTGAACGAGCGTTTCGCCGACATCGTGGCGGAGGAGGCGACCAGCGAGGATCCGATCGTCCTGGTCCAGGACTATCATTTCGCGCTGTTGCCGCGGATGGTGCGCGAACGCCTGCCCAAGGCGACGATCATCACCTTCTGGCACATCCCCTGGCCCAATGCCGAAACCCTCGGCATCAGCCCCTGGCGCCGGGAGATCATCGACGGGTTGCTCGGGTCGAGCATCCTCGGCTTCCACACCCGCCAGCACTGCAACAACTTTCTGGAATCGACCGATCGCTTCATGGAGAGCCGCATCGATCGCGAGCACGATTCGGTGACCTTCGGCGGTTTCGACACGTTGATCCGACCCTATCCGATCTCGATCGAATGGCCGCCGGCGGCGCTGGCGACCCAGGGCACCATCGCCGAATGCCGCGCCGCGGTGCGGGCGCGCATCGGTCTCGCCGACGACGTGCGGATCGCCGTCGGCATCGAACGCTTCGACTATACCAAAGGCATCCTCGACCGCATGGCGGCGGTGGACGAGCTGATGACCCGCCATCCCCATTGGAAGGGCAAGTTCACCTTCATCCAGGCGGCGGCGCCGACACGATCGGCGCTCGGCAGCTATTCGGCGCTGCAGGACGACGCGATCCGGATGGCGGCCGACATCAACGCGCGCCACGGCACCGAGGGGTGGCGGCCGATCCATCTGGTGATCCGCCACCACGACCAGCGCGAGGTCTACGAGCTGTTCCGCGCCGCCGACGTCTGCGTCGTCTCCAGCCTGCACGACGGCATGAACCTGGTCGCCAAGGAGTTCGTCGCGGCGCGCGACGACGAGCGCGGCGTCCTCATGCTGTCGAGCTTCGCCGGGGCGTCGCGCGAGCTCTCCGAGGCGTTGATCGTCAACCCCTACGACACGCGGGCGATGGCGGAGGCCTTCGACACCGCCTTGAACATGCCGGAAGACGAGCAGCGCGAAAGGCTCAGCCTGATGCGCGAGATCGTCAAGCAGCGCAACGTTCACCGTTGGGCGGCGCAGATGCTGATCGACGCGGCGCGGATCCGCAAGCGCGAGCACATCCAGGCCCATTCGCCGAACTGACGCGACGGCGGCCTCCGGCCGGCGATCGCGGTGTCGATCGGCCGGCGCGGGAAACCGTGCGGACATTTTTGGGCTCGCGCCCGGCCGCGTGTCGACCTATCGTTTCAAGTCTCGTCTCTCCGCGCCCGCTGCTCGGCGGGGAGACATTTTTTCGACATCGCATTGAACCTCCTCTCGCTCCGCCGCGACCCATGGTCGAACGGCCGGCATGGAACCGGACATGACGACGACTTCGGACGAGGATCTCCTCTCTCGGATCGCCGCCGGCGACAAACTGGCGATGCGGGTGCTGTTCGCGCGGCACCAGCTCAAGATCCATCGTTTCGTGCTGCGGGTGGTCCGCGACGAGACGGTGGCGGAGGATGCGGTGAGCGACACTTTTCTCGAGGTCTGGCGTGATGCGGGGCGTTTCTCCGGGCGGTCTCAGGTGACCACCTGGCTGATGTCGATCGCCCGCTTCAAGGCCTTGTCGGCGTTGCGCCGTCGCCGTGAGGCGGGGCTCGACGACGATTGGGCGGCGACCATCGCGGACGATGCCGACACACCGGAAGTGACCTCGCAGAAACGCGACAAGGGGACGGCGATCCGGTTCTGCATGGAGCGTCTCTCCCCCGAGCATCGCGAGGTGATCGACCTCGTCTACTACCACGAGTCCTCGGTCGAGGAGGTCGCCGAGATTGTCGGCATCCCCGAGGGAACCGTGAAGACGCGGTTGTTCCACGCCCGCAAGAAACTCGGCGAGCTGCTTCAGGCCGCCGGCATCGATCGAGGTTGGCCATGAGCGACACCGTCACCGAACCCGGACGCGGCGAGATCGAGGATCTCCTGCCCTGGTACGCCAACGGCCGGATCTCCCCGGTCGACCGCCTGCGCGTCGAGGCGGCCCTGGCGCGGAGCGAGGAACTGGCGCGCCGGCTGGAGCTGGTGCGCGAGGAGATGGCCGAGACCATCGCCGCCAACGAGGCGCTTGCCCTCCCGTCGTCACGCGCCTTCGACTCGTTGATCGCGGCGATCGAGGCGACGCCGGTGGCGGCGCGTCCCTTCGCGGCGGTGAAGGCCGGGCTGATCGATCGGCTCGGCGCCCTCGTCGCTTCGCTGGCGCCGCGCCGCCTCGCCTATGCGGCGCTGGCGGTGGCGGCGGTGATGGTGGTGCAGGCGGCGGCGCTGACCGGCCTCCTCGGCGAGCGCGCCGGGTCGGACCTGCGGACCGCCTCGCAGGGCGCGGTCGCGACGCAAGGGCCGACGCTGCTCGTCGCCTTCGCGCCGAAGGCCGAGATCGCGGCGATCACCGCGCTGCTGAAGCGGCACGGCGTCGGCGTGGTCGAGGGTCCGAGGGCCAATGGCTTCTGGCGGCTGCGGCCGACCGGGGCGACCGGCGCCGAGGCGATGAAGGCGCTGGCGACGACGCTCACGGCGGAGACCGGGCTGGTGACCTTCGTCCAGGTCACGCCCTGAGCGGGACGGCGGCGACGGGGCCGCCGGAGCGCGACGACGAGATGGAGGAGGACCCCATGACGGAGAAATCGAGGCGACCGGCGAAGGCGACGAGCTCGGCTCGTCGAGGCATCGGTACGGCGGGCGTCGCGCTCGCCGTGTTGTCGTTCGTGTTCGGCTCCGTCGACGCGCGGGCGCAGAGCTGGGGCGAGCGCCCACCGATCCAACGCCAGGACCCGATGCCGCGCCGCATGAATCGCGGCGGCGCCGGGGTGGGCATGGGGGCGGCGATCGGTCTCGGCCTCGGGCTTCTCGGCGCGGCGGCGGCGAGCCGGGCGGCGGCCGCGGAGGAGGCCGCGCCGCCACGCCGGGTCCGCGAGCCACGCCGGGTTCGCGAGCCGCGCGGTGTCCGCGTGATCGAGGTCGACGAGGAAGGCGCGCCACCGCCGCGCGCCGAGCGCCGCGACGATCGCGATCGCGGCCCGCCGCGCAAGTCGCCGCCGAAGACGGCCGATCGCACGCCGGGGCCCTCCATTCGTCTGCCACCGAAGGGCGAGACGCGGTTCCTCGCCGGCGAGGTCCTGGTCGAATTGCGGGGCAAGGCGCGGATCGAGAGCCTCGCGGCCCGCCTCGACCTCGAGGTGCTCGGCAGCTTGCCGGTGGTGCTGACCAACTCGACGCTGCATCGCCTGCGCGGCCGCGACGGACGTTCGACCACGCAGATCCTCAGCCGTCTGCGGCGCGAACGCACCGTCGCCTTCGCTCAACCGAATTGGGTCTACACCCTGCAACAGGAGAGCGGCCGAGCGGAGGACGGGCGGCAGGGGAACGCGCCGGCGCCCGGCGCGGCGCTCGACGTGACCCCCGGGTCCGCCGACGATGCGCCGCCGCCGGCGCCGGTCGAGGCCGTCGCCGCGACGGTCGCGTCGGTCGTGTCGATGCCGCCGCCGGGGCCGCTACCCGGCCAATATGCCGCCGACAAGCTGCGTCTGGCGGCCGCCCACGGGCGGGTGCGCGGGGCGGGTGTGCGGGTCGCGGTGATCGACACCGGCGCCGACGTCGAGCATCCGGAACTCGCCGGCGCGGTCGAGGCCCGTTTCGACGCGCTCGACGGAGTCGACCCGACGCCCGGCGTCCATGGCACGGCGATGGCCGGCGCGATCGCGGCGCGGCTCAGGCTGTCGGGCGCGGCGCCGGCGGCCCGTCTGCTGGTCGCCCGCGCCTTCGGTCCGCCGGCGGCGAACGGGGTCGCGCAAGGGTCGACCTATCACGTGGTGAAATGCCTCGATTGGGCGGTGTCGCGGGAGGCCCGCATCGTCTCGATGAGCTTCGCCGGACCCTCCAACGCGCTGCTGACGCGCGCCATCGCGGCGGCGCGGGCCAAGGGCGTGGTGATGGTGGCGGCGGCGGGCAACGCCGGGCCGCAGTCGCCGCCGCTCTTTCCCGCCGCCAACCCCGACGTCATCGCGGTGACGGCGAGCGACGTCGACGACCG
Organism: Prosthecomicrobium sp.; assembly: GCA_048497495.1. Classification (GTDB taxonomy): domain Bacteria; phylum Pseudomonadota; class Alphaproteobacteria; order Rhizobiales; family Ancalomicrobiaceae; genus JAFHCF01. The sequence continues at coordinate 8,828 of JAFHCF010000065.1, forward strand.
CATCCTGTCGGTCGCCAATCGCGGCGGCCATGTCGCGGTCACCGCGCCGGGGGTCGACATCCTGGTGGCGACGCCGAGGGGCGGCTACGACCTCACCTCCGGGACGTCGGTCGCGGCGGCGGAGGTTTCCGGGATCGCCGCCCTGCTGCTCGAGCGGCGCGCCGGCCTGACGCCCGACGGGGTCCGCCGCATCCTCACCGAGACGGCGATCGATCTCGGCCCGCGCGGCCGCGATCCGATCTTCGGCGCCGGTCTGGTCGACGCCGAAGCGGCGGTGGCGGCGGCATCGAAAACCCGTTGAGGCTTGCGCGCCGAGCGATCTCGCGCCCCGTTTCCGAGAGGGACCGGGGCGCGTCGTCTTCGTGGCGCCGAGAGCGGCTGTCTTCAACCGATTTTCGGGGGCACGCGAATTTTCTTCGAAAAAATCGCGGGAGGCTTTGAACCGGTTCGGGGGCTCGGGCGACAGACGGACAAGAAGGACGGAGCGACCGCCTTCCCCAAGAGCCCAGGAGAAAGCCGATGTTCACCTCGAAGAAGATCCTCACCGCCGCCCTCGTCGCCCTCACCGTCGCCACCGCGAGCCTCGCCTCCACC
>JAFHCF010000066.1:0-10634 GCA_048497495.1 Prosthecomicrobium sp.
CGCCGGCCTCGCCGGCGTCGTCGCGGCGGCGGGCGCCCTCGCCTTGCCCGTCGAACCCGCCGGCACCGATCCGGCCGACACCCTCGCGGGGATCGCCGAGGGATCCACCGAGGCGCGTCGGGCGACGGCGGCGGCGCTCGAGCAGGCGAGCCGGCTCCGCGACGAGATCGACACGCTGCGCCTCGGTCTCGACCGTCTCGACGCCGATCGCGAGATCCGCCGCGCCGCCCGCCGCGACGACGAGGCGGCCCATGCGGGCGGGCGCGCGGAAATCGCCGCCGCGATCGAAAGCCTCACCACGGCACGGGACCGTCTCGCCGGGCTCGACGCCCGCGTCGGTCCCCTGCTCGACGGGCTGGGGATCGGTCTGGACGATCTCGACCGCGACGGCGAGGCGCTGGTCGCCCGCATCGGGCACGGTGTCGCCGAACGTCGCGGCCGTCTCGAAGCGGAGGCGCGGGCGGCGGAAGAGGAGAAGGATCTCGAACGCCGCCGCCACGGTCTGGCGGAAGTGTTGCGCAAGGCCGGCGAGGATCTGACCGCCACGGCCGCGACGCTCGAGGCGCGCCGCGAGGCCGTCGCGCGCCTCACGGCGGAGCGCGCCGGCCTCATCGGCGGCATCGCCACCGCCGCCCATCGCGGCGGCGTCGAGATCGAGCGTGGCGCCGCCGTCGCGGCCCTCGAGGCCGCGAAACACGCGCTGGATACGGCCCGCTCCGCCCACGAGGCGGCGATCACCCTTCAACGGGAGCGCCACGCCGCGCTGATCGAGGCGCAGGAGGCGGTTCGTGCCCACGACCTCGCCCGCGACCGAGCCCTCGCGGCGGCCGAACTCGACGCGGCAGAAGTCGCCGAGTTGCTCGCCGTGGCCGAGGATGAGGTGTCGCGGCTGCGCGAGGAGATCGCCGCCCTCGACGGGCGCCTCGCCCGCGCCCATGCCGCGACCACGGAGCGCCGGCGCGATCTCGAGGCGGCGCTCGCCGACGGCCGGCCGGAGAAGGAACCGGCCGCGTTGGAGGCGGAGATCGCGGCGACCCGGGCCGAGGGCGAGGCGCTCAATCGCGAGATCGGCGCCCTCGACCAGACGCTCGCCGCCGATGCCGCGGCGCGGATGGTGGCCGAGGGTCTCGAACGCGAGATCGCGGCGGCGAGGGCGCGGCGCGACGTGCTCGTCGCCGTCGACGAGGCGATCGGTTCGCGCGACGGCGCCAAATTCCGCCAGTTCGTGCAAGGGATCACCCTCGACCGGTTGACCGACCTCGCCAACCATCATCTCGCCAGCCTCAATCCGCGCTATCGGCTGAGGCGCGCCGACGGGCTCGGGCTGACCATCGTCGACCGCGACATGGGCGACGAGATCCGCTCGACCCGCTCGCTGTCGGGCGGCGAGCGCTTCCTCGCCTCGCTGGCGCTCGCCCTGGCGCTCTCCGGGCTCGAGGGGCGGCGCACCTTCGTCGACACGCTGTTCATCGACGAGGGTTTCGGCTCGCTCGACGCCGCCACCCTCGACGTCGCCATCGATGCGTTGGAAGGCCTTCAGAGCGAGGGCCGCAAGGTCGGGGTGATCAGCCACGTCGCCGCCATGCACGACCGCATCCCGGTGCAGATCCAGGTTGAGAAGGCCGGCGCCGGGCGGTCGCGGGTCCGGGTGACGAGCGGCAGATGAGCCGGATCAGCGAAGCGCGCGGGCGAGTTCGGCGCCGAGTTCGGCGATGACGGCATTGCGCTCGGCCAGGGTCGCCCTGGTCTCGGCGATGTAGATCGCCACGGTCAGCGGCTTGCGGTTCGGCGGCCAGATCACCGCGACGATGCCGCGCGCGCCGTTGCCGCCGGCCCCGGTCTTGTCGGCGATCTTCCAGGTCTTCGGCAGCCCCGCGCGCAGCAGCGCGTCGCCGACGCGATCGGCGAGGAGCCAGCCGGTCAGGGTCTCGCGCGCCGAAGCCGACAACGCCTTGCCGAGGACGATCTCGTGCAGCGAGCGGGCGGCGGCGGCCGGCGTCGTGGTGTCGCGCGGATCCCCCGGCGTCGCCTCGTTCAGCGTGGTCTCCCAGCGATCGAGGCGGGTGACGTCGTCGCCGATCGAGCGCAGGAAGAGGTTGAGGCCCTCGGGGCCGCCGATCGCCTTCAGGAGCAGGTTGGCGGCGGTGTTGTCGGACAGCGTGATCGCCGCTTCCGCGATTTCGGCGAGCGTCATGCCGGGAGAACCGAGGCGCTTCTCGGTGAACGGCGAATAGGTGACGAGGTCGGCGGCGTCGAGGACCACCCGGCGGGCGAGATCCTCCTCGCCACGATCGACGCGGGCGAGGAGCGCCGCGCCGGCGAGGGCCTTGAAGGTCGAGGTCAGGGCGAAGCGCTCGGCGGCCCGGTGGTTCCAGGCGCGACCGGTCTCGTCGTCGACGACCGCCATGCCGATGCGGGCGCCGAGGCGGGTCTCGGCGGCGATCACGGCCTGTTCGAGCGGATCGGTCGGGACCGCGCCGCGCGCCGTGCCGACGACGCCGAGCGTCGCCATCGAGGCCGCCGTCCACAGAACCCTACGCCGATCGATCCACATCCCGTCCGCCTCTTCGCGACGCACCCCGAAGTGGGGCGCGGGGGGATCGATAGGTGGACATGATCGCGTTTTCGAGGCCGGATTTCGGCGTTCTCGTGGCTCGGATGGCGAGGTGATGACGGGAGGCCGAGCGGGACGCCCCCGGGGCGGTTTCGACGCCCCGCGATCAGTACAGACCGCCCTGTTGGAGGCCGCGTTCCTGTTCGGGCGTGACCTTGCGGGCCTTGCTGAACTCCTCGGCATCGTAGCCGATCACCGAATAGGTGTCGGGCGGGGCGGTGCCGGGCTTGAAGGCTTCCATGATGGTGCCGCCGTCGCCGGGCGAGGCCTTCATGCCGGTGACGCGGTTGACGGCGATCAGGCGAATGCCGGGCGGCACGCGGAACGGCACGGCGGGCGTGTCCTTCAGCGCGTCGGCGAAGAAGTCGCGCACCACCGGGGCGGCGGTGTGGCCGCCGGAATTGCCGCGACCGAGGTCGCGCGGCTTGTCGTAGCCGATGTAGACGCCGGTGACGAGATCGGGGGTGAAGCCGACGAACCACACGTCCTTCTGGTCGTTGGTGGTGCCGGTCTTGCCGGCGATCGGCCGCTTGAGGTCCGACAGGATGGTGGCGGTGCCGCGCAGGACCACGCCTTCCATGATCGAGGTGATCTGGTAGGCGGTCATCGGATCGAGCACCTGTTCGCGCTCGTCGATCAGGCGCGGCTCGTCCTGGTGATCCCACTTGGCGGCGTCGCAGCCCTCGCAGACGCGCTTGTCGTGCTTGAAGACGGTCTTGCCGCGGCGGTCCTGGATACGGTCGATGAAGGAGGCCGTCACCTTGCGGCCGCCGTTGGCGATGGTCGCGTAGGCCGAGGTGAGGCGCAGCACCGTGGTCTCGCCGGCCCCCAGCGCCATCGGCAGATAGGCGCCGAGTTCGTCATAGATGCCGAAACGCTTGGCGTATTCGACGACGAGCGGCATGCCCATGTCCTTGGCGAGGCGCACCGTCATGGTGTTGCGCGACTGCTCGATGCCCATCCGCAGGGTCGAGGGACCGTAGAACTTGTTGGAATAGTTCTCCGGCCGCCAGATCGGTTGGCCCGGGCCGGGCTGGATCTCGATCGGTCCGTCGAGCACCAGCGACGACGGCGTGTAGCCGTTGTCGAGGGCGGCGGCGTAGACGAAGGGCTTGAACGAGGACCCGGGCTGGCGCCAGGCCTGGGTGGCCCGGTTGAACTCGCTCTCGGCGAAGGAGAAGCCACCGGTCACCGCCAGAACGCGGCCGGTGTGGGGATCCATCGCCACCAGCGCGCCGCCGATGTCGGGCATTTGACGCAGCTTCCAGATCGGCCGATCGCCGACCCCGTCGCCGACCTTCTCGACATAGACGACGTCGCCGGGCATCAGCACGGCGGCGGCGCCGCGGCCGATCGCGGCGCGCTTGGTGCCTTCGGCCCAACGGGTCGCCCATTTCATCTGATCGAACGGAATGACGCCGCGCTCGCGCTCGGTCGAAACCCCGCCGGTGATCAGCTTCGACGGCTGCAGGCCGATCTGCGCCTCCTGGTCGGCCACCGACAGGACCACCGCGAGGCGCCATTCGGAGACGTCGGAGAGCGCCTTCTGCTCGGCGAGCGCCGGGCCCCAATCGCCGTCGAGGGCGATCTTGCCCACCGGGCCGCGCCAGCCGTTGGTGGTGTCGAAGTGGAGCAGGCCCTTCATCAGCGCCTTGCGGGCGATGAGCTGCACCTTCGGGTCGAGCGAGGTGCGGACCGAGAGCCCGCCCTCGTAGAGGCCCTTCTCGCCGTAGCGCTCGAGCAACTGGCGGCGGACTTCCTCGGCGAAATAGTCGGCGCCGAAGATGTGCGGGCCGGTGGTGCGCTGCACCACCTTGAGCGGCTCGGCCCTGGCCTTGTCGGCCTCTTCCGCCGTGATGAAGCCGTTGGTGGCCATCTGGCCGATGACCCAGTTGCGCCGGCCGATCGCCGCCTCGGTGTTGCGGATCGGGTGGTAGTTGTTGGGCGCCTTGGGCAGAGCCGCGAGATAGGCGGCCTCGGCGATGGTCAGCTCGTGCACCGACTTGTCGAAATAGAGCAGCGACGCCGCGGCGACGCCATAGGCGCCGATCCCCAGATAGATCTGGTTCAGGTAGAGCTCGAGAATCTCCTCCTTCGAATAGGCGCTCTCGATCCTGATGGCGAGGATCGCCTCCTTGATCTTGCGCTCGAAGGTCTGCTCGTTGGTGAGGAGGAAGTTCTTGGCGACCTGCTGGGTGATGGTCGAGGCGCCCTGGGGACGACGACCGGCGATCTTGTTCTGGACCGTGACGATCGCGGCGCGGACGATGCCTTCGGGATCGACGCCGGAATGCTCGTAGAAATTCTTGTCTTCCGCCGAGAGGAAGGCGTTCTTCAGCATCTGCGGGATGGCCTGGCTCGGCAGGAACAGGCGGCGCTCGTGGGCGTATTCGGCGACGAGCTCGCCGTCGGCCGCATGCACCCGGGTCATCACCGGCGGCTCGTAGTTCTTCAAGGTGGTGTAGTCGGGGAGATCGCGCTCGACGTATTTGTAGGCGAGCCAGCCGCCGCCGGCCGCGATGAGCACCGCGACGGTCCCGATGCCGAACAGATAGCCGATGAATCGCAACAGGAACATGCCGACCGATCTTCCCTCACGGCCCCTCACCGCCGCGCGCGACGCCGGGAGCCTTCTTCGCCTCGTCCGACCATCGCCGGCACGCTTCGTCCCAGACCCGGCCCTCGGCGCAGGAGCGATCGTCTCGGCCGGGTCGCGCCCGTCGGAGCCGTTCGTCGATCACGCCACTGTCGTCGCGCCGCCGGCGGATCGAGCCGCCGATCCTCCGCCTTCGTTCTCGCCCGCCGACGAGAACACGTGCTTCACGGCCACCGATGCGGCCGACGCGAAGCAGCGGCGAGCTTTAGGCCGCCCGCCTTTGTTTTTCAAGTTTATGGCGAAGCTGGGGCGCGCGCCGCCCCCTCCTTCGTCGGCGCGGCGAGAACGTCGCGTCCGGCGAAGTAGCGATCGATCGCCGCGACCAGCGACCCGGCGATGTGATCGCGCCATTCGCCCGAGGTCATCAGGGCTTCGTCCTCCTTGTTGGAGAGGAAGCCGATTTCCACCAGGGCGGAGGGAATATCGTGGGCGCGCAAGACCTTGAGACCCGCCTGACGATGCGGTTGGGTCTTCACCAGGCGACCCTGGCGGCGGTAGGCCTCGAGCAGATCGCGGGCGAAGACGTGGGAGAGCCGGCGGGTCTCGCGCAGCGTCAGGTCGGCGAGGATGTCGGCGACTTCCGGCTCCACTTCTTCCACCGCGTGGCCGGCGAGCACGTCCGATTTGTTCTCCTTGGCGGCGAGTTCCGCCGCCCGCTCGTCGGAGGCCTTCTCCGCCAGCGTGTAGATCGTCGCGCCGCGCACCGAGTGATCGTATTCGGCGTCGGCGTGGATGGAGAGAAACAGATCGGCCTTGTGGGCGCGCGCGATCCTCACCCTTTCGCCGAGCCCGAGGAAGACGTCGTCGTCGCGGGTCGTCACCACGTCGTAGCGGCCGGTCGCCTTCAGCTTGCGCGCCAGGGTCCGGGCCATCTCCAGCACCACGGTCTTCTCCGGCGTGCCGGTGGCGGGACTGACGGTGCCGGCGTCGACGCCGCCGTGCCCGGCGTCGATCACCACCACCGGCCGATGCGCGGGCGAAGGCCGCGGCGGGATGGCCTGCCGATCGGCCTTGGGCGCCGCCACCCCCTCGGTGAGGGCGGACACCCCGCCGGTCGAGGGACCGTCGACGGCGAGATCGATCGACCCGGCGCGCGCCATCTCGTCGCGGCTGCCGGGGGTCAATTCCAGGACGAGGCGCGGCTTCGCCTTGCCCTGCGCCGGATCGAAGACGGCGCGAGTGATCGTCACCGGGCCTCGGGTGTCGAGCACCAGGCGCGAGCGGCCGGCGGCGAAGGCGCCGAAGCGCCAGGCCGAGATCAATCCGTGGTCGCCGTGGCCGGCGGTCATCGCCGGCTCGAATCGGCCGGCGGGCAGGTCGATCACCACGCGGGTCGGATCGGCGAGCCCGAAGATTCGCACCGGCGCGCCGCGCGACATCTCGAAGGTGATGACGGTTCGGCTGTCGTCGCCGCCGATCGACCACCCCGACAGGCGAAGGACGGCGGTCTCAGAGGTGGGTGACGCCCTCCCGGGGCCGGTCTCGTCGGCGGGCGCCGCCCGGCGCGCCGCGACGGCGGTCCTGTCCGCCGGCGTCGCGGCCGCGCCATGGGAGGGGAGATGGGACCCGAGGAAGCAGGCGAGGAGCGAAACCCACACGGCGACGACGCGGCCGGCGCGCGTCGCCACCCGCCGTCCCTCCGTCGTCCGCGATTCTGGCCGTTTTCCGACGATCATCTCCACGTCACCGAATTCGCCTCCCCGGCGGTGATAGACCATGACGAGCCCGTAGTTAACTCCCCGTTGACGCCGACACCATCACCGAGCCCGCGTCCGCCCGCGCCGTCACCGGCCTCGGGTCGAGATCGTCGCGTGCGGCTTGCATTGCGGGACCGCGATCCGTAAGTATGGAAACAAGGAATTCGTTCTCCTACCGAATCCGTCCTGGGCCGAGTGTCGCCCGGCGGACGATCCGGACAAGGCGGACGGTCTGGTCGAAGAGTCCCTCGCCCGCGACGTCGTCAGGTTCAATGTATCGAACCCGCGTCCATCAGAGCCACGGTGAAGCAATCCGTGTTGGGACCACGACGGAACGGCGCGTATCGCCTTGTCCGTCGTGCCGAAACCGGATCGCGCGCCCCCGGAATGAGGCAAGGAAGAAGCTCCTGGGTACCGCACGTCACCGACACGAGGTCTGTCGGTGAGCGCGGGGCTCTCGCACACGGGGTCCGCCCCGATGGTGCCGACGTCGATCGCCGCGTTCACGCAGCCTCGGGGGTCGGACCGCAACACGGCCGGCGAGGCTTTCGTCTCGTCCGGTCACACGAACCAACGGGTCGATACCACGGCCATGCCGAACGCGACGACGATGAATGCGAGGACGGATGCGGTGTTCCACCGCGCGGTTTCGCGTCGGTACGTCGTCGGTTCTTCGGCCGCCGCCCCTGATTTCGATCCCCATTTTCATCATCCGTCAGATCCGGCTCGCGCGATGGTCCGCCTCCTCCTCGGGAGAGCGCCGTCGCCGCGGGCCGTGGAGTTCATGCCTCATGGCCAACAAGATGCTCATCGACGCCACCCACCCGGAGGAAACTCGGGTCGTGGTGGTGCGCGGCAGCCGAGTCGAGGAATTCGACTTCGAGGCCGCCGCCAGGAAACAACTCAGGGGTAACATCTATCTCGCGAAGGTGACCCGGGTCGAACCGTCGCTCCAGGCGGCGTTCGTCGAATATGGCGGCAATCGCCACGGCTTCCTCGCCTTCTCCGAGATCCACCCCGACTACTATCAGATCCCGACCGCCGATCGTCAGGCGCTGCTCGAGGAAGAGGCCCGGATGCATTCCGAGGCCGACCGCGAGGAGAGCCGGGTGCGCCGCAAGCCGGCGAAGGCCGCCAAGGCGGACGGCGACGACGTCAGCGACGGCGACGACGCCGGCGAGAACGACGAGGACAGCGTCGAGAGCGTCGGCTCCGAGGACGCGCTCGAGGAACTGCCCGAGCGTCGGCCGCAGCAGCGCCTGCGTCGTCAGTACAAGATCCAGGAAGTGATCAAGCGCCGTCAGGTGCTGTTGGTCCAGGTGGTCAAGGAAGAGCGCGGCAACAAAGGCGCGGCGCTGACCACCTACCTGTCGCTCGCCGGTCGCTATTCGGTCCTGATGCCCAACACCGCGCGCGGTGGCGGCATCTCCCGCAAGATCACCCAGCCGACCGATCGCAAGCGTCTGAAGACCATCGCCCAGGAGCTCGAGGTTCCCGAGGGCATGGGCGTCATCGTCCGCACCGCCGGCGCGGCGCGGACCAAGGCCGAGATCAAGCGCGACTTCGAATATCTCCTGCGCCTGTGGGAGAACGTGCGCGAGCTGACGCTGAAGTCGTCGGCGCCGCAGCTCGTCTACGAGGAAGGCTCGCTGATCAAGCGGTCGATCCGCGACCTCTACAACAAGGACATCGACGAAGTCCTGGTCGCCGGCGAGGAGGGCTATCGCGAGGCCAAGGACTTCATGCGCATGCTCATGCCGAGCCATGCCAAGAACGTCCAGAACTACCGCGAGCCGACGCCGGTGTTCACCCGCTTCGGGGTGGAGAGCCAGCTCGACGCGATGTTCTCGCCGCAGGTCACGCTGCGGTCCGGCGGCTACATCGTCATCAACCAGACCGAGGCTCTGGTGTCGATCGACGTCAACTCCGGCAAGTCGACGCGCGAACACAACATCGAGGACACGGCGCTCGCCACCAACCTCGAAGCGTCGGAAGAGGTCTCCCGCCAGCTGCGTCTGCGCGATCTCGCCGGCCTGGTCGTCATCGACTTCATCGACATGGAAGAGAACCGCAACAATCGGGCGGTCGAGCGCAAGCTCAAGGACTGCCTGAAGAACGACCGGGCGCGTATCCAGGTCGGGCGAATCTCGCATTTCGGCCTGATGGAGATGTCGCGTCAGCGCATCCGCACCGGCGTGCTCGAAAGCTCCGTGGTGGTGTGTCCGCATTGCGGCGGCACCGGCATGGTGCGCTCGACCGAGTCGGTGGCCCTCCACGTGCTGCGCTCGCTCGAGGAGACGCTGCTCAAGGGTGTCACCCACGACATCATCGTGCGCACCCGCACGGCGGTGGCGCTCTACATCCTCAACAACAAGCGCGGTCACCTGGCCGATCTCGAGCGCCGCTTCGGCCTCGACATCACCCTTCTGGCGGATGACCACGCCAGCCAGGCCGGCCACCTCTACATCGTCGAGAAGGGCGATCCGGTGGTGCCGCGCGCGCGGCCCGAGACCGTGCTCGCCCCCGCCCCGATCGAGGAACCCGAGGAGGAGATCTTCGAGGACGAGGTCGAGGAGGTCGAGACCGAGGTGGAGACCCCGCGTCGCGAACGCGCCGAGCCGGCCGAGGCCGAGGGCGAGGCTCGTGGCGACAACACCGAAGCCGGACGTCGGCGTCGCCGGCGGCGGCGGCGTGGTCGCGGCCGTAACGGCGAAGGCACCGGCGAGAACGGTGAATTCGAGGCCGGCGAGACCGGTGAGGCCGAGGGCGACGAGGCCGAAGGCGGCACCGATGCCGACGGCGAGGATGCCGTCGAGACCAACGAAGCCAACGAAGCCGGCGAGGTCGCCGCCGACGGCGATGCGCCGCGCAAGAAGCGCCGGCGTGGCCGCCGTGGCGGTCGACGCAATCGCGGTGAGGCCGGTGAAGGCGGCGAGGCCGGCGAGATGAACGCCGACGGAGCCGAGGACGTCGGCGAGGACGAGAGCGGCGTCGAGACCGTCGAAGCCGAGGCCACCGTGGTCGAAGCGGCGGCCGAGGTTTCCGACGTCGTGGTCGTCGACCGCGAGACGCTCGAAGCCGAGGTCAAGGCCGAGGAGGAGACCGCCAAGGCCGCCAAGCCGAAGCGGGTCCGCGCGCCGCGCAAGACCGCCAAGGCCAAAGCCGAGGAGGCCGCAGCTATGGCCGCCGCGGAAGAAGCCGCCGCCGCTCCGGTCGAGACTGGCGAAGAGGCCCCGGTGTCCGATGTCGCCGCCGAGGAGGCCGCGGCCGAGGCGGTGTCGTCCGCCGCCGCCGCCGAGACCGTCTCCGAGCCGGCGCCGCAGCCGGCCGTCGAGGTCGAGGCCGAGCCCAGCGCTCCGGCCAAGCCCGAACCGGTCTCCACCGAGATGCCGTCGGATCAGCCGCCGAAGCGCGGTTGGTGGTCGAAGAAGGGCTTCCTCTGAGCCCTGTCGACACGGCATGAGAGACACGAAGGCCGGGAGCGATCCCGGCCTTCGTGTCTCGGGCGACGACGCGGCAGACCCCGCAACGTAGGGCGCAATAGGCGAAGCCGTATTGCGCCGGGTGCGTCCTGGGTGTCCCTCGGCCGCGTCCGTCGCGCCTCGGAGCCCTCGGCGCAATACGGCTTCGCCTATTGCGCCCTACGCGTCGGCGGATCGCTTCATCC
>JAFHCF010000067.1:0-20025 GCA_048497495.1 Prosthecomicrobium sp.
ATCCCCCGGTTTTCGTGCCCTTCGCATGTCCGGCGCGCGATCCGCGGCTCACTTCGCGTCGGCGGCGACCTGCAACTTGATGATCTTGTCGGGGTCCGCGACCACGCCGTTGGCGGCCTTGTCGCCCTTCTTGATCTTGTCGACGACGTCCATGCCGGAGACGACCTGGCCGAAGGCGGTGTACTGGCCGTTGAGGAAGGCGCCGGCGGCGAACATGATGAAGAACTGCGAATTCGCCGAATTCGGATTCGAGCTGCGCGCCATGCCGAGGGTGCCGCGCTCGAAGGGCATCGGGTTGAACTCGGCCGGCAGATTGGCCAGGGGGGAGCCGCCGGTGCCGTCGCCGCGCGGATCGCCGGTCTGGGCCATGAAGCCGTCGATCACCCGATGGAACTTCAAGCCGTTGTAGAAGCCCTGGCGCGCCAGTGTCTTGAGGCGCTCGACGTGCTTGGGGGCGATGTCGGGACGTAGCCGGATCCGGACGTCGCCGTCCTTCAGGGTGAGGACCAGGGTGTTCTCGAGATCGTCGGCGGCGGGGCCCGCGGCTTGCGCCGCACCGGTTGCGAAAAGCGCGGCGGCGGCGAAGGCGGTGAGAAGGGTTCTGCGCAGCACGGGTTGTTCTCCGATGTTCGGGGGCCGAGCCCCGGGACGCCTTGGGTTCAGGCTCTCGTCTCGGCGCACGCCTCGAGGCGGGCGACGACGGCGGCCGGGACGAAACTCGAGACGTCGCCGCCCATGGCAGCGATCTGACGGACCAGCGTGGCGGTGATGTGGCGAACGCAGGGCGAGGCCGGCAGGAAGAGGGTGCGGACCTCCGGGGCCATCGCCCCGTTCATGCCGGCCATCTGCATTTCGTAGTCGAGATCGGTGCCGTCGCGCAGGCCCCGCACGATGGCGCACGCGCGCGCGCGGCGGGCGGCCTCGACCACGAGATCGGAGAAGGCGACGACGTCGACGCGCCCCTGATCGACCCCGAGGGCGGCGACGGCCTCACGAATCATGGCGACACGCTCGTCGAAAGCGAAGAGCGGTTTCTTGGCGGGATGGACCCCGATGGCGACGACGACGCGATCGGCGATGTCGAGCGTCTGCGCCAGAATGTCGACATGGCCGTTGGTGACCGGATCGAAGGATCCCGAATAGAGCACCGTACGCGTCATCCGCTTCCCCCTCCCCCGGCACGGCCATCGGGCCTGCCGCATCTGGTTACGGGACCGCGCCCCTGGGCGGCACTCCCGGCCGATCATCCTTATACCAACGCTCGGGGATGCCGACGCATCCGACCGTTGAAGACAAGCGAATTTCTCATAGGCATCAGCGGCATGAGAAATTCTCATAGGGAATACCAAAGGTCATTTTCAATGCCCTTTGGTATTATCCGGGCACCTCAACCGGCGCCGTTCGAACTGCTCTATCGCCCCGGCGGGAGCCTCGCAAGCGGCGACGCGCGCGGCGGTTCGGGCGCCCCGCGGCGCCATCCATGATCGGCCGGCGCAATGTTGCTTCGCCCGAGCGCGACGCAACATCGACGAAACCCGATTTCTCGACCACGCAAAAACCCGGACATGCCCTTGGGTTAAGTTCTCATCGTCCGAAGGGAACTCGGCTTCGATCGACCGCCATCGATCGCCGTCGTGGGGAGTTCCGGGTCTCTCCCGATCCGGAACTCCCATTCGGACCGCCGTCCCATTCCGGTGCTCGCGGGCCCGGTCCGGCACATGCCGCTCGTTCCCCCCGAGCGGCCTGGCCAATCTCTTCCGTGACCGCGGCTCCCCCGCGCGGTTCACGGTCGCTTCCGCGGCTAGCCATCCAGCCGCCACCTCGAGAGGGCGTGTCCACGACGTGGCGCGCCCTCTCCTCTTTTTCGAAAGACCGCGCGCCGATCCGCGAAGCGACGCCCCGAGCGGGCGGCCGCTCGCGGCCGGCGGCGTGGCGGCCTCAGCCCTCGACGTCCTCGTCGTTCTCTTCCTCGCGGATGCGCTCGACCGAGACGACCTTCTCGGACTCGGCCGTATCGAAGACGATCACGCCCTGGGTCGAGCGACCGGCGATGCGGATGCCCTCGACCGGGCAGCGGATCAACTGGCCGCCGTCGGTGACCAGCATGATCTGATCGCCGTGCTCGACGGGGAAGGAGGCGACCAGACGGCCGTTGCGGGCGCCCGTCGACATGGCGACGATGCCCTTGCCGCCGCGCCCGGTCGTCCGATACTCGAAGGACGAGGTGCGCTTGCCGTAGCCGTTCTCCGACACGGTGAGCACCAGTTGCTCGGCTTCCGACATGGTGACGTAACGCGGCAGGTCGAGCTGACCGCCGATCGCCACCGGCTCGTCGTCGCCGGCATCGACCACCACGCCCTCGGCGTCGACCTCGCCGCGCATCAGGCGCGACTGCTTGAGATAGAGGGTGCGCTCCTCCGGCGTCGCGTCGAAGTGGCGCAGGATCGCCATCGAGATGACGGTATCGCCCTCGGGCAGGTTGACGCCGCGCACGCCCATCGAGTCGCGGCCCTTGAAGACGCGGACGTCGGGCACGGCGAAGCGGATGCACTGGCCGCCGGCCGTGGTGAGAAGCACGTCGTCGCCCTCGGTGCAGGTGTCGACCCCGACGATGCCCTCGCCCTCCTCGAGCTTCATGGCGATCTTGCCGTTGCGATTGACCTGGACGAAGTCGGAGAGCTTGTTGCGCCGGACGGTGCCGCCGGTGGTGGCGAGCATGACGTCGAGCGTGCCCCAGGCCTCCTCGTCCTCGGGCAGCGGCAGGATCGAGGTGATTCGTTCGCCGGCCTCGAGCGGGAACATGTTGACCAGCGCCTTGCCGCGCGCCTGCGGGGCGGCGAGCGGCAGACGCCACACCTTGGTCTTGTAGACTTGGCCGCGCGACGAGAAGAACAGGATCGGCGCGTGGGTCGAGGCGACGAACAGGCGGACGACGAAATCCTCGTCCTTGGTCGCCATGCCGGAGCGGCCCTTGCCGCCGCGCCGCTGGGCCCGATAGGTCGACAGCGGCACCCGCTTGATCCAGCCGGCGTGGGTGACGGTGACCACCATGTCCTCGCGGGCGATCAGGTCCTCGTCGTCGACGTCGCCGTCGACGTCGAGGATTTCGGTCCGGCGCGGCGTGGCGAATTCGGCCCTGACCTCGGCGAGCTCGGTCTTGACGATGCTCATGATGCGATCGCGCGAGGCGAGGATCTCCAGATAGTCGGCGATCTCGAGCGCGAGCTTGTTCAACTCCTCGGCGATCTCGTCGCGGCCGAGCGCGGTGAGGCGCTGCAGGCGCAGGTCGAGGATGGCGCGGGCCTGCTCTTCCGACAGGCGATAGGTGCCGTCCGCGGAGACGACATGGCGCGGATCGGCGATCAGCGCGATCAGCGGCGCCATGTCCTTGGCCGGCCAGTCGCGGTCCATCAACTGGGCGCGGGCGGTCGCCGGATCGGGCGCGGCGCGGATGACGCGAATGACCTCGTCGATGTTGGCGACGGCGATGGCGAGGCCGACCAGGACGTGGGCGCGGTCGCGCGCCTTGTTGAGCAGGAAGCGGGTGCGCCGGCCGATCACCTCCTCGCGGAAGTTGATGAAGGCGGTCAGCATGTCGTGGATGTTCATCAACAGCGGCCGACCGCCGTTGAGCGCCACCATGTTGCAGCCGAACGAGGTCTGCAGCTGGGTGAAGCGGTAGAGCTGGTTCAGCACCACGTCGCTCATCGCGTCGCGGCGCAGCTCGATCACCACCCGGTAGCCGTCGCGATCGGATTCGTCGCGCACCTCGGCGATGCCCTCGATCTTCTTCTCGCGCACCAACTCGCCGATGCGCTCGACCATCGAGGCCTTGTTCACCTGGTAGGGGATCTCGGTGATGATGATCGCCTCGCGGCCGCCGCGCGCGATCTCGGTCCCGACCTTGCCGCGCATCAGCACCGAGCCGCGCCCGGTGGCGTAGGCGGAGCGGATGCCGGCGCGGCCGAGGATGATGCCGCCGGTGGGGAAATCCGGGCCCGGAATGATCTCGGTCAGTTCCTCGATCGACATGTCGGGCCGATCGATCAGGGCGATCGTCGCGTCGATCACCTCGCCGAGATTGTGGGGCGGAATGTTGGTGGCCATGCCGACGGCGATGCCGCCGGCGCCGTTGGCGAGCAGATTGGGGAAGCGCGCCGGCAACACCAGCGGCTCGCGCTCGGTGTTGTCGTAGTTGCCCTGGAAGTCGACGGTGTCCTCGTCGATGTTCTCGAGCAGCTTGTGGGCGACCTTGGCCAGACGCACCTCGGTGTATCGCATGGCGGCGGCCGAATCGCCGTCGACCGAACCGAAGTTGCCCTGGCCGTCGACCAGCGGCAGGCGCATCGAGAAGTCCTGCGCCATGCGCACCAACGCGTCGTAGACCGCCTGGTCGCCGTGGGGATGGTACTTACCGATGACGTCGCCGACGACGCGGGCCGACTTGCGATAGGCCTTGTTCCAGTCGTAGCCGTTCTCGTGCATCGAGAAGAGAATGCGCCGATGCACGGGCTTCAGGCCGTCGCGCACGTCGGGCAGCGCACGGGAGACGATCACGCTCATGGCGTAATCGAGATAGCTGCGCTTCATCTCGTCGGCGATGGAAATCGGCTTGATGTCGGAGGGGTGATCCCCCCCCTGGGGCTTGTCGTCTCGACCGGACAAATGCTGTCTCTCTTCACGAATTCGGGCGCTCGCGAGCGATCCGTCTCAATAGACGATTCCACCTGGAAAAGCCAATCTGTGGGGCGGATTTCCAAGATCTTTCGACCTCGGAAGGGATGGCCTCGCGCCCGCTCCGCCACGCCTCCGGGAGCGCCGTCTCGCCCCCGCCCGGTGGGCGAGACGGCGTCGCGTCTCCCGACGCTGCCCGACCGCGCCAGGCCCGGCGCCTCTGGCGTTCGACGGGCCGAAGAGGCAGTGTGGGGCTGCGTCCAATCGACCGGATCCCCATGATCGACTATCTGCTCGAAGCCTTCGTCACGCTCTTCGTCACCATCGACCCGCTCGGGCTCGCGCCGCTGTTCCTCGGCCTGACCGGCGGCATGAGCGCGCGCGATCGGCGGCGGGTGGCGGTGCGCGCCACGGTGATCGCCGGCGTGGTGCTGCTGTTCTTCGCGCTCGCCGGCGGCAAGCTCCTCGCCCTGATGGGGATCTCGCTCTCCGCCTTCCGCATCGCCGGCGGCCTGCTGCTGTTCTACACCGCCTTCCAGATGGTGTTCTCGCAGAAGGAACCGCGCGACAACGCCGACGCCGAGCAGGCGGTCAGCGTCGACCACATCCACGACATCGCCGCCTTCCCGCTGGCGATCCCGCTCATCGCCGGCCCGGGCGCGATCTCGGCGACCATCCTCGCCGCCTCCAAGGCGCCGAGCTGGGCGCATCTGGGCGCCTTCCTCGGCCTGATCGGCGCGGTGCTGGCGATCTCGCTGGTCGTCTTCCTCGCCGCCCACCCGATCGATCGCCGCATCGGGCGCACCGGCCGCGTCGTCATCGGCCGCCTGCTCGGCCTGTTGCTCGCGGCGCTGGCGGTGCAGTTCGTCGCCGACGGGGTGAAGGCGATCCTGGCGGGGTGAGACGCGACCGAAGGCCGATCGGTGCCGCCGGACCGACGCCTGCGCGAACGACGGTCTCCGCGCGGGCGCCCGATTCGGCGACGAGGCCTCGCCCCATCCGCCGAGAACGCGCGCTCACCGTCCGGCGCCCGCGCGCCTCACGCCGATCCCCGACCGCGATCTCAGAACGGGATTTCGTCGTCCATGTCGGCGCTGGGGGCCGGGCTGGAATAGCCGCCGGAGCGCGGGGCGGCGGCGCCCGTGCCGCCGGAGCGCGCCGCCGGAGCGCCGCGACCGCCGCCGGATACCCCGCCGGATCCGCCGCGCCCACCGAAGCCGCTCGAGCCGCCGTAGTCCTCACCGCCGAAGTCGTCACCGCCGCTCGGGGCGGCGCCGCCGCCACCGCGACCGCCGGGGCCGTCGAGCATGGTCAGGGTCGAGTTGAAGCCCTGCAACACGATCTCGGTCGAATAGCGCTTCTGGCCCTGCTGGTCTTCCCACTCGCGGGTCTGGAGCTGGCCCTCGATATAGACCTTGGCGCCCTTCTTCAGATATTGCTCGGCGACCTTGGCGAGGCCTTCCGAGAAGATCACCACCCGATGCCATTCGGTGCGCTCGCGACGCTCACCGGTGGCGCGGTCGCGCCAGTTCTCGGATGTGGCGATACGCAGGTTGACGATCGGCCGGCCGTCCTGGGTGCGACGGACCTCGGGATCGGCCCCGAGATTGCCGACGAGAATGACCTTGTTGACGCTTCCGGACATGACACCCTCCCCGATCGCCGCAGCGACGCGATCGATCTCGTTCCCGACGCCGTCGCGATCGACCGACGCCTCTCGGCGACCGCGCCCCGAGTGGGGAGCCGCCTCACCTACCCTCTAGACGCAAGACGGCCCGATCGCGACCTCGGGCCCGGCGATGGCGCGGCCACGCCCGGGTTATCCACAAGATCGGCCGCCGCCGAGCTGCCCCGCCCGCCTCGCGACCTGTTCGTCGCCGACTTCGCCTAGAATGTCGTGGCGGGATCGGAGATGATCGGGTCTTGCTTATGTTCTGTTTTCGTTCTATGCGAGAACCCGAGGCGGTGCAAGCGGGAATCTCGGGCGGCGGCGGCCGGCGGATGCGACGGACTGGGACGAGATGAACGGCCGGCGGCCGGCACGGAGACGAGATGAGCGGGCAGTCGAAGACGGAGATCGAGGCGACCGAGGGCGGCGCGCGCGAGGCGGCGGCGATCGCCACCAAGCGGCTGTTCGAACACGCGCAGAAGACGATTTCGGTGCGCGGCGCGCGCGAGCACAATCTCAAGAACGTCGATCTCGACCTGCCGCGCGACAGTCTGGTGGTGATGACCGGTCTGTCGGGCTCGGGAAAATCGTCGCTCGCCTTCGACACCATCTATGCCGAGGGCCAGCGTCGCTATGTCGAGAGCCTCTCGGCCTATGCCCGGCAGTTCCTGGAGATGATGCAGAAGCCGGACGTCGACCAGATCGACGGTCTGTCGCCGGCGATCTCGATCGAGCAGAAGACGACCTCGAAGAACCCGCGCTCCACCGTCGGCACGGTGACCGAGATCTACGACTACATGCGCCTGCTGTTCGCGCGCGTCGGCGTGCCCTATTCGCCGGCGACCGGGTTGCCGATCGAGAGCCAGACGGTCAGCCAGATGGTCGACAAGGTGCTGGCGCTGCCGGCCGGCACCAGGCTCTTCCTGCTGGCGCCGGTGGTGCGCGGGCGCAAGGGCGAATATCGCAAGGAACTCCTCGACTTCCAGAAGAAGGGCTTCCAGCGCGTCAAGATCGACGGGGCCTTCCACGAGATCGGCGAGGCGCCGGCGCTCGACAAGAAGCTGAAGCACGACATCGAGGTGGTGGTCGACCGCCTGGTCGTGCGCCCCGACATGGGGACGCGGCTCGCCGACAGTCTCGAGACGGCCTTGAAGCTCGCGGAGGGCATCGCCTTCGCGGAATATGCCGACGAGACGGACGAGGCCGGCCAGCCGAAGCGGATGGTCTTTTCCGAGAAGTTCGCCTGTCCGGTCTCCGGCTTCACCATCGCCGAGATCGAGCCGCGGCTCTTCTCCTTCAACAATCCGTTCGGGGCCTGCCCGACCTGCGGCGGGCTCGGATCCGAGCAGAAGATCGACCCGGATCTGGTCGTCCCCGACCCGTCGCTGTCGCTGGCCAAGGGCGCGGTGGCGCCCTGGGCGAAGTCGTCGTCGCCGTTCTATGCCCAGACGCTCGAGGCGCTCGCCGCCCACTACGGTTTCTCGATGACGACGCCGTGGCGCGACCTGCCGCAAGAGGGCCGCGACGCCATCCTCCACGGCACGGGCCGGACCGCGATCGAATTCGCCTATGACGACGGGCTGCGCCATCACAAGACGCGCAAGACCTTCGAGGGGCTGATCCCCAATTTCGAGCGGCGCTGGCGCGAGACCGAGAGCGAATGGTCGCGCGAGGAGATCGAACGCTATTTCGCCACCACCCCCTGCCGCGACTGTTCCGGCCATCGGCTGAAGCCGGAGGCCCTGGCGGTCAAGATCGCCGGGCTCCACATCGGCGAAGTGGTCGAGATGTCGATCCGCAAGGGCCTGCCCTGGTTCAAGGATCTGCCGAACCGGCTGACCGACAAACAGAACGAGATCGCCGCGCGCATCCTCAAGGAGATCCGCGAGCGCCTGCAGTTCCTCGACGACGTCGGGCTGGAATATCTGACTCTCGCCCGCAATTCCGGCACGCTGTCGGGCGGCGAGAGCCAGCGCATCCGCCTCGCCAGCCAGATCGGCTCGGGGCTCACCGGCGTGCTCTACGTCCTCGACGAGCCGTCGATCGGCCTGCACCAGCGCGACAACGCCCGTCTGCTCGAGACGCTGAAGCACCTGCGCGACCTCGGCAACACCGTCATCGTCGTCGAACACGACGAGGACGCCATCCGCGCCGCCGACTATGTCGTCGACGTCGGCCCGGGTGCGGGCATCCACGGCGGCCATATCGTGGCGCGCGGCACGCCGGCGGAGATCATCGCCGACCCGAATTCACTGACCGGCAAATATCTCTCCGGCGAGTTGTCGGTCCGGGTGCCGAAGAAGCGGCGGCGGGTCGACAAGGGGCGGGCGCTCCGGGTCGTCGGCGCGCGCGGCAACAATCTGAAGTCCGTCACCGCCGAGATCCCGCTCGGGGTCTTCACCTGCGTCACCGGGGTCTCCGGCGGCGGCAAGTCGACCTTCCTGATCGACACGCTGTTCCGCGCCGTCGCCCGCAAGCTCAACAATGCCAAGGACAATCCGGCGCCGCACGAGCGCATCGACGGGCTCGAGTTCATCGACAAGGTGATCGACATCGACCAGTCGCCGATCGGCCGCACGCCGCGCTCCAATCCCGCGACCTATACCGGCGCCTTCACCCCGATCCGCGAGTGGTTCACCGGACTGCCCGAATCCAAGGCGCGCGGCTATGGGCCGGGGCGCTTCTCCTTTAACGTCAAGGGCGGGCGCTGCGAGGCCTGCCAGGGCGACGGTGTCATCAAGATCGAGATGCACTTCCTGCCGGACGTCTACGTCACCTGCGACACCTGCAAGGGCAAGCGCTACAACCGCGAGACCCTCGACGTCCTGTTCAAGGGCCGCTCGATCGCCGACGTGCTCGACATGACGGTCGACGAGGGCGTCGACTTCTTCGCCGCGGTACCGGCGATCCGCGACAAGCTCGTCACCCTGTCCCAGGTCGGCCTCGGCTACATCCACATCGGCCAGCAGGCGACGACCCTGTCGGGGGGCGAGGCGCAGCGGGTCAAGCTGTCGAAGGAACTGGCGCGCAAGTCGACCGGCAAGACGCTCTACATCCTCGACGAGCCGACCACCGGCCTGCATTTCCACGACGTCGCCAAGCTCTTGGAAGTGCTTCACGAACTGGTCGACCAGGGCAACACGGTGGTGGTCATCGAGCACAATCTCGAGGTGATCAAGACCGCCGACTGGATCGTCGATCTCGGCCCCGAGGGCGGTGACGGCGGCGGCGAGATCGTCGCGGTCGGGCGACCGGAGGACGTGGTGAAGGAGCCGCGAAGCCACACCGGGCGCTTCCTCGCCGACCTGCTCGAGCGCCGGCCGGCGACAGGATCGGACCGTTCGTGACGGCGACATCCTCCACTCGCGCCACGCCGCCGGCGAGGCCGGCCTCGTTATGCATTCGAGCAAGACTGAAATATTCAGGCCCCTGCTTTTCGCATGAGCGGCATGCGGCAGCGGATCTGTTTGGGGCAGGGAAGTTGTCCTATCTTCGGTTTCAGAACGGTTCGATCCGTTCCCTGCGCCGCGACGCCCTCCCCGTCTCGTGCGCCTCGAGGGAACTGCGAGCGATCGCGACGATTTCCCATCGTCGTCGGCCCGTTCCTCGGATCCGCGGTGAGCGGATCCGGACCATCGGCGCATTCTCCTCCCGAGCCCGATGGTCGACCCGGACGAGCCTCCCTCCCGGCTCGCCACGGTTCTTCGAGCGCCCGCCGGTTCCTCCCACCGGCGGGCGCTTCGAGTCCCGGGGCCCACGAACATCGCCGAAAAGCAGTGCCCCCCGGCTGCCGGAGAGGGACCGGCTCGACACGCGAACGCCGGCCCTCTCGAGCCGGCGCCTGCGATGTCTCGAATTTCGGCCGGCCGATCAGGACGTCGGGTCGACGTAGGCGAGCGAGAACCACTTCTCCAGCGTCATGACGTCGATCGGATCGCCACTGTCGCGCATCCAGCTGTCGGCGACCCAGTCGACGCCGGTGGTCTTGTCGGTCATCACGGCGGTGGCGTGGGCATAGAGGAAGGCGCCGCGCGATTCCGGGCGGCGGACGTGATGGTGGCGCAGCAGCCGATTGCGCTCCAGCCAGAGCATCAGCGTCGTGGTGTTGGTGGCCTCGTCGATACAGTCGGTCTGGCCGGCCTTGTGGGCGTCGCCGAGTTCCGACCCACGCTTGTCGGACGGCGCGCCGATGACGCTGTCGGCCTTCTTCTCCCACCACTGGTCGGCGAGACCGATGGCGACGCGCTCGTCCGCCGGTGATCCCTTGTGGCGCTCGAAGAGGGCGGCGAGCATGACGATGTCTGCTTGCGTGAAGGGGATCGCCGTCTTGAACTCGCAACCGAAGCCGTGGCAATAGGCCAGACGGTCGGTCTTGGGCAGTGCCGCGCCGCGATCTCGGTACCAGGCGTTGGCGCCCTCGTCGACGACGGCGCCCGTCTCGGTCGCGGCCCGACGGGTCGAGCCGGTGACGATCCGGTCGGTCGCATCGGTGAGGGAGAGACCGGGCTTCTCGTCCTTGCCGTCGGATTTGCAGCCGGCGACGGACAGAGCCACCAGAACGATCGCAAAGTAGGCCGTTCGCATCGAAAACCCCAGGTCAAGAGACGTCGAATCACTCGATCACGGTTTCCCATTAGATAGCTTCTCCACAGGTGTTCCACAGGCAATATCTGCCCAGTCGCGGCGGAATACCGCGCTCGGACGGGTGCGCTGCAGCAGAGATCTCGAAGGCGCGCGAGGGGGGTGACGGCCGAGGCGGAGGACATCTTCGGACACTCACCGCGACCGGCCGACGCCGGCGGTGAAACCGGTTTCCGCCGCGCCGCGTCGCCGACCGCTCTAGGCGTCGACGCGGCGGAGTGCTAACCGAGGCGGCATGACCGAGAAAAACCAAACCCTCCCCCCCGTCCACATCGTCGGCGGCGGCCTCGCCGGCTCGGAAGCCGCCTGGGCGCTGGCGACGCGCGGCGTGCCCGTCGTCCTTCACGAGATGCGGCCGGTGCGCGGCACGGAGGCGCACCAGACCGATCGGCTCGCCGAACTCGTCTGTTCCAATTCGCTCAGGTCCGACGATCCCGAGACCAACGCGGTCGGCGTGCTCCATGCCGAGCTGCGGGCCTGCGGCTCGCTGGTGATGCGCGCCGCCGACGCCCATCAGGTGCCGGCCGGCGGCGCTCTGGCAGTCGACCGCGAGGCCTTCGCGGCGAGCGTCACCGGGGCGCTCGAGGATCATCCGCTGATCGAGATCCGTCGCGAGGAGATCGACGGCCTTCCCGACGCCTCCTGGGACAGCGTCGTCGTCGCCACCGGGCCGCTCACCTCGCCGGCGCTCGCCGCGGCGATCGGCGCGCTCACCGGGGAGAGCGAACTCGCCTTCTTCGACGCCATCGCGCCGATCGTCCATTTCGACAGCATCGACATGGGCCGCGCCTGGATGCAGTCGCGCTACGACAAGGCGGGACCGGGGGGCACCGGCGCCGACTACCTCAATTGCCCGATGAACAAGGACGAGTACGAGGCCTTCGTCGATGCGCTGATCGCCGGCGACAAGGTGTCGTTCAAGGAATGGGAGGCCTCGACCCCCTATTTCGACGGCTGCCTACCGGTCGAGGTGATGGCGGAACGGGGACGCGAGACGCTGCGCCACGGGCCGATGAAGCCGGTCGGGCTGACCGATCCGCGCAATCCGACGGTGAAGTCCCACGCCATCGTCCAACTGCGCCAGGACAACGCCTTCGGCACGCTGTGGAACATGGTCGGCTTCCAGACCAAGCTGAAGCACGGCGAGCAGATCCGGGTCTTCCGCATGATCCCGGGGCTCGAGAACGCCGAATTCGCCCGCCTCGGCGGGCTGCATCGCAACACCTATCTCAATTCGCCGAAGCTGCTCGACTCGACGCTGCGGATGAGGTCGACGCCGCGGCTTCGCTTCGCCGGGCAGATCACCGGCTGCGAGGGCTATGTCGAGAGCGCGGCGATCGGCCATCTCGCGGGCCGTTTCGCCGCCGCCGAGCGGCTCGGGCGCGCGGCCTTGCCGCCGCCGGCGACGACCGCCATGGGGGCGCTGCTCGGCCACATCACCGGCGGTCATCTCGGCGAGGCCGAGGGCGAGGCGGAGGCCGGCAAGCCGCGCGCCTTCCAGCCGATGAACGTCAACTTCGGCCTCTTCCCGCCGATCGTCGCCCCGACCACCAAGGACGGCCGGCGGCTCAAGGGCACCGAGAAGACGGTGGAGAAGAAGCGGGCGATGGCGCATCGCGCCCGCGCCGATCTCGCCTCATGGAACGCGGCGGAGACGGCGGCGGAGGGCTGAGCCCCGGCCGCCCTTCGGGTTCAGCGCCCGGCGCGCCCGATCGATGCCTCGCGGGCGCAGCGGGCGGCGTTCCACAGGCGCCATTGGCGGCGCCATTGCGGGATGTCGAGGACGGTACGGAAGGGATCGTGATCCCGCCGGTCCATGCGCTCCAGGCATTGTTCGACCAACGAGACGTGGAGAAAGGCCGGCGCGGCCCGGGGCGGGATGGCGCCGACACGCCGCCGGGTCTCGTCCAGCGCCTCGCGGGCGCGGGCGCGGATCTCCGCCAACACCCGTTCGAGCGCCGGGCTGGTCCGGCCCGCCGACACGTCGTCACGGGCGACCCCATGACGCTCGAGCGCGTCGACCGGCAACATCATCTGGCCCCGCGCCGCATGGACCGGCAGGGCCCGCAGCATCGCCGTCAGGCCGTGGGCGATGCCGGCGGGATGGGCGGCGGCGGCGATCTCCTCCTCCCCGCCTTCGGCGAGCACCCGGGCGGCGAGCCCGATGAGGATGGCGGAGGTGTCCCCACAATAGACCTCGAGCGCCGCCATGTCGGGCATCGGGTCGTCGTAGAGATCGAAGATCTTCGCCTCGATCAGGCGTTCGAAGGCGTCGAGCGGCAGATCGAAGCGCGCGATGGTGTCGAGCAGGGCGGCGGCGATCGGGTGGGCGGCGCCCTCCGCGCCGCGCGTCCCCGCCAGCATGTCGGCCCACCAGCGGGCGCGGATCTCGCCGGGCAGCGGATCGGAGACGACGTCGCGGATGCGGTCGATCTCGGTGGCGAAGGCGTAGAGCGCATAGAGATGGCGCCGGTGGTCCTCGGGCGCGTAGAGGCCGGCGAGCCAACGATCCTTGTCGAGCCGGCGCACCGCGTCGGCGGCGAGGTCGTAGGCGCGGATCATGCGGTCGTCGAGGGCGGGCGCGGGTGAGGACATGGAAGCGGACATAGGGCGTTCGCGCTCTCAGTCCACCGCCAGGAGCGCCGCGGCGACCCGCCGACGCTCGCCGAGAAGCACGTTCCAGGTTCGGATCGCCGCCCCCGTCGACATCGGATCCGCCTGGATGCCGGCGGCGCGCAGGGCGGCGCGCAGATCGGCCGGAAGGGCGAGGAGATCACGCCCGGTGCCGACCAGCAGGATGTCGATCGCCTCGGCCTCGGCGAAGACGCGGGCGAACGCCTCGACGTCGAGATCCGACGGCGCCGACGCGGTCCAGGGCCACATGCCGGAGGGCAGCGCCAAGAGCGAGCCACGATGGGAGAGGCCATCGAGGCCGGCGAAACGGAAGCCGCCGCGACCATAGTTCTCGATCTCGACCGGGCGAGGGAGATGGGCGTCTTGGCGTTCGATCGTCACCCGGTCCCTCCCCTCGTGCTCGCCGCGACCGGATGGACGCGGTCCGGTCGGCGGGAAACCGCGCCGGAGCGCCGACGCGTCAAGCGCCGGCGGCGGCCGGATTGGTCTTGTCGGCCTGTGTCTTGTCCTCGCCTCGCGACCCGCCGCCGGTCCGCAGCTTGAGGAAGATCAGGAGCGGCGCGGAGACCACGATCGACGAATAGGTGCCGATGATGATGCCGGCGAGCATGGTGAAGTTGAAGCCACGCAGCGCCTCGCCGCCGAAGACCAGCAGCGCCGAAACCGCCAGGATCGTGGTGGTCGAGGTGCGGATGGTGCGGGTCAGGGTCTGGTTGATCGACAGGTCGATCAATTCGGGCAGCGCCATACGCTTGTACTTGCGCAGGTTCTCGCGGATTCGGTCGTAGATGACGACGGTGTCGTTGAGCGAATAGCCGACGATGGTGAGGATCGCGGCGATCGCCGCCAAGTCGAATCCGATGCCGACGGCCGACAGAAGACCCACGGTCAAGACGACATCGTGGATGGTGGTGAGAACGGCGCCGACGGCGAATTGCCATTCGAAGCGGAACCACAGGTAGATCAGCACCAGCGACAGCGATACGACGACGGCGATGATGCCGTCGCGCCGCAGATCGGCGGAGACACGCGGTCCCACCACCTCGGTGCGGCGGTATTCGTAGGCGTCGCCGAGCGCCGCCTTGACCTTGCCGACCGCCGCCTGCTGGGCGAGATCGCCGCCCTCCTGTTGAGCGACCCGGATCAGCACGTCCTCGGGCGCCCCGATGCCCTGAACCTGGACCTCGCCGAGATTGAGCTCGGAGAGGTCGGTGCGGATCTTGCCGAGATCGGCGGGGCCGGATTTCGAGCGGACCTCGACGACGGTGCCGCCGACGAAGTCGATGCCGTAGTTGAGCCCGATGAAACCGACCAGCGCCAGCGACAGGACGACCAGCACCATCGAGATCGGGAACGTGATCAACCGAGCCCCCATGAAGGGGATCTTGGTGTCTTCGGGGATGAAACTGATGAGCTTCATCTCTCACCTTCTTCGAATGGATCTGCGGGCGCGCCCCGAGAGTGGGACGCGGCGGACGGCGTCGATCAGATCGGAATACGGGTCGGCCGGACCTTCTTCACCCACAGCGCGACGATCAGTCGGGTGACGGTGACGGCGGTGAACAGTGTCGTCAGGATGCCGATGCCGAGGGTCACGGCGAAGCCCTTGATCGGCCCGGTGCCGAGGAAGAACATCACGATCGCCGCGATCAGTGTCGTCAGATTGGAATCGATGATGGTGCTCAGGGCGCGCGAGAAGCCGGCGTCGATCGCCGAGATCGCCGAGCGACCCAACTTCTGCTCCTCGCGAATACGCTCGTAGATCAGCACGTTGGCGTCGACCGCCATGCCGATGGTGAGCACGATGCCACCGATGCCGGGCAGCGTCAGCGTCGCCTGGAGCGCCGAGAGCACCGCCATGATGATCATCACGTTCACCACCACCGCGATGTCGGCGAAGACGCCGAACAGGCCGTAGTTGGCGATCATGTAGATGACCACCAGCACGGTGCCGATGCCGACCGACAGTTTGCCGGCGGCGATCGAGTCGGCGCCGAGGCCGGGGCCGACGGTGCGTTCCTCGACGATGGTGAGATCGGCGGGCAGCGCGCCGGCGCGCAGGAGAAGCGCCAGATCGTTGGCCGATTGGACGGTGAAGTTCCCGGAGATCTGACCGGATCCGCCGAGGATCGGCTCGCGGATCACCGGATAGGAGATCACGTCCTTGTCGAGCACGATGGCGAAGGGCCGGCCGACGTTCTGCTGGGAGATCAGCGCGAACTTCTGGGCCCCGGAGGTGTTGAAGCGGAAGGAGACGATCGGCTCCGAGCTGCGGCTGTCGAAGCCGGCCTGGGCGTCGACCAGTTCCTCGCCCGTCAACATGGCGCGGCGCTGCACCAGGACGGGGACCGGCGGGTCCTCGTGGCTGTAGAGCACGTCGGTGTCGGTGGAGTGCGTGCCTTCCAACACCTGCGGCCCGGTCGCCTCGACCATGTGGAAGGTCAGGCGGGCGGTCTGGCGCAGGATGTCCTTGAGTCGATCGATGTCCTGGAGACCGGGAACCTGGACGAGCAGTCGGTTGCCGCCCTGGCGGGCGATCACCGGCTCGGTGGTGCCGAGCTGGTCGACGCGGCGGCGGACCACCTCCATCGACTGTTCGACGACGCGACGGGCGCGATAGTCGAGCCCGGGCTGGGTCAGGGTCAGCCGGAAGATGCCGCCCTCCTCCTTGGCGATCTCGACGTCGAGGACGCGATTGCCGGAGAACATCGTGTCGGACAGGCTCTGCGGGACGGTCTGGAGCTTCTTTTCGGCGCGGGCGATCTGGGCGGCATCGGTGATGCGGACCTGGACGGAAGTACCGCCCTGGATGCCGAGGCCGGAATAGCCGATCTTGTCCTCGCGCAGCACACGCCGGACGTCGTCACGTAGGACGTCGACCCGTTCCTTGACCATCGAACCGGTGTCGACCTCGAGCAGGAGGTGGGCACCGCCCTG
This sequence comes from Prosthecomicrobium sp., assembly GCA_048497495.1. Classification (GTDB taxonomy): domain Bacteria; phylum Pseudomonadota; class Alphaproteobacteria; order Rhizobiales; family Ancalomicrobiaceae; genus JAFHCF01. The sequence continues at coordinate 16,556 of JAFHCF010000067.1, forward strand.
GAGATCGAGGCCGAGGGTGAGCTGACGATGCGGCACCCAACTGGGAAGCTGGGCGAGCGTCTCGCGGGAGAGGAAGTTGGGGATCACGTAGATCAGCGACACCAAGACCGACGCGATGATGAGCACGATCTTCCAGCGCGGGAAATGTAGCATCGGAGCGTCCTCGGACCTCGGGCCACCGAGGTACGCCGCCCCCGCGACGAGGGCGGCCGGAATCGACGGAACCAACCGCCGGAGACGACGTCAGTCGTTGGCGGCGTCGGGCTTGCCGGAGGTCTTGGCCGGCTCGCCCTTGGCGCGAACCTCGCCGATGGTGCCGCGCACGACGCGGATCTTGACGCCCTCGGCGATCTCGACCTCGACCTCGGTGTCGGAGAGAACCTTGGCGACCTTGGCGATCATGCCGCCGGCGGTGACGACGGTGTCGCCGCGCCGCAGGTTCTTCACCATCTCCTCGTGGGCCTTCTGGCGCTGGCGCTGCGGGCGGATGATCATCACCCACATGATCACCAGGATGAAGACGAAGGGGACGAGCGACATCAGGATGTCGCTGGTGCCTCCCGATCCGGCGGCGGCGCCCTGGGCGAAGGCGGGGGTCACGAACATCGAGTTCTCCTGAGTACGGCGTGATCGTCCAGAGACGGAGCGGGGCTCGACCTCATATGGGCGACGAATTCTTCCGCCGCAACGGGAGTCGTCCCGTCGCGGCGCGCGCGGACTATATCGACAGCCCGGCGCTTTGCAAACCGGGGCATGAGCGCCCCGTCGCGGCGGCGCGTCCGCGCGCCGAGGACGGCTCAGGCCTCGAGATCCCGCACCATGCAGATCGCCGACGCGGGGCAGAGCGCCGCGAATTGGCGCGATGCGGTGATCTCCTCCGGCGCCTCCTCGCGCGGCGCGCGGCGCCAGCGCAGGCGGTCGAAGACCGGCCCGGCGGTCTCGGTGAGGAGCCATAGGCGCTCGGCGCCGTCACTCCTGGCGAGATGTTCCAGGGCGGCGACGATGCGGACCGCCAGACCCTTGCCGCGTTCGCCGTGGGCGACGACCACCGAGCGCAACAGACGGTCGGCGCCCGCCCCCTCGAGACCGGCATGGGCGACGACGCGGCCGTCGTCGCCTTCCCAGGTGAAGAATCGCTGACGTCCCCGGCCGAGGTCGGCGATCGGCAGCCCCTCCTCGGAAAGCGCCTTTCTCAGCGCCGGATCGGTCGCCGGGATCTCTCGCAGCATGATTCGCTCCGCTCGCGTTCTCGATGGAACCCGGACATGCTACATCGCCGGATCCGGACCGAACAGCGGAGCTCCCGACGTGGCAGACCCCACAATTTCGCCTTCCGACATCGCCCTTCTCGTCGATCGACTCGACAAACTGGTGACGCTCGTCGCCCGCGCCGTGCCGCCGGTGGCCGTGGCGCCCGATTTCGCGACCGCCGACGCCTTCGTCTGGATGGCGAAGGAGGCGCGGCTGGCGCCGGTGGCGCGGGTCAATCGGGTCGAGATGACGCTGCTCCAGGGCATCGACCGGGCGCGCGATCAACTGGTCGGCAACACCGAACGCTTCGCCCGCGGCCTGCCCGCCAACAACGCCCTGCTGTGGGGGGCGCGCGGCATGGGCAAGTCGTCGCTGGTCAAGGCGGCGCACGCCACGGTCAACCGCGTCCTCGCGACGGAAGGGCGGCCGGCCCTGAAGCTGGTGGAGATCCATCGCGAGGACATCGAGAGCCTGCCGACCCTCCTGGCCCTCGTCGGGCCCGACCGGCACCGTTTCATCGTCTTCTGCGACGACCTGTCCTTCGACGGCGACGACACGTCCTACAAGTCGCTGAAGGCGGTGCTCGAGGGTGGCATCGAGGGCCGGCCGGACAATGTCGTCTTCTACGCCACCTCCAACCGCCGTCACCTGCTGCCGCGCGACATGATCGACAACGAACGCTCGACGGCGATCAACCCGAACGAGGCGACCGAAGAGAAGGTGTCGCTCTCCGACCGCTTCGGCCTGTGGCTCGGCTTCCACAAGTGTTCCCAGGACGAGTACCTCGCCATGGTGCGCGGCTACGCCGGCCATTTCGATCTCGTGATCGACGACGCCCTCCTGGTGCGCGACAGTCTCGAATGGGCGACGACGCGCGGCGCGCGATCCGGACGCACCGCCTGGCAATATGTCCAGGATCTCGCCGGGCGACTGGGAAAGACACTCTGAGGAGGGACCGCCGATGTGGATCGATCAGTTTCGACTTCTCGCACGCTACAACACCTGGATGAACAGCAGGCTCTATGACGCCGCCGCGACGCTCCCGGCAGAGGCGGTCACGGAAAACCGTGGCGCCTTCTTCGGGTCGATCCTGGGGACGCTCGAGCATCTCGTCGTCGCCGATACCCTGTGGCTGAAGCGCTTCGCCGCCCATCCGGCCGCCACCGAGGCGCTGGTCGCGGTCGCGGCCCTACCGACGCCCACTGGCCTCGACCAGATCCAGTTCGGCGCGCTGGCGCCGCTGAAGGCCCGCCGCGATCTGCTGGATGGAGCGATCGAGGCCTTCGTCTCAGGGCTCACGCAGAGCGATCTCGACGCGCCCCTCGCCTATCGCAACATCAAGAGCCACCCCTTCACCAAGACCTTCGGGCTGCTGCTCACCCATTTCTTCAACCACCAGACCCACCATCGCGGTCAGGCGACGACGCTGATGACCCAGGCCGGTGTCGAGGTTGGGGTGACCGATCTCCTGATGCTGATCCGGGAACTCGATTGAGGCGACCGTCAGCGAAAGAGAAGAGATGCCGCGAACCGCACCTCTTCTCCTCCGATCGCGATTTCAGCGAGGCCCGGCCGCGTTGTTGGCGCCCCAAACCGCCCAGAGGGCATCCTGAAATTCGGACGAGTTCTTGTATTGATCCCACATGCCGAGAAGCGACAGATAGTATTTCCTTTCCGTATCGCTCAAAGGACGCTTCTTGCCACGTTTGATGTCGTCCTCGAGCTTTTTCATCAAGTCCCGAAGCTTCTTCAGCTTGGCCCGTGCCTCTGGCGTGAGCGGGTTCGTATTCGAGCGGGGGTCCCCGCCCTCGGAACCGCCGCCGCCGCCGCAGTCGGCGCGAGACGCGCCGACACCGGCGAACAGCAGGAGTGCTCCGGCCAAGCCGGCCGGTGCGCCGATCAGAAAGTGACGACGGAGGATATTCGTGCCGTTTGCATTGATCATGGTCGCCTCCCATCGAAATATTAGAAGGATCCGAACCTCCGATCTGCAATACACATTATACCACCGAAAAAGTTTCTCAGCGCTCATTTCTCGTGCGACACACCGTCGCTGAAATCACTTTCTCTTCAATACTTGAGACCGACACCTTTTCAGGACTTCGCTTTCAACTACCGCGAGACCAGCGTAGTGGGAATTACTGCATCGACGGGCGGCGCGTCGCTGGGACGTCCGGCATTCCGAACCCCCTCCCCCCGAAACGAAGACGACCTCGGAT
>JAFHCF010000068.1:0-3062 GCA_048497495.1 Prosthecomicrobium sp.
CAGCGCCTCTCCTTCTCCCCTCGCGGGAGAAGGTGCCCCGAAGGGGCGGATGAGGGGGCGCGGCGCTTCCGCGAAGCTCTGCCGAGAGGTGAATCACAGACCCCTCATCCGGCCTTCGGCCACCTTCTCCCACAAGGGGAGAAGGGACGGCGCCCGTCGGAGTGGCTGCCTACCCCACGCTCCCCTCGAGGCTCACGCCGATCAGCTTCTGGGCTTCCACCGCGAATTCCATCGGCAGTTGCTGAAGCACCTCGCGGACGAAGCCGTTGACGATCAGCGCCACCGCCTCCTCGGCCGAGAGGCCGCGCGAGATGCAGTAGAACAGTTGGTCGTCGGAGATCTTCGAGGTGGTCGCCTCGTGCTCGACCTTGGCTCGTCGGTTGCGGCTCTCGAGATAGGGCACCGTGTGGGCGCCGCAGTCGTGGCCGATCAACAGGCTGTCGCAGTTGGTGAAGGAGCGGGCGCCGGCCGCCTTGCTCTTGACCGAGACCTGGCCGCGATAGGTGTTCTGCGAGTGGCCGGCCGAGATGCCCTTGGAGATGATCCGCGAGGAGGTGTTCTTCCCCAGATGGATCATCTTCGTGCCGCTGTCGACCTGCTGCCAGCCGTTCGACACCGCGATCGAGTAGAACTCGCCCTGTGAATCGTCGCCGCGCAGGATGCAGCTCGGATATTTCCAGGTGATCGCCGAGCCGGTCTCGACCTGCGTCCACGAGATCTTCGAGCGGTCGCCACGGCAATCGCCGCGCTTGGTGACGAAATTGTAGATGCCGCCCTTGCCGTCCTTGTCGCCCGGATACCAGTTCTGCACCGTCGAATATTTGATCTCGGCGTCCTCCATGGCGATCAACTCGACCACGGCGGCGTGCAACTGGTTCTCGTCGCGCTGCGGCGCGGTGCAACCCTCGAGGTAGCTCACATAGGAGCCCTTCTCGGCGATGATCAGCGTGCGCTCGAACTGGCCCGACTTCTTCTCGTTGATACGGAAGTAGGTCGACAGCTCCATCGGGCAGCGCACCCCCTCGGGGATGTAGACGAAGGAACCGTCGGAGAACACCGCCGAATTCAGCGTCGCGTAATAGTTGTCGGTCGCCGGCACCACCGTGCCGAGGTACTTGCGCACCAGCTCGGGATGCTCGCGCATCGCCTCCGAGATCGAACAGAAGATGACGCCGTGCTTGGACAATTCCTCGCGGAAGGTCGTCACCACCGAGACCGAATCGAACACCGCGTCGACGGCCACCCGCACGCCCTCGACGCCGGCGAGAACCGCCTGCTCCTTCAAGGGGATGCCGAGTTTCTCATAGACCTTGAGCAGTTCCGGATCGACCTCGTCGAGGCTCTTCGGCCCGGACGTGCTCTTCGGCGCGGAATAATAATAGATGTCCTGGAAATCGATCCGCGGGTAATGCACCCGCGCCCAGGTCGGCTCTTCCATGGTCAGCCAACGCTTGTAGGCGTCCAGCCGCCACTCGAGCATCCACTCGGGCTCGTTCTTCTTCGCGGAGATGAAGCGGACGACGTCCTCGCCGAGCCCTTTGCGGGCGCGATCCGACTCGATGTCGGATTCGAAACCGTATTTGTATTGGTCGACATCGATCGCACGGACCTGATCGACCGTTTCTTTCACTGCAGCCATGTCGTTCTCTCTTCGCAACGCGGGTTCAAGGCCCGTGGGTTCGAGAAGGATTCCAGACTAGTCGGTATTCGCTTCGAGGTCGAAGGATTTTCTCGACCCCGCCACCGGAACCGCTCACGAAGGCGCGAGCCGGCTCATCACCCGTCCCCACACGGCGACGAAACGCTCCGCCTCTTCCCTCGTCGTCTCGGGCCCGATCGAGACGCGGATGCCGCCGCGCCGCACGTCGCCGCCGAGCCCCATCGCCTCCGCCACGTGGGAGGCGCCGACCTTGCCCGACGAGCAGGCGGAACCGGCCGAAACCGCCACCCCCTCGAGGTCGAAGGCGATCACCGCCGTCTCCGCCGAAACCCCCGGAACCGCCATCATCGACGTGTTGGCGATACGCGGCGCACGAGCGCCGAAGACATTCACATTGGAAGATATAGAGCGCACCCGCGCCTCCAACCAGTCCCGAAGGTCGCGAACATAAGCGATTTCACGTAAATTCTGCCGCGCGACCGCCGCCACCACGCCGAAGGCGGCGATTCCCGGGGTGGCCTGCGTGCCGCCGCGCCGCCCCGATTCCTGCGATCCGGGCAGGAGCGGCGCCGGCAGAACCTCCGGATGGCGCAGGATCAGCGCGCCGGTCCCCGGCAAACCGCCGATCTTGTGGGCCGACAGCGCCATCATGTCGACGTCGAGGCCGGGATCGTCGAGGCGCAGGCGGCCGGCGCCCTGCACCGCGTCGCAATGGGTGAGCCCGCCGGCGGCGCGCACCATGCGGGCCACCTCGGCCACCGGCTGGATCACCCCGGTCTCGGAATTGGCGAGTTGCAGCGCCACCATCACCCGCTCGCCGCGCGCCGTCGCCGCCGCGAGCCGCGCCTCCAGCGCCTCGAGCACCACCACGCCGTCGCCGTCGACCGCGAGCCGTTCGACCCGGTCGGGCGCGAACCGCCCGCCGCCGAGCACCGACGGATGCTCGACCGCCGAGACCAGCAGCCGATCGATGGTCACCTCCTCGCGCCCCAGGGTGAGACGCGGCGAGAGCGCCGTGACGTTGGCCTCGCTCGCCCCCGAGGTGAAGACCACCCGGGACGGCGCGCAGCCGGCGAGAAGGGCGACCTCCGCCCGCGCTGCCTCGATCACACGCCGCGCCTCACGGCCCTCGCCGTGGACGGAAGACGCATTGCCCCCGGCGCGCGCTGCCGCGACCGCCGCGTCGAGCGCCGCGTCGAGCACCGGCGCGCCGGCGTTGTGATCGAAGTGGAGGCGGAGGGTCACGAGTGAGCGGGTCCGATCGGGCGATGAGAGGGGCGGAACGATGCAGATCGGCGGCGATGCCGAGGGGCCGTGACGGATTTGCTTGAAATCCGCCCCCCCGGTCATGGTAACAGTGGCGCTCGTCGTCGGGCTCCCGCCCGCGGCTGCCCAAGCCGCC
>JAFHCF010000069.1:0-15837 GCA_048497495.1 Prosthecomicrobium sp.
CGTCGCGGGCCTCGATGGCGCGTGCCGCCGGACGCGCCGCCGCGAGCACGTCGCGCAGCGCCACCGCCATCGCCGCGACGCGGTCGGCGGCGTCGGCCTGATGTTCGGGATCGATCGCGGCGAGATCGGCCTCGAGAGCTTCGAGACGGCGCAGGACAGCGATGATCATGTCGGACACTCCGAGGAAGCGATGGGTTCAGATTCACCCAATATGCTGGGAAAGTCTTAACGAAGACTGGCGTCCGTACACGCCATGCTTGCACAACCCGATGGAGCCTGTAAAATCGGAGCCGGCGAGGCGGCGAGCGCCCCGCGGGGGGGCTCGCATGATCGCCGGCATCGTCTTCATCGTCGTCTGGCTGGGTCTCGCCGGCGTCTGGTTCATCATGTCGCTGATGGCCGGCACCATGGCCAACGACGCCGGCACGGTCGCCCCGAGCCTTCACGCCAGCCTGTTGATCCTCATGCTCGTCGGCGAACTCGTCGTGGCCGGCGCCGGCGTCGTCGGCGGTTGCGCGTTCATCTTCGCCGCCCACGGGCCGATCCTGTGGAAGGTCTTCTGGATCCTGCTCGTCGTCGGCGGCCTGATGCAGGCCGGGGCGATCACCCGCTTCTTGATGGCGACGTGACGGAACGGCACGTTCCGTCAACCATTCCTCAACCATGTTCGGCGCACTCTTCCGCAATTCGGGAGTCTGTCTCGCCATGGCCTATCGTGGGCGTGTCCTCGTCATCGAAGAAACCCCTCGGCCGGAGACGCGTCTCCTGTGGGAGGGCATCCGCGCCGAAGGCTGGGAGGTCAGCGCGGTGCCGCTGTCGCGCACCCTCGACCAGACCATGTCGAGCCATCCCGACCTCGTCGTGCTCAATCTCGCCGGCACCGACGGCGACGTCGCCCGCACCCGCTATCTCGACGCCGCCGCCCGCATGTCGCTGATGCGCGCCACCCGCCGCACCCCCGTCATCGCCGTCGACGACGGCGGCTTCGACGGACGCGAGCGGCCGATCGGCATCGCCGACGTGATCCGCATGCCCTGGTCGGTCGGCCACCTCGCCGCCCGCATCGGCTCGCTGACCCGGCTCTCCACCATGCGCGCCGAGATCTGGCGTCGCCTCGACACCGCCCAGCGCTACGGCCTGTCACAGCCCGAGATCGACATCTCCGGCTCGCTCCAGGACGCCCATATCCTGGTGGTCGGCGCCGGCATCCGCTACTTCACCATCGAACGGGCGCTGTCGAAGCGCGCCACCCTGGTCGGCGCCTTCACCGTCGAGACCGCCCTCGACTACCTGGAGCGCCGCGGCTTCGACGCGGTGATCCTCAACCTGCCGCTCGACGACGCCATCGACTTCGTCGAGGTGCTGCGCCGCAACTCCGCGCATTTCGCCCTGCCGGTGGTGGTGCTGACCGGCGAGACCGAGCCGCGCATGATCGAGGCCGTCCACGCCGCCGGCGCCGACGACGTCGTCTTCGCCGACGAGAGCGAGCGCGTCTTCGCCGATCGGATCGAGGCGGCGATGACCGAACACCGCCTGCGCGAGACGCTGAGGGCGGCCTATGCCCGCGCCCGCCATCATGCCACCAACGACGCCCTGACCGGCCTCTACAGCCGCGGCTTCCTGATGGACCACCTCGGCCTGGTGATCGGCGACGCCCGTGACAACGACGAGCGCCTGACCATCGTCGGCCTGCGCCTGATGGACCTCGCCGAGATCAATGCCGAATGGGGCTGGTCGGGCGGCGATCATCTGATCCGCCAGGTCGGCTCGCTGATCGGCCGCCTGGTGCGCGGCGAGGATCTCGCGGCGCGCGCCGGCGGCGACCGTTTCGCCCTGGTCTTGCCCGCGACCGACGGCGAGGACGCCGCCCTCGTCGCCCACCGCATCGCCGGCGTGATCGAGACCACCGCCTTCACCGTGCCCGGCGCCACCGGCCCGGTCTACGTCTCGATCCTCGTCGGCCTCGCCGAATGCGAGCCCCACGACGACCCCGACACGCTCTACGCCCGGGTCTTCGCGCCCGCCTGAGCGCTCATCCTCACCAACCGCACCCCCGCCGCCGCGAGATCGGCGGGAAAGTCGTCGCCGGCGAAATAGGCGTATTCGTCGCGTCGCGCCCCGGCGATCGCATCGCCCGCGGCGTCCCCGCCCGGCATCGCCGGATGGCACATGGCGAGCGGCAGCCGGCCCGGCCCTTCGAGGAACCTCGCGAAGGTGCGCCGAAAGCCGCCGTCGGCGGCGAAGCCGGTGATGCCGCGAAAGCCGTCGTTGACCCGGACGCCGCGCGCCCGCGCCGCCCCCGCCAGTCCCCACGACAGCAACGAGACGAACAGCGCCTTCGGCACCTCGACGCCCCGCCGCATGATCGCCAGCGCCGGATCGTGGCAGTCGCGCACCCAGGTGGTGGCGGGATCGAGGGTGCCGTCGGCGAAGGCGGCGAGGAGCCCGGAGCGGACCGCCGGCAGCAGATGGACGTGCTGATGGCCGTCGACGAAATCCGGCGCCCGCCCGAAGATCTCCCGGAACCGGCCGACCTGACGGCCGATCTCCGCCCGCATCTCGGAAGGATCGAGGCGCCCGGTCAGACCCCGGCCGAGGACGGACCCGAGGCTCTGCGGCCGCCCGTCCGGCGAGAAACGCGGCATCGGCCCGAGGGGGGCGAGTTCGGTGAGGGCGAGATGCAGTCCGATGTCGGCGCGGGTCGCCAACAGCGCCAACCGTGGCGCGTCGGCCTCGAGGCACGGCCCGGCCACCATGCAGCCGGTCGCGGTGAGCCGACCGCGCTCGATCAGCTCGAGGATCGCCGCGTCGATCTCGCGGGACAGGCCGAAGTCGTCGGCGCACAGCACCAGATCGCTCATCGCCACACTCCCTCTGGACCGACGTCCCGCCGCCCGACAGTCCACTGCCCGACGGTCGACCGCCCGATCGCGCCGCGAACCTCGCGACCCGAGGCGGGCGGATCGAACCTCGCGAGGCGCGCCTTCGCCATTGACGCGGAGGCGCTTCCCGGCGACACCTTTCGGCGCTCGCTCCCGGCCGGATACAACATCCGTCCCCCCCGTGGAAAGGAAAATGACATGACGCGCGCCCCGGCCGAGCCGCTTGCGGATGCCACGATCGCACCGACGGTGAGCGTCGTCCTGCCGATGCGCAACGAGGCGCGCGGCCTCGACCGGCTGTTCGCCCGGGTGGTCCCCGCCCTCGATGCCCTGGCGCTCCCCTACGAGATCATCGCCATCGACGACGGCTCGACCGACGACACGCTGGAGCGCCTCAAGGCCTTCCGCGACACCGTCCCGCAACTGCGGATCGTCTCGCTGTCGCGCAACTTCGGCAAGGAGATCGCGGTCACCGCCGGTCTGGCGCGCACCTCCGGCGCCGTCGTCGTGGTGATGGACAGCGATCTCCAGCACCCGCCGGAATCGATCCCCGCCCTCCTCGCCCCGTGGCGCGACCAGGGCTACGACCTCGTCTACGCCCGCCGGATCAACCTCGACCGTGGCGGCCTGTTGCGCAACGCCTTCTCCAAGGCGTTCTACGAAGCCTTCGACTTCATGAGCGAGATCCGGGTCGATCGCGAGACCGGCGACTTCACCGCCATCGATCGCAAGGTGGTCGACGCCTTCCTCGCCATGCCCGAGCGCAACCGCTTCAATCGCGGCCTCTTCGCCTGGGCCGGGTTCAAGACCACCACCGTCGACGTCACCATGGAGGAGCGTCAGGTCGGCACCTCGCAATGGGGCTTCCTCAAGCTCCTGCGCCTCGCCGTCAACGCCATCACCTCCTTCGGCACCCTGCCGCTCAAGGTCTGGGCCCTGATCGGCGGCGTGGTCTCGGCCTCCGCCCTGGTCTACGGCGCCTATGTCATCGTCAAGACGCTGATTTTCGGTGCCGACGTGCCGGGCTACCCCACCCTCCTGGTGGCGACCCTGTTCTTCGCCGGCGTCCAGCTGATCGGTCTCGGCATCATCGGCGAATACCTCGGACACGTCTTCTCCGAGGTGAAGCGGCGGCCGCTCTATTTCGTCCGCGAAGCGATCGGCTTCGATACCCGGCCGGCCACCACCTCGAATACACCCGGCATCACCGTCGAGGGACAGACCCGACATGACTTCTGACCAGGGAGCCGCGAGCCCCGGGCCCGGGACCCGAGGCATCGACGGGCGCCTCGTCGCGGCCATCGCCGTGATCGTCGTCGCCTGGGTGGTGCTGACCCGCCCCTGGCTCTCCGGCACCTATGCGGTGCCGTGGGACGCGGAAGCCCATTTCCGGCCGCAGATGGCCTTCCTCGCCCATGCGATCCACGCCGGCGAGGGTTTCGCCTGGAACCCCTACATCTTCGCCGGCTGGTCGCAGATCGCCGACCCGCAGTCGCTGATCTTCTCGCCCGCCTTCTTCCTCCTGGCGCTGATCGTGCCCGACCCCGGCGCGGTGGCGCTCGACGGCACCGTCTTCGCCCAACTCGGCGTCGGCGCCCTGGCCTTGATGCTGTGGTTCCGCGATCGCGGCTGGCACGCCGCCGGCGGCGCCGTGGCGGCGATCGCCTTCGCCTTCGGCGGTTCGGCCGCCTGGCGCCTCCAGCACACCGGCCAGGTGATGAGCTTCGCGCTGATCCCCGTGGTGCTGTTCCTGCTCGAACGCATGCTGGCGCGCCGCTCGATCGGCTGGGGCTTCCTCGCCGGCCTCGCCGCCGGCCTGCTGGCGCTCGGCCGCGACCAGATCGCGCTGCTCGGCCTCTACTTCCTGGTCGGTCACGCCCTGGTCGAGATCCTGGCGCCCGCCGACCGCCTGTCGCGTCTCGGCCGCGCCGTCGCCCCGGCGCTGGCCGGCATCGTCGGCGGCCTCCTCGTCGTCGCCGTGCCGGTGGTGATGACGCTGATCCTCACCGAACATTCCAATCGCCCGGCGATCGACCTGATCGAGGCCGGCAAGGGCTCGCTCCACCCCGCCTCACTGATCACGGCGGTGATCGCCGATCTCTTCGGCCAGGGCGATCAGGCCGTCGACTTCTGGGGTCCGCCGAGCCGGGCCTTCGGCGTCACCGACATCTATCTCGCCCAGAACATGACGGCGGTCTATGCCGGCGCCCTGCCGATCATGGCGATCCTGATGCTCGGCCTCGGCCGCGGCCTCCTGTGGACGCGCGGCATCCGCTATCCGGCGGTGGCGGCGATCTTCTTCGTCCTCTACGGGCTCGGCTGGTACACCCCGGCCTATCGGATCTTCTACGAGACGATGCCCGGCGTCGCCATGTTCCGCCGACCCGCCGACGCCACCTTCCTGATCGGCTTCTCGATCGCGGTGCTCGGCGGCTGGCTGGTCCATCGCCGCCTCACCTCGGAACTGCCGCCGGCCTCGACCACGACCCGCGCCCTCCAGGCGGCGATGATCCTCGCCGTCTTCGCCGTGCTGCCGATCGCCTTCGGCCTCCATGCCGATCGACTGGCGCTGGTGTGGAAGCCGCTGGTGACCGCCTGCGTCTTCTCCGCCGCCGCGCTCGGCGTGCTCGCCGCCGCCGCCCATCTCGCGCGCGCCGGCGGCACTCTCGGCGCCCTTGCCGCGATCGTCCTGGTCGGCCTCTTCACCACGGTCGATCTCGCCTGGAACAACGCCCCCAACGAATCGACCGCCTATCCCGCCGCCACCTTCGACGTGCTGTCGACCGCCACCCGCGACCCGGTGATCCCCTTCCTGAAGAAGAAGATCGCCGAGACCACCGGTGGCGACCGCCGCGACCGCGTCGAACTCGCCGGCATCGGCTTCCACTGGCCCAACGCCAGCATGGTCCATGGGCTCGAGAACACCCTCGGCTACAACCCGCTGCGCTTCGCCTATTACGCCAAGGCGACCGGCACCATCGACCACGCGGCGCTGCCCGAGCAGAAGGAATTCTCGGCCCTCGAGCCGTCCTACGATTCGCGGCTCGCCGACATGCTCGGCCTGCGCTGGATCGTCACCGGCGCGCCGGTCGAGACCATGGACAGGAAGCTTTCGCCCGGCCGCCTGATCGAGGTCGCCCGCTTCCCCGCCATCCCCGGTATCGCGCCGGCGATCGGCCGGGCCGAGACCCACGTCTACGAGAACCCTCGCGCCCTGCCCCGCGTCCTCTTCGTCGACGCCGCCAGACCCGCCGATTTCGATGCCCTGATCTCGACCGGGCGATGGCCGGAGGGCTTCGATCCACGCCGCGAGGTGCTGCTGGCGCCCGAAGCCCTTCCCGGCGGCCCGGTCGTGGGCGACCCCAGCCCCGCCGGCCGCGCCACCATCGCCGCTTATCACAACACCCGCGTCGACATCGACGTCGAGGCCGAGCGACCCGGTTGGCTGGTGCTCAACGACGTCTGGCACCGGTGGTGGCGGGTCGCCGTCGACGGAAGGCCGGCCGATCTCGCCCGCGCCGACGCGATCTTCCGCGCCGTCCGCGTCGAGGCCGGCCATCACCGCGTCACCTTCACCTTCCATCCCTTCGAGGGTGCCTGGATCGACGTGAAGGCGCGGTGGGCGGCGCGGCACTGATCGACGAACACCACCTGTGCGGGAGATCGCCGCCGCGAGCGCGGGATCGCGCCGTGGCATTTCACCACTTTCGTCGATCGGCGCGAGCGATCAGGCGATTTGTCATCGACTTCCCTCGCCAATCGCGCAAATTACCCTAAATACACCGGCGCTCATTCGCCCGTCCTTCGCCATGGCGCCCGCACGACGCGTCCGCCCGGCGGGCCGACGACGAGGTGACCGGCACGACTGCCCGTGACGATGGGCCCAGGGAGAGAAGAAGAATGTCGTCGGTTGCCGATATGGGAATCCCCGCCGAGAAGCCCCGCGCCTGGACACCGAGACTGCGTCGCTATTGCGCCCCGCGCATCGGTCGCTCGCTGTTCGAGATCGCCGCCACCTTCGTGCCGCTGTTCATCGGTTGGGCCCTCCTGGTCTTCGCCGTCGAGACTGGTCGCTGGTGGCTCTATGGCCTGGTTCTGGTGCCCGCCGGCGTCTTCCTGGTGCGCGTCTTCATGCTCCAGCACGATTGCGGCCACGGCTCCTTCTTCGCCACCCGCCGCGCCAACGACTGGCTCGGCCGCGTCCTCGGCGTCCTCACCCTCACGCCCTACGATCACTGGCGCCGCTGCCACGCCATCCATCACGCCTCCTGCGGCAACCTCGATCGCCGCGGCGTCGGCGACATCGACACGCTGACGGTCGAGGAATATCGCGCGCTGAGCCCCTGGGCGCGGCTGCGCTATCGCGCCTATCGCCACCCGCTGGTGCTCTTCGGCCTCGGGCCCTTCTTCGTCTTCGTGCTGCAGAACCGGGTGCCCACCGGCCTGATGACCCGCGGCTCGATGCCGTGGATCTCCACCATGTCCACCAACCTCGGCATCGCCATCCTCGCCGGTCTGGGGATCTGGGTGCTGGGGCTCGGCACCTTCCTCCTGATCCACCTGCCGGTGGTGGTGGTCGCCGCGACCATCGGGGTGTGGCTGTTCTACGTCCAGCACCAGTTCGAGCAGACCTCCTGGGACCACGCCGAGAGCTGGGATCTCCAGGAAGCCGCCCTCCACGGCTCGTCCTACTATCTGCTGCCGCCCGGCCTGCGGTGGTTGACCGCCGACATCGGCATCCATCACGTCCACCATCTCGCCGGCCGCATTCCCTTCTATCGGCTGGCCGAGGTGCTGAAGGATCATCCCGAATTGCGCGGCGTCGGCCGGCTGTCGCTGCGCCAGAGCCTCGCCTGCGTCCGTCTGGCGCTGTGGGACGAGAGCGAGCGTCGGCTGGTCTCCTTCCGCCACGTGCATGCCGCCGGCGGCCACTTCGCCACCGCCTAGTGGTTCGATCGAGACGGATGGTTCCCATCCGTCTCGTGAATCGGAACCACTATCCTATCGACCCACCGACTCGTCGACCACCAGACGGGAAACCGTCGCGCTCCGATCACCTCGGAGCGTCGACCGCCGCCGAAGGTCCGCGAATTCGCGCGACCGCGAACACGAGCGATTCACCCTTCACGGTGAAACCCGGCGCCGATCCGCCGTCGTTCAGTCTTCGTCATCGTTCCGCTGCGAGGATCGACCTCCGAATGAGACTGCGGAGGTCGACATGACCCGGAATTTCCCCGCGATCGTCCTGGCGATCACCCTCGCCCTGGCGAGCGGCCCGGCCGAGGCCGGCATCACCGCCGTGTTCGGCGGGCTGAAGGGCCCGGCGACATCGAGCCCGACGTCCGCGCCCGCCGCCCCGGCGATCCGCGCCGACGAAGCGTCGAGCCCGATCGCCCTCCTCGTCGTCGCTCCGCCGTTCGACCTCGACGGCCTCGACATCCGAACCCTCGCCGCCACGGCGCCAGCGTTACCGTTCCATTAACCGCCTCTTCAGAGGTTCGCCGTCACTGTGGGCCGACGATTCGGATCGAAGGAGTTGAAATCGTGTCGATCATGGCCAGTGTTTCGCTCCTCGTCGGCATCGTTCTCGGGCTGCGCTTCAACGTGCGCCTGCTGCTCCTCGCCTGCGTCCTGGTGATCGGCGCCGGCCTCGCCGCCACGCTCTTCGGTTCCGTGAGCCTCGCCGACGCCGCGCTCTTCGCGATCGCCACCACCGTCGCCCTGCAGGTCGGCTATTTCGTCTCGATGGTGATCGGCGCCATGCAGTTGGTCGACACGCCCGAGGAATCCCCGTCCCGACCCTGCGCCGGCAACGCCGCGCGCCGGGGCGCCGAGCCCCGACGCATGTGATGCGCCCGGCCGGTGGTGCGCGCCCCGCGCCGCCCGGGTCCCCACGGGAGGCCGGCCGATGAACCAGCACCCCCACCGCGACGCCGCCGCCACACCGCCTCGCCGCGCCGGCCCGGTCGCCGTGGTCCTCGCCCTGTCGCTTCTGTCGGCCGCGCCCGTCGGCGCCGAGGACCCACGCCCCGACGCCCGCCGGAGGCCGCCGATGTGGACCACCGAACCGGTCCGCGTCGATCGCTCCAAGGAGACCCGCGAGCGGCTCGAGCCGTCACACGGTCCCCCGCGCGCGCCGGCGATCGTCATCGAGGGCGACGGCCGCCTGCGCGAGGGAACGGTGATCGTGGCGGGGACGCGACGCCTGCGCCTTCACGGCCTCGGCGCGATCGATCCCGCGCGAATCTGCGTCGACGACGGCGGGCGTCGCTGGGCCTGCGGCATCCGGGCGCGCGCGGCCCTTTCCGCCGCGGTCGCCGGCCGCCTCCTACTCTGCCGACCGGTCGGCCCGCAGACCGGCCCCGACCCGGTGGTCGACTGCCTGATGCGCGGCGCCTCGCTCTCCCTGACGCTGGTCGAAGACGGTTGGGCCGAACTCGACGAGGCCGGCGCCGCCGATCCGGTCCTCGCGGAAGCCTCGGCGCGAGCCGCGCGCGAACATCGCGGCGTCTGGGCGCGGCAGGCGCCGCCCTGATCCGGCGCACCCTAATGTCGGCGCTCACCGCGCCGGACGGGGCCGTGTTCGGTGAGCCGAATATCAGCCGTGGCGCCCGCCGGCCTCGACCTTCGACGCCGGCAACTCGACGCGCGCGATCAGCCCGTGGGGCACCGCCGCCGAGAGGACCAGCCGACCGCCGTGCCCGTCGATCACCGCCTTGACGATGGCGAGGCCCAGACCGAAGCCGCGATGGTCGTCCATGTTGCGCGCCGCGTCGCCGCGCACGAAGGGGCGCAGCATCGCCTCGTGATCCGCCTCCGGGATGCCCGGCCCGTCGTCCTCGACCTCGATCACCACGCCGCCCGCCGCGTCCTCGCTCAGGCGGACGATGCAGCGTCTGCCGTATTTCAGGGCGTTGTCGACGAGATTGGACAGCGCCCGCCCCATCGCCATCGGCCGCACCCGCCGCACCATGTGGTCGGGTCCCTGGTATTCGATCTGGCGGTCCAGATCGACCCAGGGATCGCAGATGGTCTGGATCATCGCCGAGAGATCGACGAGGCCGAGCGGCTCGGCATGCCGGCCTTCGGAGAGATAGGTCAGCGCGCCCTCGATCATCTCGGTCATGCCGGCGAGATCGCACAGGATGTCGGCGCGCAGTTTCTCGTCGGTGACGAACTCGCTGCGCAGCCGCAGGCGGGTGATCGGGGTTCGCAGATCGTGACCCATCGCCGCCAGCATGCGGGTGCGATCGTCCACCAACGAGCGAATGCGCCGCCGCATCGCCTCGAAGGCCGCCGCGGCGACGCGGATCTCCTCCGGGCCGCGGCGCGGCAGGGGCTTGGTCTCACCGTCGATGTCGAATTCCCGCGCGGCGGCGGCCAGGGCCCTGAGCGGCCCGACCAGCCCGCGCGCCGCCCACAGACCGAGCAACAGCGACGCCATGCCGGCGAAGATCATGCTGACGCTCAAGGGGCCGAGGAAGGAGGGCGGCCGTGGTCGCGACGAATCGCGTTCGGCGACGAACAACCAGTCGCCGTTGGCGAAGCCGAAGGCGGCGTGCGGAGGACGGCGATGATCCGGCGGCCCCAGGAGAGCCCTCAGCATCCCTCCGAGGTCTCCGAGAACACTCGGACCACCAGGCCCGAATGCGCCCCCACCGGGCGGGCCGATCTCGACGACACGAACGTCGACGCCGACGTCGTCGAAGGGGCGGCCAGGCCCCCGGGGGAACCCCGGATCTTCGGGAAAACCCGGACCATCGAAACCACCGGGTCCGTCCGGACGGCTCATCGCCGTCGGTTCGTCGCGGGAGAGCTTCAAGTCGAGCGCGGGGAAGGCACGTTCGGCATCGGCGACCAGTCGGACGCGCGGCGCTCCACCTTCGGTCGCCGCGACGAGCCGCACCAGGGTTCCGACATGGGCGAAGCCACGATTGCGCTCGCCGGCGCGATCTTCCATCAGACGAAAATAGGCGGTGACGAAGATATGGATGAACACGACCGACACTACCACGACAGTGGCCGATTGAGCGGCGATCCGGCGCGGCAACAGGCGAGCGAACCGATATCTCATGTGGTCTCGACTTCCGCCGTGAACATGTAGCCCCCCGACCGCACCGTCTTGATGATCTCGGGGTGGTGGGGATCGCGCTCCATCTTACGCCGGATGCGGCTGACGAGAATGTCGATCGAACGTTCGAACGGCCCGGCGGTCCGTCCCTGGGTCAGATCGAGCAGCCGATCGCGCGACAACACCCGCCCCGGCCGCTCCACCAACACCTGGAGCAGATCGAACTCCGCCCCGGTCAGCGCGATCTCCGCCCCTTCCGGGCTCTCCAGCCGTCGCGCCAGCACGTCGAGCCGGAAGCCGACGAAGACGTGCAGCCGCGCCACGTTGTCCGCGCTCTGTTCGACCGGATCGCCGACCCGGCGCAACACCGCGCGGACGCGGGCGAGCAACTCGCGCGGGTTGAACGGCTTGGCGAGATAGTCGTCGGCGCCCATCTCCAGCCCGATGATGCGGTCGAGCGCATCGCCCTTGGCGGTGAGCATGACGATCGGGATCCGCATGTCGCGGCGCAGGCGGCGGCAGATGGCGAGCCCGTCCTCCCCCGGCAACATCAGATCGAGCACGATCAGATCGAAGCGGCCGTCGGCGAGCCGGCGGTCCATCTCACGCCCGTCGGCGGCGACCGACACGCGGCAATCGTTGGCCCGCAGATAGCGGGCGACCAGGGCGCTGATCTCACGATCGTCTTCGACGACGAGGATGTGTGGTGATGCCGACATGACTGCTCAATGCCACAACGGAAATGTTTCGCACGTGGTTTTTTGTATCACTTTGTATCCAGTGAAGGTCTGGAAACACCGAGAAATACACGGTGCCGATCGGTTAACGAACGCTTAACCGGGTGGCCGTCAGCTCGACCGGGGTGGGATCCACGCGAATGTCCCGCCAACTCGAAAGGACAGAAGATGACGTCCATCACCAGCACCCAGACTCATCCCCCGATGACGTCGCCGCGTGAACGGCTCCAGAAGGAGCTCGAGTCCGAAATCTCCTCCGGTACCGTCCAGGCCGCCGACGGCACGGCACTCTCGAGCGCCCTCGACGCCATCGACCAGGCGATGCGGGCGAGCCGTTCGGCCAGTGCCTCTTCCCAATCGGCCCCGCCCGAGCCCGAGGAGATGAAGGCCAAGATCGACGGCCTGATCGACGCTCAGGTCGAGGACGGCAGCCTCACCACCGAACAGGCCGACGCCCTGAAGCAACTCTTCGCCAATGCCGCGCCGCAGGGCGGCCCCGGCGGTCCGGGAGGCGCCGGCGGTCCGCCGCCGCCGCCGGAAGACGAGGAGGACACCACGTCGGCGACCTCCGACACCGCGGTGAAGACCGACATCGCCGCGCTGCTCGAGGAATTCCTCAAACAGCTCCAGGAGAAGAAGTCGGAGACCACCGGCTACGGCACCACCGGCAACACGACCTCCACCGACGTGACGGCGCTGGTGCTCGACACCGCCGCCTGAGCCGAGGTCGCGGGCCGGACCGAGAGCCTCCCCTCGGGGGTCCGACATCTCCCCCGCCGTCGCCGCCACCGGCGACGGCGGGGCGCTACCCGAAGCCTCGCCGGGACGCGCGAAACCGCTGCCCACCCGGCCCGAACATGGTCTAGACTGCGGCTTCGTGCCGCGCTTCGTCGCTCGGCGATCGACCTCTACTCCGACGAGCCCCGATGACCGACCCCGCCACCGAGATCCTCGCTCGCCTCATCGCCTTCGACACGACGAGCCGCAATTCCAATCTGCCGCTGATCGAATGGGTCGAGGCCCTGCTCGACCGCCACGGCGTCGCCCACGAGCGCATCCTCGATCCGACCGGCACCAAGGCCTGCCTGTGGGCGACCGTCGGCCCGCGCGACGTCGCCGGCTACGTCCTCTCCGGCCACACCGACACCGTGCCGGTCGACGACCAGGACTGGGCGACCGATCCCTTCGTCCTCACCGAGGTCGGCTCGCGCCTCTATGGCCGCGGCACCTCCGACATGAAGGGTTTCGCCGCCGTCTGCCTGTCGCGGCTGCCGCGCATGCTGGAGGCGCCGCTGGCCCGCCCGATCCACCTCTGTCTCTCCCACGACGAGGAGGTCGGCTGCATCGGCGTGCGCAACGCGCTGGAGCGCATCGACGAACTCGCGCCGGTCACGCCGCTGGCCGCCTTCGTCGGCGAACCCACCAACATGGGCGTCGTCGTCGCCCACAAGGCCAAGTGGAGCTACCGCGTCGACGTCCACGGCCGCGCCTGCCACTCCTCGCTCGCCCCCCAGGGGGTCAACGCCATCGAGGCCGCCGCCGAGGTGATCGCCGAGATCCGCGCCATCGGCCGCCGCTTCGAGAGCGACGGCCCGTTCGACCCGCTCTACGACGTGCCCTTCTCGACCTCCCACGTCGGCACCATCCGCGGCGGCACGGCGCTCAACATCGTGCCCGAGCACTGCAGCTTCGAATTCGAGTTCCGCATGCTCGCCGGCATCGACCACCAGCCCTTCGAGGACGAATTGCGCGCCCATGTGCGCGATCGTATCGAACCCTGGATGAAGGCGCGGGCGCCGTCGACCGGCATCACCATCGAGCGGGTCAACGGCTTCCCCGGGTTCGACACCGCCCCGGACTCCGACGTCACCGTGCTCGCCAAGCGTCTCGCCGGCCGCAACGACCACACCAAGGTCGCCTACGGCACCGAGGCGGGCCTGTTCGTCACCCTCGGCCGCATGCCGACCGTCGTCGTCGGCCCCGGCTCGATCGGCCAGGCCCACATCCCGGACGAGTTCATCGAAAAGTCGGAACTGGAGAAGTGCGGCGTCTTCCTCGACCGATTGATCGAGCACTGCCGGATGTGAATTGCTCCGGGGGGACGCCCCCGGTCGGAGACGTCGCGAGCCTGAGCCTCAGCGTCCGCTTCGCACCGGCCGCACCCCCAACGAAAAGCTCCGGCTGTGACCGTCGACGATGCCCCCGGCGAGGTCGACGAAGTACCACAGCCCGCCGAGGCCGGCGTCGGTGGTCGTCCAATAGTCCTCGTCGCCCTCGCCTTCGCCGGGGGTGACGTCGGCGAAGACCGAAGTGTCGACCATCGGTCGCCCGCATCCCTCGTCGAGCAGTCCCCACATTTCCTCGACGTTCGGCACCCGCCAACCCGGACCGATCTCCGCCGCCGCCGCTTCCGCCGCATCGAGCCCGAGCCAGGCCCGCCCGCCGACGCAGGTCGTGCCGTCCCACTTCGCCCCCAGGGCGCACCGTCGCCAGGTCAGACCGGTGATCTCGTCGCGGGCCGTCTCGCCGTCGACGGCGAAGCGCGGGCCGCCGCCGGGCGCCGTTCGGCAGGCCGCGTCGGCCACCGCCGGCAGGAGGAGGATCGCGGCGGCGATCGCCACCCGCAGAGCATCGCTTTTCATGTTTCGAAATCCGGACCTCATGGTCGAAACAATCTGACGCTTGCGGGACGCGAGCGTCAGATTTCGACCGCTGGAGCGCCCACGGGTCGGTCAGGAATGCGGCGTTTTCGCGGAAGGATCAGCGTCTCCCTTCGGCCGAGCGCGGAACGCCTCAGGCCGGCTTGCCGGCCGAACGCAATACGAAGGCGATGACCTCGGCGACCGCCGTGTAGAGCGCCTCGGGGATCTCCGCGTCGAGCTCGATCTGGGCGAGCGCGACGGCGAGCAGCGGGTTCTCCTCGATCGTCACCCCATGGCTCGCGGCCGAGGCGACGATCGCCTCGGCGATCGCCCCGTGGCCCTTGGCCACCACCACGGGCGCGCCGCCCTGATCCCATTTGAGCGCCACCGCGAGGCGCTTGCGTTCGCTCTCCGCCTCCTCGCTCACCGCGCCCTCCTCCTCACAGTTTGACGTCGACGAAATGTCCGGCGCTCGGCCCCGGTCCGCCGCTCGTCGGGCGTCCGGTGGCGAGATGGATCGAATCGACCGGAATGGCGGCCGCCTCCAGCGCCCCGCGCAGGCGCCCGACGTCGCCGCCGAGCCGCTCCGCCGCGTCGCGCCGTTCCGCCCACAGACCGATCGACAGTTTCTCGGCGGCGAAACCGATCTGGGCGTGGATCGGCCCGAGCGGCTCGACATCGAGCGAGAAGCGCACCCGCCAGCCGCGCGGGCCCGCCGACCCGTCCGGCTTCGGCCGTCCGCCGTCGTGCTCGACCATCATCTGCACCACGCCGGTGCCCTGGCGGGTGGCGATCGGCATCTCGACGGTCCATTCCCGGTGGCCGCGCCCCTCCTGCGCCTGCGCCGGGTCGTCGACGCGGCGGTCGAGAACGGCGAACTGCTCGAGCAGGATGCGCGACAACGCGCCCTCGGTGCGCTCCAGCGCCCGCCGCCCCAGCCGCTCGACCCCGCCGGCATCGTCGACCCGGTCCGCCGGCTGCGCCGCCTGGCCGCGCGGCGCCTGGCCGCGTCGCGGCGGCGGCGGTTTCAACTCCTGCGCGGCGCCGATCCCGGCGAGCGCCGCGCTCACCTCGGCCGGCCGCGCCGCCGTGAGGCTGCCGGCGATCTCGAGACCGCGCACCACGGCCTTCAGCAACGCCGTCACCGCGTCGTCGCCGAACCCCGGATCGATCGGCGAGCCGGCGATCGGCGCGGCTTGCCCGACCCCCGGCAACGGCAGGGACGGCGGCGGCGCCCCGTCCTCGACGGCGATCGACATCGGCGAGGCCACGACGCCGGCGCCCGTTGGCGCGGGAGGCGGTCTCTGTCCCGATACGGGCGGCGGCGGCGGGAGGCTCGGCGCGCCTCCCGCGCCGATGATCGGCCCGTCCGCCGGCATCCGCGCCCCGCCGGGGTCCACGGCGGGGTCCACGGCGACGGGCACGGCCACGGCCACCGCCGGGCGCCCCTCGCGCCCGCCGCCATCGACGGCCGCCGGCGCCCCCTGTGGCGTCGGCACGGCGGC
>JAFHCF010000070.1:0-12283 GCA_048497495.1 Prosthecomicrobium sp.
GCGGCCGGCATCCCGATGCTGTCGCACGACGACATGAGCCCGCGGATGCGGCGGTGGTATCGCGATCTCGGGGTGATGATCGCCGAGTTCCCGATCGATGTGGCGACGGCGGAAGAGGCGGTGGCGGCCGGCGAGGCGACGGTGTTCGGCGCCCCCAACGTGCTGCGCGGCGGGTCGCACATCGGCTGCCCGAGCGCGGCGGAGATGGTCGGGCGCGGGCTCTGCACGGTCCTCGCCTCGGACTACTACTACCCGGCGCTGGCGGCGGCGCCGTTTCGTCTGGCGCGCGACGGCGTCGTGCCGCTCGAGACCGCCTGGGCGCTGGTGTCGGGCAATCCGGCGCGGGCCGTCGGGCTCGACGATCGCGGGCGGATCGCGGCGGGGGCGCGCGGCGACGTCGTCGTCATCGACGGGCGCCATCCCGACGGCGTTCCGCGGGTGGTCGCCACCTTCGCCGCCGGGCGGCTCGTCCATCTCGCCGACGGCGGACGGCTCGCCTGACGCCGGGCGGGCGACGTCGCTCAGTCGGCGGGATTGGGCTTCCACTCCAGCCGCGTCCTGATGCGGCGGGCGAGGCCGTCGCGGACCTGGCGGTAGGTCTCGAGGATCTGGTCGCGCGAGCCGGTGGCGAGTTGGGGGTCGGGGGTCGGCCAATATTCGACCTCCGCCGCGATCGTCCGGGTCATGTCGAGGGCCTTGTGGTGGGCCTCCGGCGCCAGGGTGACGATCAGGTCGAAGTTGTCGTCCTCGACCTCCTCGATGGTGCGCGGTCTGTGGCGCGAGATGTCGACGCCCATCTCCTCCATCACCTTGACCGAGAAGGGGTCGAGTTCGCCGCGCCGGACGCCGGCAGACTGGATGTAGACGACCTTGCCGAAATACAGGCGGGCCAGCGCCTCGGCCATCGGCGAGCGCACCGCGTTGAGACCGCAGACGAAGAGGACGGAGCTCGGACGCGCCCGATCCACCATCGTCACCCCTTCCAGTGCAGCGCGCAGATCAGGGTGAAGAGGCGTCGGGCGGTGTCGAAATCGGTTTCGACCTTGCCCTGAAGCCGCTCGAGCAGGACCTGCGACCCGTCGTTGTGCAGACCGCGCCGCCCCATGTCGATCGCCTCGATCTGCGACGGGGTCGACGTGCGGATGGCGGCGAAATAGCTCTCGCAGACGAAGAAGTAGTCCTTGACGATGCGCCGGAACGGCGACAGCGACAAGAGATGCACGGCGACCGAGTTGCCGGCCTCGTCCTTGATGTCGAAGGCGAGACGGTTGTCGACGATGCCGATGGCGAGCCGCCAGGGACCGCCGTCGTGGCCGACGGGGGCGAAGCGGTTCTCCTCGATCAGATCCCAGATCGCCACGGCGCGTTCGTGTTCGACGTCGGCGCTGGCGCGGGCGATCGAGCCCTCGTCGAGCTTGACCTCGACGAGACGGGACGGCGGTTTCTCGGCAGGTTCCACGGAGCCCATGGTCGGTCGTCACCCTCCCGGGGCTTCTCGTCAGAGATTGAGACGAATGCTCACGGAACGGCCATGGGCATCGAGGCCTTCGGACTCGGCCAGCAGCATCGCCGCCGGCCCGAGGGCGCGCAAGCCCTCGGGGGTCAGCTGCAGGATCGAGGTTCGTTTGACGAAGTCGAGCACCGACAGGCCGGAGGAGAAGCGCGCCGAGCGGGCGGTGGGCAGGACGTGGTTCGAGCCGCCGACGTAGTCGCCGATCGCCTCCGGCGTGTGATGGCCGAGGAACAGGGCGCCGGCGTTGCGGATGCGGGCGGCGAGCGGGGCGGGATCGTCGAGGGCGATCTCGAGATGTTCGGCGGCGAGACTGTCGGCGAGCGGGATCGCCTCGTCGAGGGTCTCCACCAGGATGATCGCGCCGTAGTCGCGCCAGCTCGCCCGTGCCGTCTCGGCCCGCGACAGGGTGGCGAGCTGTTTCTCCACCGCGATCTCGACCGCGTCGGCCAACTCGGCGGAGGTGGTGATCAGGATCGACTGTGCCGCGGGGTCGTGCTCGGCCTGGGCGAGCAGGTCGGCGGCGAGCCAGTCGGGATCGTTGTTGGCGTCGGCGATGATGAGGACTTCCGAGGGGCCGGCGATCATGTCGATGCCGACCTTGCCGAAGACGCGGCGCTTGGCGGCGGCGACGAAGGCGTTGCCGGGGCCGACGATCTTGGCGACGGGGAGAATCGATGCCGTGCCGTAGGCGAGCGCCGCCACGGCCTGGGCGCCGCCGATGCGCCAGACCTCGTCGACGCCGGCGAGATCGGCGGCGGCGAGCACCAGCGGGTTGAGCCTGCCGTCGGGGGTCGGCACCACCATCACCAGGCGATCGACGCCGGCAACCTTGGCCGGCACGGCGTTCATCAGCACCGAGGAGGGATAGCTGGCGGTGCCGCCGGGCACGTAGAGGCCGACCGATTCGAGCGCCGTCCACTTCGAGCCGAGCGTCACCCCGAGGGCGTCGGTATAGACGTCGTCCTTGGGCAGTTGACGGGCGTGGTGCGAGCGGATGCGGTCACGCGCGAGTTCGAGGGCGGCGTGGGTCTCGGGATCGACCTGTTCCTTGGCGGCGGCGATCTCGTCTGCGCCGACCCGCAGGCCGATCTCGCGCAGGTCGACGCGGTCGAAACGGTGGGTGAGGTCGTAGAGGGCCTCGTCGCCGCGTTCGCGGACGTCGGCGATGATCTCGGCGACGATGCGGTCGACGTCCTCGGAGACCTCGCGCTTCATGTCGAGGAGGTCGGCGAAGCGAGCGCCGAAATCGGCGTCGCGGCTGTCGAGACGAATGGCCAAGGGATGCCTCGATGAACTCGATGAAGGAACCCGGGGCCGCGCCGGGGTCGGCGGCGGCCGCTTCATGGAGCGTGGTAGCCCATCGGGGCAGGGGGAGCAACGGCCGCGGGCCCGCCGCCGGAAGTGGAGCGCGATGGCGGACCCCGGGCGCGGCGGGCGGCGGTCCTTTCGCGCAAATCCCCGGTTGCCCGCGACATCGCCTTGGGGAAGACTGACCGGCAATTCGAAACACCAAGAGGACAGGTGAGACGATGAGACACGCAAAGCTCGGATCCGCCGCGAGACAGACCGGCTTCCTCGTCGCGGTTCTCCTCGGCGCCGTCGTGGCGAACGGCCGGGCGATGGCGGCGGGCGAGGCCGCCGACCCGTTCGACACGCCGATCTCGGTTCAGCGCCTGACGCCGAAGAACGCCGGGCCGGGGCCGGAAATCGTCTGCACGCGCTTCGCCGATCTGACGATCCGCGAGCAGCAGGACGGACCGACGTCGAAGGATGCCGGCCTGATCGCCAAGGGCGGGACCTGCGGTCGCGGCAAGATCTCCGGCGAGAAGCGGGTGAAGACGGCGGACATGTATTTCCTCGGCCGCAAGGGACCGGCGCTCGTCTTCCAACAGATGGATGCCCAGGGGGCGAGCGGTTTCGTCGTCGTCGACGCCGATACCGGCGCGATCGTCTTTCGTGACGCGACGGTGGGCGAGCCGGCCTTCACGGCGGCCTCCTGGGCCGACGGCCAGTTGAGCCTGAGCTACACCCGCGGGGTCAACGCGCCCTGCTCGATGCTGAAGGATCCGGCGGGTTGCGCGGCGCAGTTGGAGACCCAGAAGCTGATGTCGGTCGCCCTGGCGTCGCGGATGAAGCCGGGCGCCTGCGCCGCGTCCTACCGGGAAGCCTCCGCGCCGGACGACAATCCGAGCATTCTGTCCCATCTGGCGGAGATGGTGCTGGTCGCCGGACAGCGTCCGAAGCGGACGCCGCGCGGGCCGATCAACTGTTCGCCGATGCCGTGATCCCCGGCGGCGCAAGCCGCCTGGGCCGCGAGTTCGGCGGGCTCAGCGGTGGCCGTGGCCGTGGCTGCCGTGGGCGTGGTCGCCGTGGGCGTGATCGTGATCGCCGGCGGAGCCCTCGTGGGCGTCGGGGTGATCGTGACGGCCGGCGTGGAGGTGCTCGTGCTGGTGGCCGTGCTCGTGGGAATGGGTGTGGCCGTGGGGATGGGAATGGACGAGGTCGCCGTGGCGATGCTCGTGCTCGTGCCGGTGGGTGTGTTCGTGGGCGTGGCGATGTTCGTGGGGATGCGCGTGCGGTTCGGGGTGGGCGTGGCCGTGGGCCGTGGTTCCGGGTTCGTCCGACATCTCGTCCTCCCTGCCGGTCGCTCTCGCGCACCGGTCGATGCATCCGGTGGGGCTCAACGGTTCAACGCCGCGCCGACCACCGACTTCGCCGCCGCCGCGCCGGCTTCCACCGCCATCTTGACCTGATCCGGCTCCAGTTTGAAGCGGGTCGGGATGCGGCCGAGCGCTGCGGCGCGGGTCGGGTCGAGATCCTCGAAGGCGATGCGCTCCAGTCGGATCGAGACGTTCTTGCAGTCCCACCCTTCCGTCGAGCCGCGTACCCGGGTGACCTCGATCGGATCGAGGCCGCAGCGCCAGGTCTTCAGCTTCTGCTCCCACAGGCTCATCTGCAGGCGCATCACCTCGAAGGACGAGCGCACGGCGCTGTCGACGGCGGTGTCGGCGACGGCATCGAGGAGTTCCTCGGCATTGGGGCCCTCCAGCGTCTTGGTCCAGTCGCCGGCGACGTTGCGGCCGGCGTCGACGACGACGAAGAGGAACTTCTCCACCGAGATGGCGTCCTCGAGGGTGAGCGGCTTGTAGGGCTCGATCGCGGCGGCGAGTTGGATGTTGAAGGCGGCGAGACCCCAGTTGTCGGTGAGGCCGCCGTCGAGCAGCTTGACGAATTTGTTCTTGGCCGGATCGCGATAGCCCTGAAGGGTGCGGAGATAGGAGCGCACGATCGGCGAGGTCTCGCGATTCTTCGCCTGGGCCTCCAGCCAGTTCGGCAGCTTGAAGCCGCACTTGTCGGCGTAGTTGTGGATCACCACCGGCGTGAAGACGATCGGCACGGCGGCCGAGGCCGCCACCGCCTCCGACAGCGGATAGGATCCGTAGTCCGAGCAGATCGCCGCGAAGGTCACCGGCTCGAAGACGAAGGGCGCCTTGGCGTTGATGTCGGAGGCGTTGATCCACACCACCGGCCGACCGGGGCGGCCGAGATCCTTCAGCGTCGCCCGACCGAAGAGGTTCTTCTCGAGCCAGGTCGGCAGGCCGGAGCGGTCGTTCACCCCGCCGTCGAAGGCGCGCATCATGTTGCCGACCGAATAGACCTGGGTGCGCAACGCCTCCTCGGCATCGCGATAGAGGAAGCGGGTCTCGAAGTCGGTGAGCGCGCCGCGTCCCTTCAGGCCGAAATAGGCCGCGGTCACCGAACCGCCGGAGACGCCGGAGACGAAGCGCACCTGGTCGACGAGATGGCCGCCGCCCGGCGTCTCGAGCTGGTCGAGCCCCTTCAGGACGCCGAAGGAGAAGGCGGCCGCGCGGGTGCCGCCGCCGGAGAAGGCGAGGCCGACGATGGTCGAGCGCAGCGTGTCGTCGCCGGCGACGGTGTTGACCTGGGTCAGGCGCGGCAGGGTCGAGGGGCGATTGACCGGCGCGTTGTCGATCGAGGCGCAGCCGAGGAGCAGGGCGGCGAGGGCGATCGACCCGGTCAGGGCGCGAGGAGAAGGAACGTTCCACATCGGCGGGCGAGCCGTTCGGCGATCGGGACTTCAGGGGCGGATCGGGCCGCGTCGCGGCGGCGGGGGACCGAATGGCGTCCTTCAAGCCTCGCGAATGCGGCGTCGAGAGGGCGAAGTCCTATCTATTGACGTTACGTAATTTACTTGCGCGGGTCGTGACTTCGGTCCTCCGAGGCTCGCGCGTGTTCACGTTTCGCCAACCGTCTCTTCGGGTTCTACTTGATTTTCCCCGTGTTTCGGTTGCTTCGTCAGGCTCGCGACAGAGTTTCGCGCCTGGGTAAGACATGTCGGTGACCGATTATTCCATGATCTCGAACGACCTCGAACGTGTCGTCTGGCGCGTCGAGAACGGCAACGAGCTCGGTCCCGATTTCTGTGACCGGCTGACCCGATCGCTCGCCCAACTCTTCCATCACGCCGATGCGGCGTGTTCCGACGAGGACCGGGCCTCCTTCGATCGCATCCTGATTCGCATCGCCCCCGGTGCCACCGACGGGGCGCGTCTCTTCCTCTCCGACCATCTCGCCGGGTCGCCGCAGCCGCCGCGCGCCATCCTGCTGCTTCTCGCCAACGACGACGTCGAGGTCGCCCGCCCGATCCTGGAGCGCTCGCCGGCCCTGGGCGAGAACGATCTGATCGACATCGCCCGCCACCACGGCGCCCGCCACATGGAGGTGATCGCGGAGCGGGGCGATCTCACCTTCCGGGTCACCGACATCCTGGTGCTGCGCGGCGACGACGACGTTCGCCGGGTTGTCGCCGGCAACGATCGGGCTCAACTCTCCGACAAGGGATTCGCGCGGCTGTCGGTCCAGTCTCGGGGCGACACCGTGGTCGAGGCCCGTCTGATCCGACGCGGCGACCTGCCGGATCTGGTGATCCGTTTCCTGATCGAAAACGGCTCTCCCACCGCCCGCGAGGCGCTCGTCGACCGCGACCGGGGGGCCCGTCCGATCCGGAGCCTCGGATGCGGCGCCCTGCCGATCCGCGCGGCGGAGGACGGCTGGCTCGAGCCCTACGACTTCGAAGCGTCCGCCGTGGTGCTCGACCGTCTGGCGGAGGTCCGCAACCACGTCGACGGTTTCCTGCTGCGGCTGGCGCAGTCCGATCGTTTCCCCGAGATCGTGCATATTCTCGCGGCGGTCACCGATATTCGGCTGGAGACGATGAAGCACCTG
This sequence comes from Prosthecomicrobium sp., assembly GCA_048497495.1. GTDB lineage: Bacteria > Pseudomonadota > Alphaproteobacteria > Rhizobiales > Ancalomicrobiaceae > JAFHCF01. Next base: position 6,761 of record JAFHCF010000070.1, read on the forward strand.
ATGGTGTCGCTCGACACCGAGCCCTTCGCCGTCATCGCCCGGGCGCTGACGCTGAAGACCGACACGGTGCGCGAAATACTGGCGACCGGCCCCTGGCTCCATCGTCTCGATGCGCGCTCGCGCGACGCCATGATCGCGCGCTTCCGTGGTCTCGACCCCGACGAGGCGCGGGCGCGTCTCGTCCATTGGGCCGAACAGGAAAGCGCCGAGGCGGCCTGACCGGCGCCGGCCCGCCGCGACCGGTGCGAATTAGCCTTCTCATCGACGACGATTCTCCTCGACCGGAACATGCTCTGGAGCGATTTCCGGTCTGATCGCATTCGTTCGAAAGCCGCCCCGGCTCTTCGTCGGAGCGATTTCTTTTCCGTCGGCCCGATTCAGTCCGACCGAAACATGCACTAGGCTGCCGCGTCTCCCACCTCGAGCGAGTCCAGGATGCGCGTCGATCTCTCCGACATCGCCCCCGCCTTTCCCGCCTTCCGCGTCGGTGTCGTCACCGCCGTGGGGCTGACCATCCCGACCGAACGGCCGGCCGGGCTCGACGGGTTGATCGCGGCGCGGCAGGCGGCGGCGCGCGCGCGTTGGGGTGGGCGCGAACTCGGCGACATCGCGGCGATCTCGGCCTGGCGCGGCGCCTACAAGGTCTTCGGCATCAAGTCGACGCGCTACCGCTGCTCGGTCGAGCGGCTGGTGAAGAACACGCTCGCGGAGCGGCCGCTGCCGGTCATCAACGGCTTCGTCGACGCCTACAACGCGGTGTCGCTCTCCCACGTCTTTCCGATCGGCGCCGACGATCTCGACCGGGTGGAGGGCGACATCTTCTTCCGCTACGCCCGCGACGGCGACAGTTTCGTCGACATGTCGGGGGGCGAGGAGGGCGGCGGGGGGCCGGCGGAGGATCCGCCGAAGCCCGGCGAGGTGGTCTACGGTGACGCGGCCAAAGTCTTGTGCCGGCGCTGGAACTGGCGCCAGGACGGGCGCTCGCTGGTCACGCCCGAGACCACTCGGGCGGTGCTGACGGTCCAGTCGCTGGGGGTCGGCGACCTCGAGGCGGCGCTCGCCGACGTCCGCGATCTGATCGAACGCTTCTGCGGCGGACGCACGGCGGTGACCCTCGCCGACGCGGGCGAGCCCGTCCGCGATCTGGCGATGCCGTGAGGTTCGGGGCCTACACGGGCGGCGCCGGCGCCGCCCGTGCAAGAGGGTCTCAGCCGACCTTCTTCGGGTCGTAGGCGAGGATCGGCGCGAGCCAGCGCTCGGCCTCCGCCGTCTCCCAGCCCTTGCGCTCCGCGTAATCGACGACCTGATCGCGCTCGATCTTGCCGACGCCGAAATAGTGGGCCTGGGGGTGGGCGAAGTAGAAGCCGGAGACGCTCGCCGCCGGGTGCATGGCGTAGCTCTCGGTCAGCTCGATGCCGGCACGATGCGTCGGGTCGAGCAGCTTCCACAAGGTCGCCTTCTCGGTGTGGTCGGGCTGGGCGGGATAGCCCGGCGCCGGGCGGATGCCGACGTATTTCTCGGCGATGAGATCGGCCGGCGCCAGCGTCTCGCCCGCCGCGTAGCCCCACAGGGTCTTGCGAGCCTGTTGGTGGAGATACTCGGCGAAGGCTTCGGCGAGACGATCGGCGAGCGCCTGGGAGAGGATCTTCGAGTAGTCGTCGTTGGCGCGGGCATAGGCCTCCGCGATCGCCGCCTCACCGATGCCGGCGGTCACCGCGAAGGCGCCGATCCAGTCCTCGGCGACGTCCTTCGGGGCGACGAAGTCGGCCAAGGCGATGTTGGCGCGGGTCGAGCCCGAGCGGCCCATCTGCTGGCGCAGGGTATGGAGGCGGACGAGCTCGTAGTGGCGGCCGGCGTCGGAATAGACGACGATGTCGTCGCCGACGCGGCTCGCCGGGAAGAAGCCGACCACGCCCTTGGCCTCGAGCGAGCCTTCGGCGATCAGCTTCCTCAGCATCGCCTGGGCGTCCTCGAACAGCGCCTTGGCGGCGATACCGACCTTGGCGTCGGTGAGGATCGCCGGATAGCGGCCGATCAGTTCCCAGGTGGCGAAGAACGGCGTCCAGTCGATGTAGGGCACCAGGGTCTCGATCGAGACGTCGATGGTGCGGGCGCCGAGGAAGGAGGGCTTCACCGGCGGGTGGGCGACGAAATCGGGCCGGAAGGCGCTCGCGCGGGCGTCGGCGAGCGCGACGCGGGCCTTGTCGGCCTGTCCGCGGGCATGGGTCTCGCGGGTCTTGGCGTATTCGGCGGCGATCTCGGTGGCGACGCGGGCCTTGTCGGCGCCGAGCAGTGACGAGGCGACGCCGACGGCGCGGCTGGCGTCGACGACATAGACCGCCTGGCCGGCGTCGTAGTTGGGGTCGATCTTGACGGCGGTGTGGACGCGGCTGGTGGTCGCCCCGCCGATCAGCAGCGGCAGGTGGAAGCCCTGGCGCTGCATCTCGGCGGCGACGTGGACCATCTCGTCGAGCGACGGGGTGATCAGGCCGGAGAGCCCGATGATGTCGGCCTGGTGCTCGCGCGCCGCGTCGAGGATCTTGCTTGCCGGCACCATGACGCCGAGGTCGACGACGTCGAAGTTGTTGCAGGCGAGCACGACGCCGACGATGTTCTTGCCGATGTCGTGGACGTCGCCCTTGACGGTGGCCATGATGATCTTGCCGGCGGTCGAGCGGCCCTGGCCGCCGCCCGCCGCCTTCTCGGCGTCCATGTACGGCATCAGCACGGCGACCGCCTGCTTCATGACGCGGGCGGACTTCACCACCTGGGGCAAGAACATCTTGCCGGAGCCGAAGAGGTCGCCGACGACGTTCATGCCGGCCATCAGCGGACCCTCGATGACGTCGAGCGGCCGCGTCGCGGCGACGCGCGCCTCCTCGACGTCGGCCTCGATCCAGTCGGTGATGCCGTTGACCAGCGCATGCTCGAGGCGCTTGGCGACCGGCGCCTCGCGCCACGAGAGATCGATCTCGCGGGCCTTGCCGACCTCGCCCTTGAAGCGCGGCGCGGCGTCGAGCAGGCGCTCGGTGGCATCGGCGCGGCGGTTGAGCACCACGTCCTCGGCGAGGTCGCGCAGGTCCGGCGTCAGCTCGTCGTAGACCTTGAGTTGGCCGGCGTTGACGATGCCGAAGTCCATGCCGACTTGGGAAGCGTGGAACAGGAACACCGAGTGCATCGCCTCGCGGACGGGATCGTTACCGCGGAAGGCGAAGGAGAGGTTCGACACGCCGCCCGAGACATGGGCGTGGGGCAGGTTCTCGCGGATGTAGCGGGTCGCCTCGATGAAATCGACGCCGTAGTTGGCGTGTTCCTCGATGCCGGTGGCGACCGCGAAGACGTTGGGGTCGAAGATGATGTCCTCGGGCGGGAAGCCGACCCGGTCGACCAGGACGCGGTAGCTGCGCTCGCAGATCTCGCGCTTGCGGGCGAGCGTGTCGGCCTGCCCGGCCTCGTCGAAGGCCATGACGACGACGGCGGCGCCGTAGCGGCGCACCTTGCGGGCGGCCTCGACGAAGAGCTCCTCGCCCTCCTTGAGCGAGATCGAATTGACGATGCCCTTGCCCTGCAGGCACTTCAGCCCGGCCTCGATCACCGACCACTTGGACGAGTCGACCATCACCGGCACGCGGGCGATGTCGGGCTCGGCGGCGACGAGATTGAGGAAGGTCACCATCGCCTTCTCGCCGTCGAGCAGGCCCTCGTCCATGTTGACGTCGATGATGGTGGCGCCGGACTCGATCTGCTCCTTGGCGACGGCGAGCGCCGCCGGATAATCGCCATTGGTGATCAGCTTGCGGAATTTGGCCGAGCCGGTGACGTTGGTGCGCTCGCCGATGTTGGTGAAACGCATCTCCGGCGCATGGGTGAAGGGCTCGAGCCCCGACAGGCGCATGCGCGGCTCGATCTCGGGAATCGCGCGCGGCGCATGGGGCGCCACGGCCGTCGCGATCGCCGCGATGTGGTCGGGCGTGGTGCCGCAGCAGCCGCCGACGATGTTGACCAGGCCCGACGCGGCGAACTCGCCGACGAGCCGGCTCATCGCCTCCGGGCTCTCGTCGTAGAGGCCGAATTCGTTGGGCAACCCCGCGTTGGGATAGGCGCAGACCAGCGTGTCGGCGACGCGGCCGATCTCGTCGACGTGGGCGCGCATCTCCTTGGCGCCGAGCGCGCAGTTGAGGCCGATCGAGAACGGCCGGGCGTGGCGCAGCGAGTACCAGAAGGCGGTCGGGGTCTGGCCCGACAGGGTGCGGCCGGAGAGATCGGTGATGGTGCCGGAGATCATCACCGGCAGGCGGAAGCCCTTTTCCTCGAAGACCTCGTCGATGGCGAAGAGGGCGGCCTTGGCGTTGAGCGTGTCGAAGATGGTCTCGACCAGGAGGATGTCGGCGCCGCCGTCGATCAGGCCGCGCGCCGCCTCGCCATAGGCGACGCGGAGGTCGTCGAAGGTCACGGCGCGGTAGCCGGGATCGTTGACGTCGGGCGAGATCGAGGCGGTGCGGTTGGTCGGGCCGATGGCGCCGGCGACGAAGCGCGGGCGGCTCGGGTCCTTCGCCATCGCCGCCTCGACCGCCTCGCGGGCACGACGGGCGCCCTCGACGTTGATCGTGTAGGCGGCGCTCTCCAGCCCGTAGTCGGCCTGCGCGATGGTGGTGCCGGAGAAGGTGTTGGTCTCGACGATGTCGGCGCCGGCCTCGAGGTATTGGGCGTGGATGCCGCGGATCACCTCGGGCCGGGTGATCGACAGGAGATCGTTGTTGCCCTTGAGGTCGTGATCATGGGCCGCGAAGCGGGTGCCGCGATAGTCGGCCTCGCCGAGCCCGTGGCGCTGGATCATCGTGCCCATGGCGCCGTCGAGCACCAGGATACGGGCCTTCGCGGCCTCGCCCAGGGTCTTCGCGAGAGCGGCGGCGGTGGCGGCGGTGTGGGTGAAGGGCGTGGTCATGATCTCGCTCTCGTCTCGTCGTTCGGGTGGACCCGCTCGGGAGGGTCTGGATTTCGCGGCTCCGGTGGGGGCCATGGTCTCGGGGGTCGGCTTCGTGGAGACGCCGTGCCCCCCCTCTCTGTCTCTCCCCCTCCAGGGGGGGAGAGAACCCTGGGGAGATCGTCATCGCGACACAAGGGTCCGTCGTGTCACGCAGTCCGGACCAATCGCGCCACTTCCCCGTTGGTGGAGAGAGTGACCGGGAATTGCCCTCTGAGCACGACGGCCCGTCGTGTTCCGAAGGCCGGTTCCGCCTCGTCCCCTCCCCCCTCGAGGGGGAGGGACAGGGAGGGGGGGGCTCGGCGTTGCCTCGGCTTTCGAGTCGAGGAAAACCGTATCCCTCACGCGGCCGCGTCGTCCGCGTGGATTCCCAGGGTCATGCAGATGTCGGTGACCAGATCGGCGCGGTTCATCGTGTAGAAGTGGAAGTGCTCCACTCCGCGCGCCCGCAAGTCCGCCACCTGCTCGATGCCGAAGTCGATGGCGGCGCGGGCGCGGGCGTCGACGCTGTCCTCGACGCGGGCGAAGCGCGCCAGGAC
>JAFHCF010000071.1:0-20103 GCA_048497495.1 Prosthecomicrobium sp.
GCGCAATACGGCTCCGCCTATTGCGCCCTACGCCTTCCGTGCCCGTCACACCGCCACGGAATGGCGCGCCGTCGTCCGGGCGAGATAGACGTCGAAGGCCGCCGCGACGATGCGCACCAGCGGCCGTCCCGCCTCGGTGACGCGGATCCTCGTCCCCTCGACCACCACCAGTCCGTCGCCCGCCGGTTCGATCAACCGCTCGAAGGCGTCGGCGACGGCGGCCGACGTCGTGCCGTGGGCGGCGCAGACGGCCTCCACGTCGACGGCGTAGTCGCACATCACCCGCTCGATGATCGCCGCCCTCAGCCGATCGTCGGCGTCGAGCGCCTTGCCCTTGGCGGTCGGCAGCCGGCCGGCGCCGATCGCCTTGCGCCAACGACCGACGTCCGGATCGTTCTGGACGAAGCCCATCGCCGATTCGCCGATCGACGAGGCGCCGAGCCCGATCAGGGTGTCGGCGGTGTCGGTGGTGTAGCCCTGGAAGTTGCGGCGCAGCGCGCCCGCCCGGGCGGCGATCGCCATCTCGTCGTCGGCGAGCGCGAAGTGATCGAGGCCGATTGCCTCGTAGCCGTAGGAGGCGAGGCCGGCGCGCGCCGTCTGCTCCAGCTCGAATCGGGCGTTGGCGCCGGGCAGCGCCGCCTCGTCGATCAGCCGCTGATGCTTCTTGAACCACGGCACGTGGGCATAGCCGAACAACGCGATGCGGCTGGGGTTGAACTCGTGGGTGAGTTCGATGGTGCGGCGGATGGTCTCCGCCGTCTGGTGGGGCAGGCCGTACATGAGATCGAAATTGATCGCCGCGATGCCCGCCGCCCGCAGGGCCTCGACCGCCGCCGCCACCGTCTCGATCGGTTGGATGCGGCCGATCGCCTCCTGCACCCGCGTGTCGAAGTCCTGGACGCCGAGGCTCGCCCGGGTCACCCCGGACTCCGCCAGAAGAGCGGCGAGGTCGGGCGTCACCGTGCGCGGATCGAGCTCGATGGCGTGCTCGATGTCGGGTCGGATGTCGAAGGTGGCCCGCAGGGCGGCGACCACGGCGCGAAACGATTCGCGCGGCAGCAGGCTCGGCGTGCCGCCACCCCAGTGGATATGGGCGACGGGAAGCCTGCGACCGATCGCCTCTCCCACCAGGGCGATCTCGGCGACGAGGTCCTCGGCATAGGCGATGACCGGGTCGTCCTTGCGGGCGCCCTTGGTGTGACAGCCGCAATAGTGACAGATCGTCCGGCAATAGGGCACGTGCAGATAGACCGAGATCGGTGCGCCGGCGTCGAGGCCGGCGAGCCAGCCGCGATAGACCTCGGCGGTCACCGAGGCGTCGAAATGGGGCGCCGTCGGATAGGAAGTGTAACGCGGAACGCTGCGCGTCGCGTATTTGAGGTCGATCGGGATCGTCGTCTTCGAATGAGCCATGGGCGCGACCATGAAGGCACCTTCCTCTTCCGGCCTTGACGCGGATCAATCCCCGCGGCGCGGGGATGGCCGGAATGCCGTCGTTTTCGCCGAAGTCCCGCAAAACCCCGGGAAACCCGGCGACAGCGGTCGATCGGCCTGTGGTCGGACGGAGATGATCCGCAGCCCGCGAGGGTCGAGGCGAGATTCGCGCACGCGACTTCCGGCCCGGCTCGCCACCCGGTCGGCGCGTGTCGCGAGGCTCGGTGGAGCCCACCCGTCCGTGTGCTCCCGCCCCCTCGACCGGCGCCGCGCGGGGCGACCCCTCGTCCCCCCGCAACGCGCTCGGCCCTGCGGTCGAGAAAATACCTTTCCCGCGAGTGGTTGAAAACCGTAACATTGCTGATGGCTCGGGGTGCGACCATCGGGCCCGGGACGAGACCGGCCGAGCGATTGCTCCGGCCCTGCGAAGGTCTTATTCAGAATAGGGGTTCGTAGGTATTTCGACCGGCTGCTGAGGCCGACCCGTCGCCGCTATTGTCGTCGGCGTGTCCATCCCCGGTTCCATCCGGCCACTATCCGCGATCGTCGTGCGTTCGGGTCTCGTTGACCTGAATCAAAGTCGTGGTTGTTGGTCGGAACTAGGGTCGGACCGATACCCATCGGCGTTTCGACGTCGTCCACCGGGCTCGCTCGGTGTTCGCCGTAGGAACGCCGAAAATCAAGGCGGACGGCCGTGCCGTGCGCTTCGTACCGAGTGAGTTTCTTCGGGCGAGGTGGCGGGGTGAGCCGTCTGGGGGCGTATCGACTACAAGAAACGGGGCGAACGATGGCTCGACCAGTCGAGACAAAGGCATTCACGCTCGAGGAAATGGGATATTCCCTGTTCCTCGCGCTTCTCGCCGTCGTCTGCGTGATCATTGCCGGTAAGGCATGGGAACCGCAGATGGCGTTTCACGCAGCGGTCGGCGCGGTCTTCGCGGCGATCGGTATTTTTCTGATCATCAAGGGCTACAACGATCGCAGTTCCCAACCGGTGCAGACGATCGACGGCAAGCCCAACTACAACTTCGGACCGGTCAAGTTCGCGTCGATCGCCGCCATGTTCTGGGGCATCGCGGGCTTCCTGGTCGGCGTCATCGCCGCTTCCCAGCTGGCGTTTCCGTTCCTGAACTTCGACCTGGAATGGATCCAGTTCGGACGCCTGCGTCCGCTGCACACCTCCGCGGTGATCTTCGCCTTCGGCGGCAACGTGTTGCTGGCGACGTCGTTCTACGTCGTGCAGCGCACCTCCCAGGCGCGCATGCCCGGCATCGTCACGCCGTGGTTCATCATCCTGGGCTACAACGCCTTCATCGTGCTCGCCGGCACGGGCTACCTGCTCGGCGTATCGCAGGGGCAGGAATACGCCGAGCCGGAGTGGTACTCCGACCTGTGGCTGACCGTCGTCTGGGTGATCTATCTGCTCGCCTATCTCGGGACGCTGTGGAAGCGCAAGGAACCCCACATCTACGTGGCCAACTGGTTCTATCTCGCCTTCATCGTCACCATCGCGATGCTGCACCTGGGCAACAACGTCCGCGTGCCGGTTTCGCCCTTCTCCCACCATTCCGTCCAGGTGTTCTCGGGTGTCCAGAACGCCATGGTCCAGTGGTGGTACGGCCACAACGCGGTCGGCTTCTTCCTGACCGCCGCCTTCCTCGGCATCATGTACTATTTCGTGCCGAAGCGCGCCGAACGTCCGGTCTACAGCTATCGTCTGTCGATCATCCATTTCTGGGCGCTGATCTTCCTCTACATCTGGGCCGGCCCGCATCATCTGCACTACACGGCTCTCCCGGAATGGGCGTCGACCCTCGGCATGACCTTCTCGATCATGCTGTGGATGCCGTCCTGGGGTGGCATGATCAACGGCCTGATGACGCTCTCGGGCGCCTGGGACAAGCTCCGCACCGATCCGGTGCTGCGCATGCTCGTCGTCTCCGTCGCCTTCTACGGCATGTCGACCTTCGAAGGTCCGCTGATGTCGATCAAGGCGGTGAACGGCCTCAGCCACTACACCGACTGGACCGTCGGTCACGTCCACTCAGGCGCTCTCGGCTGGGTCGGCTTCGTGTCCTTCGGCGCGCTCTACTGCCTCTTCCCGTGGCTGTGGAACAAGAAGGGCGTCTACTCGCTGAAGCTGGTCAGCTGGCACTTCTGGACCGCCACCATCGGCATCGTGTTCTACATCTGCGCCATGTGGGTGTCGGGCATCATGCAGGGCCTGATGTGGCGTGCCTACGACAAGCTCGGCTTCCTCGAGTACTCGTTCATCGAGACCGTGGCCGCCATGCATCCCTACTACGTGATCCGTGCCACCGGCGGCGGCCTGTTCCTCATCGGCGCGCTGATCATGGTCTACAACCTGTACATGACCGTGGTTCATGGTGAGGACGCCGAAAGCGCCACCGCCGGTTCCCCGGCTCTGGCCCCGGCCGAGTGAAGGAGCGCGAGTCATGTCTCTGATGGAAAAACACGCCATCTTCGAGAAGAACTCGATCGTTCTGCTCGTCGGCATCCTGATCATGGTCGCCATCGGCGGCTTGGTCGAAATCGTCCCGCTCTTCTACCTGAAGAGCACGATCGAGAAGGTGGAGGGCATGCGTCCCTACACCCCGCTCGAACTGGTGGGACGCAACATCTACGTCCGTGAAGGCTGCTACAACTGCCACAGCCAGATGATCCGTCCGATGCGCGACGAGATCGAACGCTACGGCCACTTCAGCCTCGCGGCCGAGTCCATGTACGACCATCCGTTCCAGTGGAGCTCCAAGCGTACGGGTCCGGATCTGGCGCGCGTCGGAAACAAGTATTCCGACAAGTGGCAGGTCGAGCATCTCGGCAACCCGCGCTCGGTCGTGCCTGACAGCATCATGCCCGGATACGCCTTCCTGGCGAAGAACGAGCTCAACACCACGCATCTTCAGGCCATGGTGCAGACCCATGCGCTCGTCGGCGTGCCCTACACCGCGGACCAGATCGCCAACGTGGTGACCGACGTCGCGGCTCAGGCCAACCCCGACGACAAGAACGTGGACGCATTCCTGAAGCGCTATACGGTCGTCAGTTCCAAGGGGGATAAGTTGCACAACCCCGTGGCGCGTGACTTCGACGGCAACCCCGCCAAAGTCACCGAGATGGACGCTATGGTCGCCTACCTTCAGGTGCTCGGAACCCTGGTGGACTTCAAGCTCTACGACAAGGCAAACCTGCGCTGAGGAGGGAAGGTATGTCCAACACCTACACCTCGTTGTCGCATTTCGCCCAGACGTGGGGTCTGGTCTACTTCTTCGTCATCTTCGCGGGCGTCCTCGTCTATGCCCTCTGGCCGAAAAACAAGCGGCCATTCGACGAGGCCTCGCGTATCCCCCTGCGGGAGGATTGATCCATGGCACATCAGGAACTCGACCATCTGTCGGGTCAGACGACGACCGGCCACGAATGGGACGGTCTGAAGGAATTGAACACGCCGCTGCCGAAGTGGTGGCTCTACGTGTTCTACGCCTGCATCGTGTGGTCCTTCGCGTACTTCCTCTTCTACCCCTCTTGGCCGATGCTGACCGACTACACCAAGGGTCTGTGGGGCTCGACCATGCGGTCCGACGCGATCGCCGCCTACGAGGACGGTGTGACGGCCCGCTTGGCCAACGCATCCGGTCTCGCCGAGGCTCCGTTGGAGAAGATCAAGTCGACTCCGGCTCTCCTCGAGTTCGCCATGGCGAACGGCAAGGCGGCCTTCGGCGACAACTGCGCCCCGTGCCACGGCTCGGGTGCGACCGGCGGCCCGGGCTATCCGAGCCTCCAGGACGACGATTGGCTGTGGGGCGGCAAGCTCCCGGACATCTATCAGACGATCCGCTACGGCATCCGTTCCGGTCACAAGGATGCTCGTGACAGCCAGATGCCCGCCTTCGGCAAGGACGGCGTGCTCAAGAAGGAAGAAATCGCGCAGGTGGCCGACTACGTCGTGTCGCTCTCCGATCCTTCCGTCAAGGCGACCGATGCCGGCAAGACGCTCTTCGCCGACAACTGCGCCGCCTGCCATGGTGAAGACGCCAAGGGCAATCTCGAGTTCGGCGCGCCGAACCTGTCCGACAAGATCTGGCTCTACGGCGCCGGTAAGGACAAGGTCCTCGCGCAGATCAACGCGAGCAGCCACGGCGTCATGCCGGCGTGGGACGGTCGTCTCGACCCGATCACCGTCAAGTCGCTGGCCGTCTACATCCACTCGCTGGGTGGCGGCAAGTGATCCGATGAGATACGCGGAGAGACGGGAAACCGCCTCTCCGCGCCGATTTGCGGTCGCGCGCGGCCGCCGAGGATGCGAGGGAGGCGCGAAAACGTCTCCCTCGTTCGTTTGTCGAGGCGCGTGCCCGTCCGCTCCGCTCGGGGACCGAGGTCGCGGCAGCCGCGGCGACGGAGGCGGGGGATTCGCGAGCCGCGAGCGGTGTCATTGCGACGACATGACGCCGCCTCGATGCGCATCTAACCGATTGGATGAGGTTGCCGGGGCCGTCCGCATCTTGTCGGACCCACCGGGCCGCCCTAGAGCATCACAAGTGGTTCGATCGAGACGGATGGTTCCCATCCGTCTCGTGAATCAGAACCACTATCTTTTTGACCACGAGGCCTTGCCGGCGGTGATCGGCGGGGCGCGAGGAATGTGGGGACGTGGTGAGGATCCGACCGGTCGACCCGACCGTTCGGACCACGTGACCCACGGAGGCGACGCGGCCGGATCGAGGGGCGATCACGGCCGATCGGCTCGACGACAGCGAGGGACGGGAACGCGATGAGCGTCGACAATGGTATGAATTCGGCCGGCGCCGACAGCCGGCTCTATGCCGATCATGCGAAGATCTACCCCGCCGCGGTTTCCGGCACCTTCCGCAACATCAAGTGGGCGATTCTCGTTCTCGGCCTGGGAATCTATTACTTCCTGCCGTTCCTGCGCTGGACGCGGGCGGCGGGCCAGCCCGATCAGGCGATCCTGCTCGATCTGCCGGGCCGGCGCTTCTATTTCTTCTTCATCGAGATCTGGCCGCAGGAAGTCTATTACGTCACCGGCCTGATGATCATCGCCGCCTTCGTGCTGTTCCTGATGAACGCCGTCGCCGGCCGCATCTGGTGTGGCTACCTGTGCCCGCAGACGGTGTGGACCGATCTCTTCTTCGCCGTCGAGCGCTTGTTCCAGGGCGACCGGCGCGAGCAGATGAAGCGCGACAAGGGTCCCTTCACCTTCGACAAGGCCTGGCGCAAGGCCGCGACCCACGCGGTGTGGATCCTCGTCGCGTGGTGGACCGGCGGCGCCTGGGTCCTCTACTTCGCCGACGCGCCGACGTTGGTGTGGGAACTCGCCACCTTCCAGGCGCCGTCGATCGCCTATGTCTGGATCGCCATCCTCACCGGTACGACCTATCTGCTCGCCGGCTTCGCCCGCGAACAGGTCTGTCTCTACATGTGTCCCTGGCCGCGCATCCAGGCGGCGCTGACCGACGAATGGGCGCTCAACGTCTCCTATCGGGTCGATCGCGGCGAACCGCGCGGCAGCCTCAAGCAGAACCGGAAGCTCGGGGAAGCGGGCGAACCCGCCGGCGACTGCATCGACTGCGGCCAGTGCGTCACCGTCTGTCCGACCGGCGTCGACATTCGCGAGGGCCTGCAGATGGGCTGCATCCAGTGCGGCCTGTGCATCGATGCCTGCGATACCGTCATGGCCAAGATCGGCAAGCCGGCGCGGCTCATCGGCTACGACACCGACATCAACATCGAGCGTCGCGAACGCGGCGAGGCGGCGATCTATCGCCCCATTCGCCCGCGCACGATGATCTACGTGGTCCTGATCACCATCGCCATGGCGGTGATCGGCTGGAAGCTCTCGACCCGCGCCACCGTCGGCATCAACGTGTTGCACGACCGCAACCCGCAGTATGTCGCCAATTCCGACGGTTCGATCCGCAACGGCTATACCGTGCGCCTGCTCAACAAGGAGCCGGCGACCCGCATCCTCCGGGTGCGCGTCGACGGCCTGCCGCCGGGGGCGAAGTTGGATTCCAACGCCGCCGACCGCCATGAGAACGGCGATTCCACTCTGGTCTTCACCGTCGAGTCCGATCAGACCCGCGAGACGCGCGTCCTGATCACGGTGCCGCCGGAGGCGAAGCTCGAGAAGTCGATGCCCGTCCATTTCGCCATCACCGACGAGCACGGCGAGACCGCGACGGCGAAGGACTTCTTCAAGGCGCCGTGAGGCGTAGCGTCCGGCGAGGCGGTTTCGCGCCCCGCCGGATCTTCCCGAAAGGGAACAACGTGGTGAGATGGTCCGGGCGCCGCCCGGTCGCGAACGATGCCTGGAGGGGCGGATGACGATGTCCTCGAACCGTACCGACGAACCCGGCGAAGGCGAATTCCGCCTGACCGGCCGTCATGTCCTGATGATCCTGCTCGGCGTCTTCGCCTTCGTCGCGGCGGTCAACGGCTACATGATCTGGCGGGCGATCGGATCCTTCCCCGGCGTCGTCACCGAATCGTCCTACCGCGACAGCCAGAGATTCAACAAGGCGATCGCCGATGCCCACCTGCAGGCGGCGCGCCATTGGCGGATCGACGCCAAGGCCGACCGCGGTCCGGACGGCCGGGTCGTCGTCCGACTCGAGGCCAAGGATGCCCAGGGCGCGCCGATCACCGGCGTCGCCTTCCGCGCCACCCTCCAGCATCCCGCCAACCGGGCGCTCGACCACGTCGTCCCGCTCGCCGCCGTCGCCGGCGCCACCGGTGTCTTCGAGGGCGCCGCGACCGGTGTCGGCGAGGGCAAGTGGGGCATGGAAGTGGAGGGCGAGAGCGCCGAGGGCCGGGTCTTCCTGTCGCAGAACTCGCTCTACCTGCGCTGATCCCCGCCGCTCCAACGCCATCAGAGGACGGTCTCGCCGCCCATGACCTCCGCCGAAAGTGATTGGGACGCCTTCGCCACCGCCAAGCCCGACGGCACGGTCCACATGGACCTCGCCGTCGAGGGCATCACCTGCGCCGCCTGCATGTCGACCATCGAGCGCGGCCTGCGCAACATGCCCGGCGTCACCGAGGCGCGGGTCAACCTCACCACCCACCGTCTCGCCCTCGGCTGGACCCCGGGGGAGGCCGAGGCGGGCGCCATCGTCCGCCGCCTGGAGAAGCTCGGCTATCGCGCCCACCCCTTCGATCCCGGCCGCCGCTCGGTCGAGGAGGAGGCCGAGGCCAAGGAACTCCTGCGCTGCATGGGGGTCGCGGGCTTCGGCGCGATGAACATCATGTTGCTGTCGGTGTCGGTGTGGGCCGGCAACGTCTCCGACATCGACCCCGCCACCCGCGACCTCTTCCATTGGATCTCGGCGCTGATCGCGCTGCCGGTCGCGGCTTACTCCGGCCGGCCGTTCTTCCGCTCCGCCTTTCGCGCCCTCCGGGCGTTTCGCACCAACATGGACGTGCCGATCTCGATCGGCGTCGTGCTGACGCTCGGCCTGTCGGTGTTCGAGACCCTGCGCTCGGCGCCGGAGGCCTATTTCGATTCCGCCGTGATGCTGCTGTTCTTCCTGCTCACCGGCCGCTTCCTCGATCACAACATGCGCCGGCGCACCCGCTCGGTCGCCGAGAACGTCGCGGCCCTTCGGGTCGAGGCCGCCTCCAAGCTGATGCCCGACGGCACGCTGCGCGACGTGCCGCTCTCCAAGATCGATCCCGGCGACATCGTGGTGGTGCGCGCCGGCGAGAGGGTCTCGGTCGACGGCATCGTCGAGGACGGCGCCTCCGACATCGATCAGAGCCTGGTCACCGGCGAGACCACCCTGGTGCCGGTCGGCGCCGGCGCCCGCGTCCATGCCGGCACCCTCAACGTCGGCGGTGTCCTGCGCGTCCGGGTGACGGCGGCGACCGAGGGCACGCTGCTCGACGAGGTCAACCGCCTGCTCGAGAGCGCCGCCCAGGCCAAGTCGAAATACATGCGCCTCGCCGATCGCGCCGCCAGCGCCTACGCGCCGGTGGTCCACGCCTCGGCCCTCCTCACCTTCCTCGGCTGGTGGCTGGTCGCCGGCCACGGCGTCGCCGATAGTCTGGTGATCGCCGTCTCGGTGCTGATCATCACCTGTCCCTGCGCCCTGGCGCTGGCCATTCCGGCGGTCCAGGTCGTCACCTCCGGCATTCTCTTCAAGGCCGGCGTGCTGCTCCATTCCGGCGACGCCATCGAGCGGCTGGCGGTGGTCGACACCGTCGTCTTCGACAAGACCGGCACCCTGACCCTGCCCGAGCCGCGCCTGTCGAACGGCGAGGAGATCGACGCCGAACGTCTCGCCGCCGCCGGCCGCCTCGCCCGCGCCAGCCGCCATCCGCTCGGCTGGGCCCTGGCCGAGGTCACCCGCGCCGTGGCGCCGCCGCTCGAGGTGCGCGAGGAGCCGGGGCGCGGCATCGAGGGCGTCGTCGACGGCCGTCTCGAACGCCTCGGCTCGCCCGCCTTCTGCGGGGCCGAGGAGGCCGAGGTCGCCCGCCTCCACGCCCGCTTCCCCGGTGCCTCGCTCGTCGCCCACCGCCGGGACGAGGGCGACGTCGTCGTCTTCGCGCTCGAGCAGGGCCTGCGCCGCGACGCCCGCGAGGTGGTGGATCGGCTGAAGGCCATGGGGCTTGCGATCGTGATCCTCTCCGGTGATCGCGAGACCGCCGTCGCCGAGGTCGCCGCCGCGCTCGGCGTGACCGACTGGGCCGCCGGCCTCGGTCCGACCGACAAGATCGCCCGCCTCGAGGCCCTGAAGGCGGAGGGCCGCCGGGTGCTGATGGTCGGCGACGGCCTCAACGACGCCCCGGCGCTCGCCGCCGCCCACGTCTCGCTGTCGCCGGTCACCGCCGTCCATCTGAGCCAAGCTGCCGCCGACGCCGTCTTCCTCGGCGATCGGCTGGCGCCCGTCGTCGCCTCGCTGACCGTCGCCCGCCGCGCCCGTGCCGCGATGATCCAGAACCTCTGGCTGTCGGGCGGCTACAACCTGATCGCCGTGCCCTTCGCCGTCGCCGGGCTGGTGACGCCGCTGATCGCCGCGCTCGCCATGTCGGGGTCTTCGGTGATCGTCACCCTCAACGCGCTGCGCCTGCGTTTCGGCACCACCGGGAGCCACGAACCACGCCGCCGCCCGCCCGCCGCGACTTGACCCCCGCGTGTCGCGGGCGCAGGTAGACCCGACCGACGAACGATCACCAGGACGGATGCCGATCCCATGGACGTATTGATCTTTCTGGTGCCGATCGCCATCGGCCTCGGCCTGCTCGGGCTCTTCGCCTTCCTGTGGAGCCTGAAGGCGGGTCAGTACGAGGATCTCGAGGGCGCCGGCTGGCGTATCCTCGACGACGACGACCTGCCGGCCCGCAAGCCGGTGGAGAAGGCCGAGACGCCCACCAAAGGGGCGTGACGGCGGGCCCCGCGCCATCTCGACCCGCGCGCGCCCCAAAAAAACGGCCCCGGTGTCGCCACCGAGGCCGATGGACGCGAACGACCGAGGTCGCCGCGCGTCCCGGGAGAACGAGCCGATCAGCCGCCCGAACGCGGCACCGCGACGCGGGTCACCGGCGGCGCGATCTCGTCGGCGTCGTCGCTGCGGCCGAGCGGTCCGGTCAGCTCCAGGCCGACCTTGTTCCACACCGCCACCAGAGCGTCGCGCAGTTCCTCGATCAACGCATCGTCGTGGAACGGCGTCGGGGTGACGCGCAGCCGCTCGGTGCCGCGCGGCACCGTCGGGTAGTTGATCGGCTGGATGTAGACGCCGTGCTCCTCGAGCAGCAGGTCCGAGGCCTTCTTGCACAGGTCCGGGTCGCCGACCATGATCGGCACGATGTGGGTTTCGCTCGGCATCACCGGCAGTCCGGCGGCCCCGAGCACGTCCTTGACCCGCTGCGCCTGACGCTGCTGCATGTCGCGCTCGGCCGAGGAGCGCTTGAGGTGGCGGATCGACGCGGCGGCGGCCGCGGCGATCGCCGGGGGCAGCGCCGTGGTGAAGATGAAGCCCGGCGCATAGGAGCGCACCGCGTCGCAGATCGCCCTGGTCGCGGTGATGTAGCCGCCGAGCGTGCCGAAGGCCTTGGCCAGGGTTCCCTCGATGACGTCGATCCGGTCCATCAGCCCCTCGCGATCGGCGATGCCGCCGCCGCGTGGGCCGTACATGCCGACCGCATGCACTTCGTCGATGTAGGTGAGCGCGCCGTATTTGTCCGCGAGGTCGCAGATCTCTCGGATCGGCGCGATGTCGCCGTCCATCGAATAGACGCTCTCGAAGACGATCAGCTTGGCCCGGCCCGGCTCGGTCGCGGCGAGCAGTTCCTCGAGGTGTTCGACGTCGTTGTGACGCCAGAGCTTCTTCTCGCAGCCGGAGCGGCGGATGCCCTCGATCATCGAGGCATGATTGAGCTCGTCGGAGAGAATCAGGCAGTCCGGCATCAGCCGGGCGATGGTCGAGATGCCGGCCTCGTTGGAGACGAAGCCGGAGGTGAAGACGAGACCCGCCTCCTTGCCGTGCAGGTCGGCGAGTTCGGCCTCGAGCTCGACCAGCGGGTGGGAGGTGCCGGAGATGTTGCGGGTCCCGCCGGCGCCGGTTCCGAGCCCTTGCGCGGTCTCGATCATCGCGCCGAGCACGCTCTGGTGCTGGCCCATGCCGAGATAGTCGTTGGAGCACCACACCACGATCTCTCGGGCCTGGTCTTCCTTGCGCCACAGGGCGCGGGGAAACCGCCCGACGATCCGCTCCAGATCGGCGAACACGCGGTAGCGCTTTTCCGCCTTGAGTTGGTCGATGGCATCCTCAAAGATCGACTGATAGTTCATGTCCGTCCTCGAGCCCCTCTCACTCGTATGGTGGGCCGCTTCCGTCGTCGAACCCCGAGCTGCGGGATTTCCCTTGCCGCTCGAAGCCCCTCGTCGACGACTCGTCGGAACCGTCTTTCGTTCGGATCCAGATACCGCGCGCCCGACGTTTCGCCGGCACGCACCCCTCGTTCTCGATGTCAGTCTATTAGACTTACAGGAATTCGAGGCACTTTGACCATGATCAACCCGGAGAAGTTTGACCATCCGTGAGCCTACGGACACGCGTCCCGTCGCCGCAGGGGACGAAGCAACCTGTTGTTCACCTTTCCAGGCGAGACTCCGCGACGTGGAGGAGACCCCCGCGTGAACCTCGATCTGGCATCCCTGACCTTCCTCGTCGTCGAGGACAGCGCCTACATGCGCACCATCCTGCGCACCATGCTGCAGGGGTTCGGCGCGCGCCGCATCGTCGAGGCGGAAGACGGCGCTTCGGGCCTGGAAGCCATGGATCGCGCCAATCCCGACATTCTGATCCTCGATTGGGTGATGCCGATCCTCGACGGCGCCGACATGGTTCGGATGATCCGCAATCCGCAGAACCCCTTCGCCTACATTCCGGTGATCATGGTCACCGCCCACACCGAGCGCTCACGCATTCTCGAGGCGCGCAAGCTCGGCATTCACGAACTATTGTGCAAGCCGATCTCCGCCAAGTCGCTCTATCAGCGCATCGCCTCGGTGATCCTGCATCCGCGCGAGTTCGTGAAGACGCCGACCTATTTCGGACCGGCGCCGCGCGCCATCCGCAACCGTCAGAAGATCTGGCAGGCACGGCCGCAGGCCGCGGCCGGCGGCTAGACCATGTTCGACCGGACCGGATCGGTCCGGGAACGGCTCTAGTGCGACGCGGCCTGAGCCCGCCGGCTCCACGCCCGTCGATTTCCTCTCCCGATCGCGCCCGCTTTGCCCTATGGGACGAGCGACGGCGAGGTCACGGCACGACGGCCGATACGCCACGGGGTGGAGAAGTGAAGATCTGGCCGAGCGGCGGCGCCGCGGTATTCCTGAAGCGGGTCGGTACCGTCTCCGGCTTCACCATGGTGTCGCGGGCCACCGGCTTCCTGCGCGACGTCGTGCTCGCCTGGGTGATCGGCGCGGGTCCCTTGGCCGACGCCTTCTTCGTGGCGCTGCGCATCCCCAATCACTTCCGCGCCCTCTTCGCCGAGGGCGCCTTCAACGCCTCCTTCGTGCCGACCTATGCCGGAACCCTGGAGACGCGCGGGCGGGAGGCGGCGCTCGGCTTCGCCGCCCGGGTGCTCGGGGCGCTGGTCGCGGTGCAGATCGTCCTGCTCGTCGCCGCCGAGGTCTGGACCGAGGGCCTCGTCGGCCTGATCGCCCCCGGCTTCTCGCGCGATCCGGCGCTCCTCGACCTCACCGTGCGTCTCACCCGCATCACCTTCCCCTATCTCCTGCTGGTCACCGTGGTGACGGTCTACGGCGCCGTCCTCAACGCCCATCACCGCTATGCGGCGGCGGCCGGGGCCCCGGTGCTGTTCAACGTCGCCATCATCGGCTGCGTCGGCCTGGCGCTGCTGGCGCCCTCCGGCCGGCCCGAGATCGCCCCATACGCGGCGGCGATCGGCGTGGCGCTCGCCGGCGTCGCCGAACTGGGGCTGCTGGTCTGGGCGATGCGCCCCGCCGGGCTCCGCCTCGTCCCCGAGCGTCCCCGCCTCGATCCCGAGACCCGGACCTTCCTGCGCCGCCTCGGCCCCGCCACCATCGGTTCGGGGGCTTCGCAGATCGCCATGTTCGTCGACACCATCCTGGCGGCGTCGCTGCCGGTCGGCGCGGTCTCGGCGATGTACTACGCCGACCGCCTCTACCAGCTGCCGATCGGCGTCATCGCCATCGCCATCGGGACCGTGCTCCTGCCCGAACTCTCGCGCCGCTTCGCCGCCGACGACGCCGTCGGCGCCCGCCGGGCTCAGCGCCGCGCCGTGGTCTGGTCGATCGTCCTGACCGCGCCCTTCGTGTTGGCCTTCCTGATCGTCCCGGATTGGCTGGTGCGCATCGCCTTCGCCCGCGGCGCCTTCGATCTCGTGGCGGTGGCGCGCGCCGCCGCGACGCTTCAGGCCTATGCCGTCGGCCTCCTCGCCATCGTGCTGCTGCGCTCGGTGGTGCCGGGCTATCACGCCCGCGGCGACACCAAGACGCCGATGTGGATCGCCTTCGTCGGCATCGCCGTCAACGTCGCGCTGAAGTTCGTCCTCACCGACCACTTCGACGTCGCCGGCCTCGCCTTCGCCACCTCGGCCGGCGCCTGGGTCAATCTCCTGCTCCTCGTGGCGATCGATCGCCACCGCGCCTCGCGCGTCTGATCGAGCCCGCCTCGCGCGTCTGATCGACCAGCCTCGCGCGCCCGGTCGGCAATTCCGGCGCCTTGCACCTCGCCGGGTCTCCGGCGCAAGATCGCGCGGGGGACGGAGAGGGCGACATGCGGGGCAGTGGGGCGATCCTTTCGAGCGGCTACCGCTATTTCCTCGCCGTCGCCGAGGCCGGTTCGATCCGCGCCGCGGCGCGTGAGCTCAACATCGTCTCCTCCGCCGTCAACCGCCAGATCCTGATGCTCGAGGAGGACCTCGGCATCCGCCTCTTCGACCGCGTCGGTCGCGGCCTGCGCCTGTCGGAAGCCGGCACTCTGCTGCTGCGCCAGGTGCGCGAGACCGTCGACCGCCACGACTTCGTCGTCGCCGAACTCGAAACCCTGCGAGGGCTCAGGCGCGGTCGCGTCCGCATCGCCACGGTGGAGAGCATCTCGGCCGAGCGGCTGCCCGAACTGCTCGCCGCCTTCTGGCGCCGCTATCCCGGCATCGAGACCAACCTCGTCGTCACCGGCGCCGACGAGGTCGCCCGCCTCGTCGACGAGAACGCCGCCGACATCGGCTTCACCTTCGCCACCCGCCCGCTCGCCGGCATGCGCGTCGTCCATCACGAGCCTCACACGCTCGGCGCGGTTCTGCCGCCCGATCACCGCCTGGCGCGGGCCTCCGTCCTCACGCTCGAGGATCTCGCCGGCGATCCCCTGGTGCTGCCGGCGCGCGGCCTGTCGCTGCGCGCCGCTCTCGAACCGGCGCTGACGCGCGAGCGCCGGGCCCTGACCCTGCGCGGCGAATGCGATTCGCTGCGGCTGATGGCGGCCCTGATCCGCCGCTCCGGCTGCGTCGGCTTCATGACCGAGGTGGGAATCGAGCGCGAACTCAGGGCCGGCGAGTTGGTGCGGGTGCCGCTCGCCGATGCCGATCTTCTGCCCGATCACCTGCGCGTCGTCGCCCGCGACGGTATGGTGCCGAGCCTCGCCATCGCCGCGCTCGGCGATTTCATCGAAGAAATCTGGGGAGATACGACCGGTCCGGTCGCGTGACGCGAAATCGAGCATACGTTGCACAAGTCGTCACCGTCGCCATGAATGGTGCTCTGGCGAGATCGGTTCGATCGAAAATCTCCGCTTTTTCGAACGATCACCATGACGCATGATCCGCAAATGCCCTCATGCGGTTCAGGCGCCGAAATCGACCGGGGGGCGAGGAGCATTCATGGGCCGGCTCACCACGCATGTTCTCGACACGTCGAGCGGCCTACCCGCCGCCGAACTCGACGTCGCCCTGTGGCGCGTCGAGCCCGACGGCAGTCGCCGCCGGATCTCCTCCCACCGCACCAACGCCGACGGCCGGGTCGATCGACCGATCCTCGAGGGCGAGACCTACGTCTCCGGCACCTATGAGCTGGTCTTCTCGGTCGGCGCCTATTTCCGCCGTCGCGGCATCGTCCTGAGCGAGCCGGCCTTCCTCGACGAGATTCCGCTGCGCTTCGGCATCGCCGGCGGCGACGGCCATCTCCATGTCCCGCTGCTCGTCGCGCCCTATGGCTACTCGACCTATCGCGGGAGTTGACGACGATGCGCCGCTCGATCCGTTACCTCTCTCAAGGCCGTGTGATCGAGGTCGCCGACTTCGCGCCGGCCACGACCCTGCTCGACCACCTGCGCCTCGACCGCCGCCGCACCGGCACCAAGGAAGGCTGCAACGAGGGCGACTGCGGCGCCTGCACCGTGGCGCTCGGCCGCCTCGTCGACGGTCGCCTGGTCTACGAGCCGGTCACCGCCTGCATCCGCCTGCTCGGCACCATCGACGGCTGCGAACTCGTCACCATCGAGGATCTCGCCGAAGGCGGACGGCTGCACGCGGTCCAGGAGGAACTGGTGCGGCTGCACGGCTCGCAATGCGGCTTCTGCACCCCCGGCATCGTCATGAGCCTCTTCACCCTCTACGCCACGCCCGGTCCGGTCGACCGCGAGGCGGTGCTCGATCGGCTCTCCGGCAATCTCTGCCGTTGCACCGGCTACCGGCCGATCGTCGAGGCGGCGCTCGCCGCCTGCGCCGCGCGGCCCGACGGGCGCCCCGACGATTTCTTCGCCGCCACCGCCGCCGAGACCGCGCTGGCGCTCGCCGCCCTCGACGACGGCGAGGAGGTCTTCGTCGGCGACGAGGATCGCTTCTTCGCCGCGCCGCGCCGTTTCGAGACGATCGAGCGCATCCTCGAGGCCTGTCCCGACGCCGTCCTCGTCGCCGGCGCCACCGACGTCGGCCTGTGGATCACCAAGGTCGGATGCGATCTGCCCCGCCTCGTCCACGTCTCCCACCTCGACGGTCTCGACCGGATCGAGGAGACCGACGACGAGATCGTGCTCGGCGCCGCCGTCAGCCTCGAGGCGTCGGGCGAGGTCCTCGGCCGGCTCGATCCCGACATCGCCCATCTCTTCCGGCGCATCGCCGGCGCCCAGGTCCGCGCCTCCGGCACGATCGGCGGCAACATCGCCAACGGCTCGCCGATCGGCGACACGCCGCCGGTCCTGATCGCGCTCGGCGCCTCGATCGAGTTGGTCCGCGCCGGCCGCCCGCGCCGCCTGGCGCTCGAGGACTTCTTCCTCGCCTACGGCCGCCAGGACCGTGGCCACGACGAGATCCTGACCCGCATCTTCGTGCCGCGGCTCGCGCCCGACCACGCCTTCCGCGCCTGGAAGGTCGCCAAGCGCCACGACCAGGACATCTCGGCGGTGCTCGGCGCCTTCCGCCTCTCCCTCGACGACCGCCACATCACGGAAGCCCGCATCGCCTTCGGCGGCATGGCCGGTACCCCGAAACGGGCCGAGGCGGCCGAGGCGGCATTGATCGGCGCGTCGCTCTCCGAAGCGGCCGGGTGGCGTCACGCGCTCGAGGCGCTGAGGGCCGATTTCACCCCGCTCTCCGACCTGCGCGCCTCGGCCGACTACCGGACCGAAGCCGCCGTCGGCCTCCTCGGCAAGGCGCTGGTCGAGATCGCCGGCACCCCCACCACCCGAACCCGTGTCGTCGGCGCGCGCGAGGAGGCCTCCCATGGACGCGCCCTCTGACATCGTCCTGCGCACCCCCGCCGATGCCACCGTCGGCCGGTCGATCGCCCACGAATCGGCCGTGCTCCACGTCACCGGCGCCGCGCCCTACATCGACGACATCCCGGAGCCGGCCGGCACCCTGCACATCGTCCCCGGCTGGTGCCGCGACGCGGCGCGCGGCCGTATCCTGCGGCTCGATCTCGACGCGGTGCGGGCCCATCCCGGCGTCGTCGCGGTGCTGACGGCCGCCGACGTGCCCGGCGTCAACGACTGCTCGCCGTCGATCGGCGGCGATCCGGTCTTCGCCGAGCACGAGATCTTCTTCCACGGCCAGGTGCTCTTCGCCGTCGTCGCCGAGACACGGGCGATCGCGCGGATCGCGGTGCGCCTCGCCGTCGTCGAGGTCGAGGCGGAACGGCCGGCGGTCAGCGTCATCGACGGGCTCGATCGCGGCCGCGAGGTGTTGCCGCCCTATGAATTCCGCAAGGGCGACGCCGCCGCGGCGCTCGAGGCGGCGCCCCATCGGCTGAGCGACATCTTCTTCATCGGCGGCCAGGAGCACTTCTACCTGGAGACCCAGATTGCCCTCGCCGTGCCGCGCGAGGGCGACGAGATCCGCATCCATGCCTCGACCCAGCATCCGACCGAGGTCTCCCATGTCGCGGCGCGCGTCCTCGCCCTGTCGGAAGCCGCGCTGCCGTGCGAATGCCGGCGCATGGGTGGTGGGTTCGGCGGCAAGGAGAGCCAAGCGACGCAATGGGCGGTGATCGCGGCGCTGGCGGCGCGTCTGACCGGCCGCGCCGCCAAGATCCGCCTCGACCGCGACGACGACATGGCGATGACCGGCAAGCGCCACGACTTCCGCGTCGACTGGTCGGCCGGGTTCGACGACGCCGGTCGGCTGAGCGCGGTCGATGTCGATTTCCTCGCCCGCTGCGGCTGTTCCGCCGATCTGTCGCAGGGCGTCGTCGACCGCACCATGTTCCACGCCGACAACGCCTACGACTATCCCGCCGCCCGCATCCATAGCCGCCGGCTGATGACCGACACCGTCTCCGCCACCGCCTTTCGCGGCTTCGGCGGACCGCAGGGCATGGTCTTCGCCGAGCGCATGATGGACGCCATCGCCATCCGCCTCGGCCGTGATCCGCTCGACGTCCGTCTCGCCAACCTCTACGCCGACGCCGAGGCGCCGGCCCACGGCGTCACCCCCTACGGCCAGGTGGTCGACGACGGCATCCTCCATGCGCTCATGGGGCGGCTGGAGGAGACCTCCGACTACCGCGCCCGCG
This sequence comes from Prosthecomicrobium sp., assembly GCA_048497495.1. GTDB lineage: Bacteria > Pseudomonadota > Alphaproteobacteria > Rhizobiales > Ancalomicrobiaceae > JAFHCF01. Next base: position 18,971 of record JAFHCF010000071.1, read on the forward strand.
TCGCCGAGGTCGAGGCCTTCAACCACGCCAATCCGGTGTTGAAGCGCGGCATCGCGCTGACGCCGGTGAAGTTCGGCATCTCCTTCACCCTCGCCCATCTCAATCAGGCCGGCGCCCTGGTCCACGTCTACACCGACGGCTCGGTCTCGGTGAACCACGGCGGCACCGAGATGGGCCAGGGTCTGATGACCAAGGTGACGCAGGTGGTGGCCGAGGTCTTCGGCTTGCCGCCGTCGCGGGTCCGCGCCACGGCGACCGCCACCGACAAGGTGCCCAACACCGCGCCGACGGCGGCCTCCTCGGGCTCCGACCTCAACGGCTGGGCCGCCCGCCGCGCCGCCGAGACCATTCGCGGCCGGATGGCCGAGGTGACGGCGGTGTTGCTCGGCGGCGCGGCTTCGGCCGTCCGTTTCGAGGGCGGTCGGGTTCATCTCGGCGACCGCAGCCTGTCCTTCGCCGACGTCGCCCGGCAGACCCATCAGGCCCGTGTCTCGTTGTCCTCGACCGGCTTCTACGCCACCCCCGACATCACCTGGGATCGCGACGCCGCCCACGGCCGCCCGTTCTTCTATTTCGCCTACGGCGCGTCGTGCTCCGAGGTGGTGATCGACACCTTCACCGGCGAGATGCGGGTGCTGCGCGTCGACATCCTCCACGACGCCGGCCGCTCGCTCAATCCCGCCCTCGACATCGGCCAGATCGAGGGCGGCTTCGTCCAGGGCATGGGCTGGCTGACCACCGAGGAACTGGTGTGGGACCAACGCGGCCGGCTCGGCACCCACGCGCCCTCGACCTACAAGATCCCCACCGCCCACGACGTCCCCGAGGACTTCCGTGTCGCGCTGTGGGAGGGGGACGCCCCGGTCGAGACCATCCACCGCTCCAAGGCGGTCGGCGAGCCGCCGCTGATGCTGGCGATCTCCGTCCACTCGGCGATCCTCGGGGCGCTCGCCAGCCTCGCCCCCGGCCGCCTGCCGCCGCTCGGCACGCCGGCGACGCCCGAGGCGATCCTCATGGCGGTCAAGGCGATGCGCCGCCCTCCCGAGGAGGTCCCGGCATGATCGGAACCTGGCGTCATGTCGCCGAGACGATCGAACGTTACGGCCGAGCCGCCCGCGTCGCCGTGGTGGCGA
>JAFHCF010000072.1:0-38246 GCA_048497495.1 Prosthecomicrobium sp.
GCGGCGGCCTGCGCCGCCATTTCCTCTTCGGACGGCAGTTCGGGTTCGCCGGCGGCCTTGCGGCGCTCTTCCTCGACGGCGCGGGCGGCGGCCGCCTCGGCCTTGCGGCGGGCCTCGGCCTCCTCGCGCTCGACGCGCAGGCGTTCCTGTTCGATGAGGCGGAGGCGTTCCTCCTCCTCGCGGCGCTTGCGATCCTCGACCTCGCGGATGCGGGCCTCGGCGAGCGCCTTCTCGCGAGCGGCGCGTTCACCGGCCGAAAGCGTCTGCAGCACCACGCCGGTGCGCTGGGGCGCCGGCTTGGGCGGCGGCGGGGCGACCGGCGCCGGGGCGGGCGCGCTGGCGACCGGCTTCGGCTCGACGCGAGGGGCGACGTCCTCGACCGGCTTGGCCACCGGCGCGACGTGTCCCTGCTCGGTCTCGCCCGGCTTCAGAACCCGCTTCTTCTTCGTCTCGACGAGCACGGCCTTCGACCGGCCATGGCTGAAGCTCTGCCGAACCACGCTGGTGTCGGACTTGGGCTTCAGCGTCAGCGTCTTCTTGACGTCGACGTGGAGGGTCTTTTCGCCGGTGCTCTTGGTGTCGTTCATGTGTCCGTCATTCCTGCGGCGTCGTGCCGCTCGTCGCGTGGTGGCCGTCGAACGCCGACAGCGCGGGTATGACACCGCGATATCGTCCGAGCGCATCAGCGCGCTCGATGAAGGTTTCGCTCGCCCGGCCAGCGAGCAGGGCAGCATGTATCACATTCGACCGGCCCAATGCCAAATCCAATTGGTCTCCGGTGAAGATTCGGACGATGGAACATCCGACTTCTCCGCCGAAGCGGCGCCGGAGCGCCGCGGCCAGCTTCGCAACCCCGTCGTCCCCCGCTCCCGCGGCATGGACGAGGCCGGCGAGACGCTCGCGCGCCACCGCCGCGTCGACCTTGGCGAAGCCCGTCACCACGAGCCCGGCCTTGCGAGCCATGCCGAAGGCGCCGAGCGCCCGGCTGGTCAGCAACCCGTCCACGAGATCGGCGAGATCCTTGCGGACCTCGACGTTCGCGCGCAGGGCACGGGCGAAGAGCTTGCGGGTGACGGCCTTTTCGACCGCGACACGCGTCGCCTCCACCCAGACCCCACGGCCGGGCAGGTCCCGCTTCAGGTCGGGCACGACGGATCCGTCGGGCGCCTCGACGAAGCGGATCAGTTCGGCGATCGGCCTCGCCTCGCGAGAGACGATGTCGGTTCGCGTGACGTCCGCCTTCCTCGGCGGACGCTCTTCCCATTCGATCGCCGCCGCGTCGGCGACGCCCTCGGCCTCGGCCTCAGTGTTCGGCACTCGCCGCCCCGTGTTCCTCGACGTCTTCCGCGACGTCCTCGGCCGCCTCCGCCGGGGCCTCGATCCAACCGGCGGCGACGCGCGCCGCCATGATGATCGTCTCGGCCTCGCCGCGCGAGAGCTCGAGCCCGTCGAGCGAGCCGGCGTGCTTCTCGACCTCGCCGCCCTTGCGTTCGGTCCAGCCGACGAGATCGTCGGTGGCGCAACCGGCGAGATCGTCGACCGTCTTGATGCCGTCCTTGCCGAGGGCCACCATCATCGCGGTGGTGACGCCGGGAACCTCGCGCAGTTCGTCGGCGACGCCGAGTACCCGGCGTTCGGCGTCCTGGGTGGCCTCGAGCGCCTCGAGCCAGCCGTTGGCACGGGCCTGGATCTCTTCCGCCGTCTCCTCGTCGAAGCCCTCGATGCGGGCGATCTCGTCGAGACCGACATAGGCGAGTTCGTCGACCGAGCCGAAGCCTTCGGTGGCGAGCAGCTGGGCGACGACCTCGTCGACGTCGAGCGCTTCCATGAAGAGGGCGGTGCGCTCGGCAAATTCCTTCTGGCGGCGCTCCGATTCCTCGGCCTCGGTCATGATGTCGATGTCCCAGCCGGTGAGCTGGGAGGCGAGGCGGACGTTCTGGCCGCGACGGCCGATGGCGAGGCTCAGCTGATCGTCGGGCACCACCACCTCGATGCGGCCGGCATCCTCGTCGAGCACCACCTTGGCGACTTCCGCCGGCTGCAGCGCGTTGACGATGAAGGTGGCGGCGTCGTTCGACCAGGGGATGATGTCGATCTTCTCGCCCTGGAGTTCCTGCACCACCGCCTGGACGCGGGAGCCGCGCATGCCGACGCAGGCGCCGACCGGATCGATCGAACTGTCCCGCGAGATCACGGCGATCTTGGCGCGCGAGCCGGGATCGCGGGCGACCGACTTCACCTCGATGATGCCGTCGTAGATTTCCGGCACTTCCTGGGCGAAGAGCTTGGCCATGAACTGGGGATGGGTGCGCGACAGGAAGATCTGCGGTCCGCGCTGCTCGCGGCGGACGTCGTAGACATAGGCGCGGACGCGGTCACCGTTGCGGAAGGCCTCGCGCGGGATCAGCTCGTCGCGGCGCACGATCGCCTCGCCACGGCCGAGGTCGACGATGACGTTGCCGTATTCGATGCGCTTGACGGTGCCGTTGACGATCTCGCCGATGCGATCCCTGAACTCGTCGTACTGACGGTCGCGCTCGGCCTCGCGGACCTTCTGGACGATGACCTGCTTGGCCGACTGGGCGGCGATGCGGCCGAAGTCCATCGGCGGCAGCGGCTCGGCGATGAAGTCGCCGACGGAGGCGTCGGGGTTCTTGATGCGGGCGTCGACGAGCGGGATCTGGGTCGCCGGGTTCTCGAACTCCTCGACCACCTCGAGCAGGCGCTGGAGCTTGATCTCGCCGGTCTTCGGATTGATCTCGGCGCGAACCTCGGTCTCCGAGCCGTAGCGCGAGCGCGCGGCCTTCTGGATCGCATCCTCCATCGCGGCGAGCACGATCTTGCGATCGATCACCTTCTCACGGGCGACCGCATCGGCGATCTGGAGGAGTTCCAGTCTGTTGGCGCTGACTGCCATCGTCTTCTCCCTCGAGGCCCGCCCCATGTCCGGGGGCGCGGGCTCGTGTGGCCTTTCAGTGAACCGCGGAATCACCGGCGACGTCGTCGTCGTCGAGATCCTCGCGGGCCGCGCGTTTGGCCGCCTTCAGCGAGGCGGCGATGAGGTCGTCGGTGAGGATCAGGCGGGCATCCGCGAGGAGCGCGAGCGGCAGCCAGACGCTGTCGGGCTGGCCTTCGGCGGCGTCCTCGAGCTTCACCCCGAACGTCTCGTCCTTCAGACCCAGCAACACGCCGCGAAACCGGCGGCGGCCCTCATGGGACTGTTCGAGTTCGATCTTGGCGGCGTGGCCGGCCCAACGCTCGAAATCGGAGCGGCGCACCAGCGGCCGATCGATCCCGGGCGACGACACTTCCAGATGGAAGGCCTTGTCGACCGGATCCTCGGCATCGATGACCGGCGCGAGATTGCGGCTGATCGCCTCGCAGTCGTCGACGCCGATGGTGCCGTCCGGCCGCTCGGCCATCACCTGGACGGTGAAGCCGTTGCGGCCCGAACACTTCACCCGCACCAGACGGAAACCGAGGTCCTCGACCACGGGCTCGGCGAGCGCCGCGATGCGGGCATCGAGTCCGGTCTCGGAGATCAGGCGAGGTTCGTTGCGCGTCGTCAGTGGGGTGGTTCCGTCTTTGGCGGTCGTCGTGCTGCGGCGAAGTCGACGGGTCGGACCTTGCGGCCAACACCGAAAGAGCGGGTCCCAGAGGGGCCCACTCTCGTTTCGTCGATGAGGACGATCTGAGAATTTCGTGCTTGGAGGGCCTTATACAGCCGGATCGGGCTCCGACGCAAGTCTCGCGCCGGCAATTCCGCCGGTCAGACCCTACGGAAGATCAGATAGGCGGGAACCCGGCCCTCGCGGAAGGCCTTTTCCTCGTAACGGGTGCCCGGCCATCCGCTCCAGGGCTTCTTCCAATCGTCGGAGACCTCGGCCGTCCATTCGAAGGCGGGATGCTCGAGCACCCGCTTCAGCGTCCAGTCGACGTAGGGGCTCCAGTCGGAGGCGAAGCGGAATTCGCCGCCGGGGCGCAGCACCCGGGCGATTCGATCGAGATTGTCCGGGCCGACGAAGCGGCGCTTCCAGTGGCGCTTCTTCGGCCAGGGGTCGGGATAGAGCAGCCAGAATCGGTCGATCGAGGCGTCGGGCAGCCAATCGAGCAGGGCGACCGAATCGGCGTGGTGGAGACGGATGCGGTCGTCGAGGTCGAGGGCCTGGATACGGGCGAGCGCCTTGGCCATGCCGTTGACGAAGGGCTCGGCGCCGATCAGGCCGATGTCGGGATGGGCCTGGGCGAGGGCGATCAGATGCTCGCCGCCGCCGAAACCGCTCTCCACCCAGACGTCGGCGACCGGACCCGGGAACAGGCCGCGCGGATCGACCGAGGGCGCCGTCACGTCGACGGCGAGTTCGGGCAGGAGGCCCTCGATCAGCGCCGCCTGGCCGAGACGCAGGGGCTTTCCCTTGCGTCGCCCATAGAAGGCGCCGCCGCGTTCGGCTTCGGGGTCGTGCGAGGGGTCGGCGGGATCGGACAAGATCGGCTTCCGGATGAAGGTCCCGAAACGGACGAGCGCACGCGAGGAACCCGCGTGCGCTCGATTGGAGCATGTTCCGACGAAGAGCCGGAGCGGTTTTCGAACTGATGCGATCAGATCGGAAATCGCGCCAGGACGGATCGTCGCGGGCGTCAGGCGCCGACGGCGGTCTTCAGCGCGTCGACGAGATCGGTCTTCTCCCAGGAGAAGCCGCCGTCGGCGTCCGGGTTGCGGCCGAAGTGGCCGTAGGCCGAGGTGCGGGCGTAGATCGGCTTGTTGAGGCCGAGATGCTCGCGGATGCCGCGGGGTGAGAGGTTCATCACCTCGCGGGCGGCCTTCTCGATTCTCGCTTCCTCGACCTTGCCGGTGCCGTGCAGGTCGCAATAGACGGCGAGCGGCTGCGACACGCCGATGGCGTAGGCGAGCTGGATGGTGGCGCGATCGGCGAGGCCGGCGGCGACGACGTTCTTGGCGAGGTAACGCGCGGCATAGGCAGCCGAGCGGTCGACCTTGGTCGGGTCCTTTCCGGAGAAGGCACCACCGCCGTGGGGGGCGGCGCCGCCGTAGGTGTCGACGATGATCTTGCGGCCGGTCAGGCCGCAGTCGCCGTCGGGACCGCCGATGACGAACTTGCCGGTCGGGTTGACGTGCCACACGGTCGAGCCGTCGACCCAGCCGGCGGGCAGCGCGGCGGTGATGTAGGGCTCGACGATGGCGCGGATGTCGGCCGAGGTCAGCATCTCGTCGAGATGCTGGGTCGAGAGCACGATCTGCGTGGCGCGCACCGGCTTGCCGTTCTCGTAGGCGACCGTCACCTGGCTCTTGGCGTCGGGCCCGAGGGCCGCCGCCGGACCCTTGCCCGACTTGCGGGCGTGGGCGAGATCCTCGAGGATCTTGTGGGCGTAGTAGATCGGCGCCGGCATCAAGGAGGGGGTCTCGCGGCAGGCGTAGCCGAACATGATGCCCTGGTCGCCGGCGCCTTCGTCCTTGTTGCCGGCGGCGTCGACGCCGACGGCGATGTCGACGGACTGGGCATGGAGATGGACGGCGATGTCGGCGGTCTCCCAGTGGAAGCCGTCCTGCTCGTAGCCGATGTCGCGGATGGCGAGGCGCGCGAGGTGGCGCAAGAGATCATGGGTGATGCCTGCCGGCCCGCGGGTCTCGCCGGCGATCACCACACGGTTGGTGGTGGCCAACGTCTCGGCGGCGACGCGCAGATGCGACGGATCCCAGCCGAGCTCCGGTCCGAGCCGGAAGAAGGCGTCGACCACCTCGTCGGAGATGCGGTCGCAGACCTTGTCGGGATGACCTTCGGCAACGGATTCGGAGGTGAAGAGATAGCTCGAACGAGACACGGTTTTCGTTTCCTTGTTGGAAACGCCCAGATCCGTCGCTTGTCGCGGGACAGGAAATGAGCTCAGGTCGTGGAAAGCGGACCGACCGGCCGAAGCCCGGCCCTGTCGTCGGGGTGGATCGTCCAGAAAGGCTGGACCCTTTAACAAGGAAGATCGGACAGGGTCAAGCCGAGCGCGCACCGACACGACGCATTCGTGGCCGAATTGCCGGCCAAGACGACGAACACCCGGAGCCACCGGCCCCGGGCGTTGCCGAACCACGCGTGACCGGCCGAGGTCACTCCTCTTCGTCGCCCGCGATCGCCTTGACCAGTTCGACCACCTTGCGGCGCTGCTTGGGATCCTTGATGCGGATGAAGGCCTTGTTGAGGGACAGACCTTCGGAGCTCGACAGGAAGTCGACGACATAGGAGGTCGAGCCCTGCTCCTCGAAGCCCTGGTCGCCGGCGACCGGGGTGAGGCCGGGAGCATCCTCGAAGAAGAAGGCGACCGGAACGCTGAGAGTCCGGGCGATCGCCTGCAACCGGCTGGCCCCGATTCGATTGGTGCCCTTCTCGTACTTCTGGATCTGCTGGAACGTGATGCCGAGATGCTCGCCGAGTTTTTCCTGACTCATGCCGAGCATCATCCGCCGGAGCCGAACGCGGCTACCCACGTGAATATCGATTGGATTAGGGGATTTCTTGCTGGCCATATCGGCACCTTTGCTTTTTTGTAACGACTGTACGTTCTCGAAGGAATACGAATTCATTCTTCGATGATTTTCGCATTCCTCCCGGCGGCCCGTCTTCCCCCTGGGCTCCGATACGTCGTGGATTTCGATCGGCATCGCAGCCCTCGCCGCGACATCGGATTCGACCCAGGCCTGTCCATCGCGCTCACCGCACACCGAACATTGTGATTGCTCGGCGGCTAAGTCAACGATCTACCGCGCCATGGGGTTGCGTCTTCGAAAAAGGATCGTCAGAAGGCTCAACGAAACGAAAACCCAACCGGTCGTTTCATGCCAGCGAGATGCAATCGTCGGAGATATGGGGCGCGGCAGATCGAAGTCGAGGGCACCGACGGCGCCGAGCGTCAATCGGGCGACGATTCGCCCATGGGGATCGATCGCGGCGGAGACCCCGTTGTTGGCGGCGCGCACCAGCGGCAGCCCCTCCTCGACGGCGCGCAGGCGGGCCTGGTGGAAATGCTGCCAGGGGCCGGGCGTCATGCCGTACCAGGCGTCGTTGGTGACGTTGAGGATCCATTCGGGACGATGGGCGGGGTCGACCACCTCGTCGGGAAAGATCACCTCGTAACAGATCAGGGGAGCGAAGGGCGGGGTTCCGGCGACGTCCAGCGTGCGCAGGCGTGGGCCCGGGGAGAAGCCGCCGCGCAGCTTGGTCAATTGGCGCAGACCCAAGCCTTCGGCGACCTCCTGGAAGGGCAGGTATTCGCCGAAGGGGACGAGATGCACCTTGTCGTAGGCGGCGAGAATCTCGGCGCCGGGGCCGAGCGCGTAGATCGAGTTGTACCAGCGCGGCCGTTCCTCGCCGGCCGCCGGCGTCTCGACGCGGACCGCGCCGGTGAGCAGGGTGACGCGGTCGCCGATCAGTTCGGCGATGGTGGAGAGCGCCCAGGGCTCGTTGGTGAGGACGAAGGGAAAGGCCGATTCGGGCCAGATCAGATGGGTGATGCCGGCCGGCAGGCGACCCGAACCGGCGCCGACGCTCCCGCCGAGGCTCGGCCGCAGGTCGGCGGGCAGCGGTCGGCCTTCGGCGTCGAGGGCCGGGCCGGTGGAGAGCGCGGCGTAGCGTTCGACCGTCTCGGTCTTGAACTCCGGCTGCCACTTCTTCCACTGGTCGATCGCCGGCTGGACGATGCGGAAGCGCAGGCCGGGCACGAATTCCGTCGGCCCGAGGGCGAGGCGAACCACGCCGAAACCGACGACCGCGACGAACAGCGCGGCGATCGCGGCGGCGAAGCGACGATCGTCGCGGGCGCCGCGGGCGAGCACAGCGGGCGCGGCGAAGATCAGCACGGCCAGGATGGTCAGGCCGTAGCCGCCGGTGAGCGAGGCCACCTGCATCATCGGGCCGTTGGCGGCGAGGCCATGGCCGACGAGGTTCCAGGGAAAGCCGGTGAGGACGTGGCCGCGCAGCCAGTCGGCGAGGAAGAAGCCGATCGCCAGCGCGACGATGCGGCCCGGGCCGTCGGACCACAACAGCCGGGCGAAGGCGGTGGCCAATCCGTGGAACAGGCCGAGGCCGATCGACAGGGCGGCGAGCGCGATCGGCAGGAGCCAGCCGAATTGGGCGATGTCGACCAGGAAGGCGGCGCCGATCCACCACAGGCCGGCGAGGAACCAGCCGAAACCGAAGGCCCAGCCGACCCGAAAGGCCGGCCCGAGGCGGGCGAGAGCCCCGGTCTTCTTCAGTTCGACGGCGCCGTCGAGGGCCCAGACCAGGACGGGGAAGGAGATCCACAGCACCGGAAAGGCATGGAACGGCGCCTGCGCCAGCGCCGCCAGGGCACCGGCGCCCGCCACCACGGCGGTCCGCCGCCAACCCCAGAGCAGGGTCACGCCATGGGAGATCCGTTCGAGCATCTCGCGCCTTTCCGAATCAGCCGCGCCTCACCTTCGCCGCGACATGCCTCGCATTCCAGGCGGTGTCGTGACAACGCCCGCGGCGGCGACCGAAGGGCTCAGGGCGTGGGAACGGGCACGTGGGCTAGTCGCAGACGTTTGATGCGGCGCCGATCAGCGTCGAGAATCTCGATCTCGAGGGCCGGCAGGCGGTCGCAGAGGAGTTTTTCGCCGGTCACCGGGACCCGCCCGATCAACGACACCACCAGGCCGCCGAGGGTCTCGACGTCCTCGTCGAGGCCGATCGCGGCGAGGTCGAGATCGATCGCGGCGGCGACCTCGTCGAGCTCGGCGCGGGCGTCGGCGAGCCACTGGCCCGGGCCGGCGGCGACGATCGCCGCGTCCTCGTCGACGTCGTGTTCGTCCTCGATTTCGCCGACCACCGTCTCGACGATGTCCTCGAGGCTGACCAATCCGTCGACGCCGCCGTATTCGTCGATGACCAGGGCCATCTGGATGCGATCCGCCTGCATGCGGGCGAGCAGATCGGTCGCCGGCATCGATCCGGGAACGAACAGCACCGGGCGGACCAGCCCGGTCTCGCCGAGACGCTTCGACAGGTCGGCGCGGGTGAGATCGACCGCGAGATCGCCCTCGCCCGCCCCTTCGACGGTCGAGGCGTGGGCGATGTGGCTCATCAGATCGCGGATGTGGATCATGCCGATCGCCTCGTCGAGGCTCTCGCGATAGACCGGCATGCGGGAGTGGCCGCTGTCGATGAAACGCAGGACGACGTGGTCGAGCCTCGTATCCTCGTCGATGCCCTCGATCTCGGCGCGGGCGATCATCACGTCGTCGACGCGGGTTTCGCGCAGCCGCAGGATGTTGCGGATCATGGCGCGTTCTTCGGCCGAGAAGTCCCCCTCGGCGGTGCCGGTGCGCTCGAGGGCGCTCTCGAGGACGGCGCGCAGGGCGGCGGGCGACGATCTCCAACCCACCGCCTTGCGCAATCGATCGATCCAGCTCTCGCCAGATCGCTCGGGCGTCTCGCCACGGGCCTCGGTCCTCGTCGGACCTTCGCCCGTGGTGCCGGTACTCTGGGAATTCGCGTCGCTCATCTCACTCATATCTCTCGTGTCACCCGTCCGGCCATCGTGGGGCGCGGCGGGCGCGGCTGTCAATTCGTCACGCGGACGCTGCCGTCGTGGCGCGGGGGCCGGCGCTCAGGCCTCCGCGTGGGGGTCGGCGATGCCGAGGCCGGCGAGGATCTCGGTCTCCAGCGCCTCCATCTCCTCGGCCTCGTCGTCGCTCTCGTGGTCCCAACCGAAGAGGTGGAGGAGACCGTGGACGACGAGATGGGTGACGTGGTCCTCGATCGGCTTGCCGTCCTCGGCGGCCTCGCGGGCGCAGGTCTCGTAGGCCAGCACCACGTCGCCGAGCAGCGGACCGGGCTCCTCGTCGTCCGCGTCGCTCGCCGGAAAGGAGAGGACGTTGGTCGGCTGGTCCTTGCCGCGCCACTGGCGATTGAGGTCGCGGACGCGGGCGTCGTCGGCGAGCACCAGCGACAGTTCGGCCGCCTCGGGCACGATCGGCTCGGGCCGCGCCGCGACCGCCGCCACCGCCCGCTCGATCAACGGGCGCCAGCGCCCCTCCCCGCCCCAGGCCTCGGCCTCGAGCGCGATGTCGACGGCGATCGCCGGGGACGACGGCGCGGCGGGGCTCACGAGCGCTCTCCCGCGGGGGGAACGATGCCGTATTTGTCGCGCAGCTCGAGCTGGTTGTCGGCGCGCCCGATGCCGGCGCGGTCGCGTTCGGCCCGCTCGGCGGCCCAGCGGTCGCGGCTCTCGCGCTCGGCGGCGAGCTTCTCGCGGGAGGCGTCGTCGTAGGCCTTGACGATGCGGGCGACCAGTTCGTGGCGCACCACGTCCTTGTCGGTGAAGTTGACCCGGATCATGCCCTCGACGCCGGTGAGGATCTCCAGGGCGTCGACCAGACCGGAGCGGGTGCCGGGCGGCAGGTCGACCTGGGTCGGATCGCCGGTGACGATCATCTTGGAGTTGTCGCCGAGGCGGGTGAGGAACATCTTCATCTGCATGGCGGTGCAGTTCTGCGCCTCGTCGAGCAGGACGACGGCGTTCGACAGCGTCCGGCCGCGCATGAAGGCGAGCGGCGCCACCTCGATCATGCCCGATTGCAGGCCGCGCTCGACCTTCTCGGCCGGCATCATGTCGTAGAGGGCGTCGTAGAGCGGTCGCAGATAGGGATCGACCTTCTCCTTCATGTCGCCGGGCAGGAAGCCGAGGCGTTCGCCGGCCTCCACCGCCGGACGCGACAGCACCAGCCGGTCGACCTCGCCGCGCTCGATCATCGCGGCGGCATAGGCGACCGCCAGATAGGTCTTGCCGGTGCCGGCCGGACCGATGCCGAAGACCAGATCGGCGCGGCCCATGGCGCGGACATAGGCGTCCTGCGCCGGGGTGCGGGCGGAGACCGTCTTGCGGCGGGTCGAGATCTGGGCCGGGGTGAAGCGGGCCTTGGGCTCGAGGGTGGGCAGCGGCAGTTGCTCGGCCTCGGCCTGCGACATGCGGATGGCGCCGTCGACATCGCCGGGATGGACGTCGGCGCCGGACTGCAGGCGCTCCCACAGGCTCTCCAGCACGCGGCGGGCCTGATCGCAGGCCTCGTGGTCGCCCTTGATCGTCACCTGATTGCCGTGGGCGACGAGCGCGACGCGCAGACGCCGTTCGATCTCGGCGAGGTTCTGGTCGAACTGGCCGAAGAGGTCGGAAACCAGGCGGTTGTCGTCGAAGGCGATGACCACGTGGGTCAGATCCGAGGCATGGCCCGTCACCGGGAAATTCGAGGACGGCGGGCGCGTGGCATCGGTCACCGGGCACCTCCGAGGGCGTGGGTGAGGGTGGGTTCGACTGGGACGACCGGCGGGTCGACCAGCGAGGCGGAAAGCGAATTGGCGCCGACCGCCTCGATGCGCACCGGCACGATGCGGCCGAGGAGGCCGGCCGGCGCCTCGACGTGGACCGCCTGGAGCCAGGGCGAGCGGCCGCCGAGCTGGCCGGGCCGGCGGCCGGGCTTCTCGAACAAGACGTCCATCACCATGCCGAGGCGGGAGGCGTTGAAGTCGCGGCTCTGGCGGTCGATCAGCGCCTGGAGACGGGCGAGGCGCTCGATCTTGACCTCTTCGGCGACCTGATCGTCCTGCGCCGCCGCCGGGGTGCCGGGGCGGGCGGAATATTTGAAGGTGAAGGCCGAGGCGTAGCCGACGTCCTCGACCAGCTTCAGGGTGGCGGCGAAATCGGCCTCGGTCTCGCCGGGGAAGCCGACGATGAAGTCGCCGGACATGGCGATGTCGGGGCGGGCGGCGCGGATGCGCTCGACCAGCCGGAGATAGTCGGCCGCCGCGTGGCGACGGTTCATCGAAGCCAGGATCCGGTCAGACCCCGACTGGACCGGCAGATGCAGCCAGGGCATCAGGGCGGCCAGATCGCGATGGGCCTCGATCAGGTCGTCGCTCATGTCGCGGGGGTGGCTGGTGGTATAGCGGATGCGGTCGAGGCCGCGCACTTGCGCCAGCCGGCGCACCAGCCGGGCGAGGCTCCAGGACGCGCCGTCGGGGCCGGCGCCGTGATAGCCGTTGACGTTCTGGCCGAGCAGCGTCACCTCGCGCACCCCGGCGTCGGCCAGACGTTCGGCCTCGGCGACGATGCGATCGACGGGGCGCGAGGTCTCGACGCCTCGGGTGTAGGGGACGACGCAGAAGGTGCAGAACTTGTCGCAGCCCTCCTGCACGGTGAGGAAGGTGGTCAGGCCGCGCGCCACGGTCTTGGCGCGGGCCGGCGCGGCGAGGTGGTCGAACTTGTCCTCGAGCGGGAATTCGGTCTCCACCACCCGCGAGCCGTTGTCGGCGCGGGCGATGATCTCGGGCAGCAGGTGGTAGCTCTGGGGGCCGAAGACCATGTCGACGACGGGGGCGCGACGGGAGATCTCGCGGCCTTCGGCCTGGGCGACGCAGCCGGCGACGGCGACCATCAACTTCTCGCCGCGCTCGGCCTTCTCCGCCTTCAACACGCGCAGGCGGCCGAGCTCGGAATAGACCTTCTCCGACGCCTTCTCGCGAATGTGGCAGGTGTTGAGGATCACCAGGTCGGCGTCCTCGGCGCTCGCCGCCTCGACCCAGCCGCGCGGCGCCAGGGTGTCCGCCATACGCTCGCTGTCGTAGACGTTCATCTGGCAGCCGTAGGTCTTGACGAAGACTTTTCTGGTTTCGCTCATCTCACCATCCGCGAGGTCGATCATCGGGTCGACCCGGCGTCATGTCCTTCGCCTGGTTTCACACCGCTCGATCGCGCCATGGCCGTCGCGCCCGATCCGGTGTTGGTCGATCACCTCTAGCGGATCGCGACGCCCGAGAACAGGCACCAATTTCGCGACCGTCTCGTGACGCCGTCACGGCCGCAGGGTGGCGACGAGCTCGCGGCGAACCGAGGCCTCGAGCGCCGCGGCGAGCTTCTTGCGGTCGGTGCCCTCGTCGAAGGGGACGGGCACGCCCCAGATCACCTCGACGTCGAGACCGCCGGCGAGGAAGATCCCCCACAGGTGTCCGGGCAATTCGATGTCGCCGTACCAGCCGACGCGGGCGCGTTCGGCCCGCCCGATCGGCAGGCCGCCGAGGCGGGTGTAGACGACGGTCATCGGCTGGACCCAGACGCGGGCGTGACCGCCGTGGAGGATGGCGGCGCGGGCGGCGCCGATCAGCGCCGAGCGAAAGGGCAGCACCACGTCGCCGGTCGAGGAGGTGCCTTCGGGGAAGAGCACCATGCAGTCGCCGTCGGCGAGCCGGACACCGAGTTCGGAGGCGGCCTTGCCGGTGGCGCTGCGGCGGGTGCGGTCGACGAAGACGGAGCGTTGCAACCGGGCGAGAAGACCGAAGAGCGGCCAGGAGGCCACTTCCGACTTGGCGACGAAGGAGATCGGCATCAGCGAGGCGATGACCGGGATGTCGAGCCAGGAGGCGTGGTTGGGGGTGACGAGCAACGGCCGGTCGGTGGCCGGCGCGCCGGTCACCCTGACCCGCGCGGCGATCGCGCGAAGCGCGCGGCGATGCCACCACACCGGCAGCTTGGCGGCGAGGCGCCAATCGGCGCGGATCGCCAGCATCTGCAACGGCAGGACGACGGCGGTGATCGCCGCGAGTTTCGCCAGGGCCAGCGAGGCGGCGACCCGTCTCATCGGCTCACGTGTGTTCGTCGTCGAGCGGTACGCCGTAGAGTTCGAGCCGGTGGTCGACGAGCCTGAAGCCGAGTTCGCGGGCGATGAACTGCTGGAGCTTCTCGATGTCGGCGTTGCGGAACTCGATCACCTTGCCGGACCTGAGGTCGATCAGGTGGTCGTGATGATCCTCCGACACGGTCTCGTAGCGCGAGCGGCCGTCGCGGAAGTCGTGGCGCTCGATGATGCCCGAATCCTCGAACAGCTTCACCGTGCGGTAGACGGTGGAGATCGAGATGCGCTTGTCGATCGCCGCAGCGCGGCGATGCAGTTCCTCGACGTCGGGGTGGTCGAGGGAGGTCTCGATCACCCGGGCGATGACACGGCGCTGATCGGTCATGCGCATGCCGGCGGTGACGCAGCGTTCCTCGAGAGAGATCTCGGCGGCGTGATCGGCGCCTTCGTCGTTGGTCGATCGGGTCACGGCGACCTCATGGAAAGGGTTCGATGGTTTCGCGATTAACGAAGATCGGCGCGCATGACAAGCGCGGTGGCGCCGGGAACACTGCCGTGAGCGTAATAACCTTTGCGTTCACCCACCTTTCGGAAGCGCAGCCGGCGGTAGAGCGCCAGCGCCGCCTCGTTGCCGGCGTCGACCTCGAGGAACAGGGATTCGGCGCGATCATGGTAGAGGCGACGGAAGACGTGGTCCATCAGGGCGCGCGCCAATCCGCGCCGGCGATGGCGGGGATCGACGGCGATGGTGAGGATCTCGGCCTCGCCGACGACGAGACGGGCGAGGACGAAGGCGACGGGCGAACGGGAGCCGTAGAGATTGGCGCGGCGCAGGACGAGACCGAAGACGGTCTCCTCGCGCAGCAACACGGCGAGTTCGGCGGCACTCCAGGGGGCGCCGGGGAAACACGCGGCGTGGATGGCGGCGAGCCGCTCGAGGTCGTCGTCGCGAACCGCGTCGACGACGGTGACCGGCGCCGTCCACCAGTTCCAGGCGGGAATCCAATCGGCCATGTCCCACAGGCTCACGGCCGGCCCTCCCCGATGGCGCCGAGGCCGGCGGGCGTCAGGCGGGCCAGACGCGACGCTCCTTGCGGCTTGGCGTCGGGGGCGCGGACGTAGAGCGGCGAGGGCGGGGCATCGCCGGGCCGGGCCGCGACGAGACGGGCGAGCGCCAGCCGGGCGATGGTGTCGATCGCCGGGAAGGCGGTCGCGGCGGCGATCTCGAGCGTCGGGTCGAGGGCGGCGAGGAGCGGCGCGCCCGAGCCGATCAGCACCGCGCCACGGGCGGCGGCCTCGCGGGCGGCGACCGAGGCCGCGACGACCACGGGTTCCGCGATCGGATGGCCCGCCGCATCGAAGGCTTGCGCGTAGACCTCGTCCTTGCGGGCATCGAGCACCGCGAGGACCGATCGGCCGGGACAGGCGCCGCGGCCTTCGACGGCGAGCGCCTCGAGCGAGGTCACGGCGACGGCGGGCTTGCCGGCGGCGAGCGCGAAGCCGCGCGTCGCGGCGACGCCGACGCGGATGCCGGTGAAGCTGCCGGGGCCGATCGACACGCCGTAGCCGTCGAGATCGGCGTGCCGCAGGCCGGCGCGCTCCAATGTCGCGCCCACCACCGCCATCAGCCGTTCGGCGTGGCCACGCCCGATCACCTCACCGAGCGAGACGACCTCGACCACGTCGCCGCGCGCGGTGGCGACGGCGGCGGCGCAGGCATCGAGGGCGGTGTCGACGGCGAGGACGATCATCACGGTTTCCAGGCGGGCGCGGCTTTCACGCGCGCGCCGTTCCGGGGCGTCAGGCGGCGCGGACCTCGACCACTTCCGGAATGAAGTGCATGAGGAGATTCTGCACGCCGTTGCGCAGGGTGGCGGTCGACGACGGACAGCCGGAACAGGCGCCGCGCATGGTGAGATAGACGATGCCGCTCTCGTAGCGGGCGAAGGTGATGTCGCCGCCGTCGCCGGCCACCGCCGGGCGGACGCGCTCGTCGAGCAGTTGCTTGATGGTGGCGACGATGCGGGCGTCGGCGTCCGAATAGCCGCCGCCGGCGTGCGCCGCCTCGTCCTCGCCGGTCAGAACCGGGGCGCCCGACATGAAATGTTCCATGATCGTGCCGAGGATCGCCGGCTTGAGATGCTGCCATTCCGGTCCGTCCTTGGTGACGGAGACGAAATCGGCGCCGAGGAAGACGGCGGAGACGCCCTCGATCTCGAACAGCCGGACGGCGAGCGGCGAGGCGCCGGCTTCCGCGGCCGAGCGGAACTCGCGGGCGCCCTCGCCGAGCACGGCGCGGCCGGGCACGAACTTCAGAGTGGCGGGATTGGGGGTGACTTCGGTCTCGATGAACATCTTCGCTCCTTTCCCGGGGTCAAGGCCCGAGCCGGATTGGATGATTTCCAGATAGGGCCTTCATCGCCCCGCGTCCAGACGACGGAGGGCGAAGGAATCGTCGCGGCGCGGCGGATCGATCGATTCTCGCGGATGCGTGATCGAAAATCACGCGATCGCGGCGATGTCCGCGTCGCCGAGGTGGCCGGGGACGATGGTGATGGGTACCGGAAAGGTGCCCGCCGCGCGGCCGGCGATCGAGGTGACCAGCGGGCCCGGGCCGTCCGAGCCGGTGCCGGCGGCGAGCACCAGCACCGCGATGTCGGCGTCCGCCTCGATCAGGCCGAGCACCTCGTCGGCGTGCGTGCCCTCGCGAATCACCATCTCCGGATCGATCGTGGCGACCTTGGCGGCGCGGCTGGCGACGGCCAGGAGCACCGCCTCGCCCTCGGCGCGAGCCTGTTGGCGCATCATCTGCTCGACGCCGATGAAGCCGCGGAAGTCGGCGTCGTCGACGACGTAGAGCATCACCAGGGCGCCGCCGGTGTGTTGGGCGCGAAGGGCCGCGAAGACGACCGCGCGGTCGCACTCCGGCGTGTCGTCGACGACGACGAGGAACTTGCGCCGGTGACCGGCCTCGAGTGAGCTGCGTTTCAATCCCATGGAGGGGACCGTGCCACTCCGCCGGCCTTCGCACAAGACGGAGGCATCGCGCTCTTCGTCGCAACGCCGCCGTCGGCCCTCAGCGGATGAAGCCGACGATGTCCTTGACCGCGTCCATCACCGGCCGGGCGATGGCGGAGGCGCGTTCGCCACCGTCGCGCAGCACCGCGTCGATATGGGTGGTGTCGGCCATCAGCCGCTTCATTTCGCCGCCCATCGGTCCGAGCTCGTCGACCGCCAGCTCGGTCAGGGCCGACTTGAAGGTCGAGAACTGGCTGCCGCCGAACTCGCCGAGCACGTCCGCCCGGGCGCGGCCGGAGAGCGCGGCGTAGATGCCGACGAGGTTTTCGGCCTCCGGCCGGCCGGCGAGGCCCTCGATCTCGCTCGGCAGCGGCTCGGGGTCGGTCTTCGCCTTGCGCAGCTTCTGGGCGATGGTGTCGCGATCGTCGGTCAGGTTGATGCGCGAGAGGTCGGAGGGGTCCGACTTCGACATCTTCTTGGTGCCGTCGCGAAGCGACATGACGCGGGTCGCCGGGCCCTGGATCAGCGGCTCGGTCATGGGGAAGAAGGCGTCGCCGAAGCCGTGGTCGCGGATCGATTCGGCGAAGTCGTTGTTGAACTTCTGAGCGATGTCGCGGGTCAGTTCGAGGTGCTGCTTCTGGTCCTCGCCGACGGGAACGTGGGTGGCGCGATAGACCAGGATGTCGGCGGCCATCAGGCTCGGATAGGCGTAGAGCCCGAGCGAGGCGTTCTCGCGATCCTTGCCGGCCTTCTCCTTGAACTGCGTCATGCGGTTCATCCAACCGAGCCGGGCGATGCAGTTGAACACCCAGGCGAGCTCGGCGTGTTCGGGCACGCGGCTCTGGTTGAAGACGATGTGCTTCACCGGATCGATGCCGGCGGCGAGGAAGGCGGCGGTCACCTCGCGGATGTTGCCGGCGAGCTGCTTCGGGCCCCCCCACACCGAGACGGCCTGCGTGATGGCGTGCAGATCGACGACGCAATAGATGCAGTCGTGGGTCTTCTGCATCTCGACGAAGCGCAGGATGGCGCCGAGATAGTTGCCGAGGTGGAGATTGCCGGTCGGCTGGACCCCGGAGAAGACGCGGGGTTCGAAGGTGGCGACAACATCGTCGGTCATGGCTCGCTTCCGTCTTCGACGCCACCGCGAGGCGGCGCGGATCTCGTCGCGGCCACTCGATCGGCGGCCCACGCGGCGGGTTATGCGCGATCCTCGGGGCGCGGGCAAGACGCCTCGACGACGAGCCCGTCACGCCGGCCGGCGGCGAGGGCGCGCAGCCGGGCGAGGTCGACGACCCGAAAGGCGACGACGAGGGCGGCGTAGACGAG
Source organism: Prosthecomicrobium sp. (assembly GCA_048497495.1). Lineage (GTDB taxonomy): Bacteria > Pseudomonadota > Alphaproteobacteria > Rhizobiales > Ancalomicrobiaceae > JAFHCF01. The sequence goes on from JAFHCF010000072.1 coordinate 17,999, forward strand.
AAGACCCGTCGCCACCAGGCCCGCCAGCGCGCCAGCGCGCCACACCAATGGGCGGCCGGCGGCGAGAAGATCGGCGAGGGCGCCGTGGGCGAGATGAACCACCGCCGCCATGACCACGGCGGCGGCGGCGAGCCGGGCGAGGCGGCCGAGCACGATCCCGCCCAGGCGCCAGTGCCGGCGCCGCAGGAGGAGGGCGAGGAGAAGCCCGGCGTTGACCCATCCGGCGGCGGCGGTGGCGATGGCGACGCTGAGCCAGCCGACGACCGGCCACAGCGCCAGGGCGAGGGCGAGATTGACGGCGACGGCGACGCCGCCGACCACCATCGGGGTCGCGGTGTCCTCGCGGGCGAAGAAGGCCGGCGCCAGCACCCGGACCAGGACGAAGGCGGGCAGGCCGACGGCGAAGATCGCCAGGGCACGGGCCGAGGCGGCGCGGTCGGTGGAGAGGAAGGCGCCGCGTTCGAAGAGGATCGAGACGATCGGGTCGGCGAGGAGGATCAGCGCCAAGGCCGCCGGCAGGGCCAGGGCGAGGGCGAATTCGAGCGCTCGGTTCTGCACCGCGTGGCTCTCGGCGCCGTCGCCGTCGCGCAAGGCGAGGGCGATCTCGGGCAGGAGCACCTGACCGACGGCGATGCCGACGACGCCGAGCGGCAATTGGTAGAGCCGGTCGGCATAATAGAGCCAGGACACCGCGCCGGCGGTGGTCGAGGCGATCATGGTGCCGACGATCAGGCCGATCTCGCTCATCCCGCCGGCGAGGAGACCGGGCAGGCCGAGGCGCCACAGGCGGCGGATCTCGGGCGTCAGGCGCGGCGACAGGCGCGGCGGCATCGCGCCGAGACGCATCGCCGCCGCGACCAGGAGGCCGACCTGGGCGAGGCCGGCGACGGTGACCGCGATGGCCAGCCCGCGACCGGCGCGCGCCGGTTCGACACCGCCGGCGACGAGCAGGGCGACGAGGGCGCCGATCAGCACGAGGTTGAGGACGACCGGGGCCAGCGCCGGCACCAGGAAGCGACGATCGGCGGCCAGCCGGCCGGAGAGCAGCGCCACGACGCTGACGCAGGCGAGATAGGGGAAGCACAAGCGGGCGAGATCGATCGCCAGGGCGCGCTTGCCGACGTCGACGGCGAAACCCGGCGCCAGGAGATCGATCAGGGCGGGAGCGAAGATCATCGCCGGGATCGACACCGCCACCACCACCGCCGTCAGGCCGGCCAGCGCCTCTCCGGCGAAGCGCCCCGCCGCCGGCTCTCCGGCCTCGCCGCGCAGGCGGACGAAGAGCGGCACGAAGGCGGCGGCGAAGGCGCCCTCGGCGAAGAGGCGGCGGAACAGGTTGGGCAGGCGGAAGGCGACGAAGAAGGCGTCGGCGACCGGCCCGGTGCCGAGCACCGCGGCGATCAGGGTGTCGCGCAGGAAGCCGAGCACCCGGCTCGCCAGGGTGACGCCGCCGACGGTGAGAACGTTGCGGAACAGCGACATCGGCGCGGCGTCTCGTCGGTGGCGGCGGCCGGGGGCTCCGGCTCAGGCCGAGATGCGTTCGGACTTCCCGGCGTCGCGACCGAGGTCGAAGGCGCGCACCAGATGTTCGCGGATGGTCTTCTCGCGCGACCGGTTGTCGACCTTGTGGCCGAAGAGATCGGTCACGTAGAAGACGTCGACCACACGCTCGCCGAAGGTGGCGATATGGGCGGAGGCGATGTTGAGGTTGAGGTCGGAGATCTCGCGGGTGAGGTCGTAGAGCAGGCCCGGGCGATCGAGGCCGGAGACCTCCAGCACGGTGAAGCGATCCGACCACGAGTTGTTGACCATCACGTCGGTCGGGATGGTGAAGGCCTTGAGGCGGGCGCGGCCGGCGGTCTTGCGCTCGACCTGCTCGGGCAGGCGCTCGAGCCCGGTCAGGGTCTTCTCGATCAGCGCCGAGATGCGCTGGCCGCGGCGGCGCTCGTCCTCGTCGTCGGCGAATTCGCGGCCGACGAAGATGGTGTCGAGGGCGAGGCCGTCGGTGGTGGTGTAGATCTGGGCGTCGACGATGTTGGCCCCGGCCACGGCGCAGGCGCCGGCGATCGCCGAGAGCAGGCGCGGATGGTCGTCGGCGAGCACCGTGATCTCGGTGACGCCCTCGAAGACATGCGGCTTCACCGAGGTGGAGAGCTGCTTGCGGTCGCGGGTCGCCTGGCGGATGAACTCGGCGTGCTGGATCTTGCGGACGAGGTCGACGCGCAGCCAGTAGGGCGGATAGTGGCGCTCGATGTAGGCCTTCTTCTCCTCGTCGCTCCAACCGACCAGCCGTTCCGCCAGTTCGGCCTTGGCGTGGGCGACGCGCTGGTTGCGCCCGACCTGGGAGTGGCCGCCGGCGAGATAGGGCTCGGTCTCGTAGTAGAGGGTGCGCAGCAGCTGACCCTTCCAGCCGTTGAAGACGCCGGGGCCGACGGCGCGGATGTCGGCGATCGTCAGGCAATGGAGGAGGCGCAGGCGCTCCGGCGACTGCACGATCTCGGCGAAGGTCTCGATGGTGCGGCGGTCGTTGAGGTCGCGGCCCTGGGCGACCGAACTCATCACCAGATGGTTCTCGACCAGCCAGGCGACGGTCTCGGTCTCGGCGGCGCTGAGGCCGAAACGGGGCCCGAGCCGGCGGGCGATCTTGCCGCCGTAGAGCGAATGGTCCTCCGGCCGGCCCTTGGCGATGTCGTGGAGGAAGGTCGCCAAATAGACCACCCGGCGGTTCTGGATGCCGGGGAAGAGCTCGGTGGCGAGTGGCACCTCCTCCTTGAGATTGCCCTTCTCGATCGCCGCCAGCTCACCGATCGAGCGCAGGAGGTGCTCGTCGACGGTGTAGTGGTGATACATGTTGAACTGCATCATCGCGACGACCTTGCCGAACTCCGGGACGAAGCGGCCGAGGACGCCGGTCTCGTTCATGCGCCGGAGCACCCGCTCGGGATCGTGGCGGGAGGCGACGATGTCGAGGAACAGCCGGTTGGCGGTCTCGTCGGTGCGCAGGGTCTCGTCGATCAGCCGCAGCGAGCGGGTGATCAGCTGCAACGCGTCGGGATGGAAGTCGAGATTGTTGCGATCGGCCTCGTGGAAGATGCGGATCAGGTTGACCGGATCGCGGACGAAGACCTGCGGATCGGCGACGTTGATGCGGGCGTGATCGACGGCGAAGGCGTGGCCGGCGGAGGCGGTGACCTTGGTGCGGCGGCGGGTGAAACGGCCGAAGAAGCGGTTCAGCGCCGGCGCCTGCTTGACGTGCTGCTCCTCCAGCGCGGCGCAGAAGATCAGCGTGAGATCGCCGACGCTCTTGGCGAAGAGGAAGTAGTGCTTCATGAAGCGCTCGACGGCGCGCAGGCCCTGCTTGTCGACATAGCCGAGACGGGCGGCGATCTCGCGCTGGAGGTCGAAGGACAGGCGCTCCTCCGCCCGGCCGGTGGCGAAGTGCATGTGGCAGCGGATGCCCCAGAGGAAATCGTCGCAGCGTTCGAAACGGCTGTATTCCGACTTGGAGAAGACGCCGGCGGCGATCAGCTCGCGGGCGTCCTTGACCCGATAGAAGTACTTGGCGATCCAGAACAGGGTCTGGAGATCGCGCAAGCCGCCCTTGCCCTCCTTGATGTTGGGCTCGACCAGATAGCGGCTCATGCCCTGGCGCTTGTGACGGTCGTCGCGTTCGGCGAGCTTGGCGGCGATGTATTCGCGGCCCGTCCCCTGCACCACCTCGTGGTCGAAGCGCTTCACCAGATCGTCGAAGAGCGGCCGGTCGCCCCAGATGTAGCGCGCCTCCAGGATGGCGGTGCGGATGGTGAGGTCGGAGCGCGACAGGCGAATGCATTCCTCGACGTTGCGGGTGGCGTGGCCGACCTTCAGGCCGAGGTCCCACAACATGTAGAGGATGTATTCGACGACGCTCTCGCCCCAGGGCGTCTGCTTGTAGGGAAGCAGGAACAGCAGATCGATGTCGGAGCCCGGCGCCAGCGTCGCCCGGCCGTAGCCGCCGACGGCGGTCACCGACATGCGCTCGGCCGAGGAGGGGTTCTTCACCGGATAGACGTGGCTGACGGCGAAGTCGTAGATCACCCGGATCAGCTCGTCCTGGACGAAGCTCAGGCGCTCCGCGCAGAGCACGCCGCCCCGGTCGGCCATCAGCCGCTCCTGGATCAGGGCGCGCGTCTCCAGCCGGACTTCCTTGAGGATCGCCAAGGCCTTGGCCCGGACCGCCGGATTGCCGCCGTCGGCGCCGTCGGCGGTCAGGGCGGTGAGCTGGCGGCGCAGATCGTCGGCGTCGATCAATCCTTCGAAACGCTTCGGCGCGGTCATCGAGTGGCGGTTTCCTTGTCGGCGGCGACGCGGGACGGCGAAGCTTGCCGGTGCAAAATAGACGCGCCCGCCTCACCTTTCCATCGGTGATCGCCGCCGAGGGCGAAAAGACCGCCGATCGCGCCGCGACTGCGACCATCGGACCCCTTACGGCGAACTACCTACGCATATATCTGTACGCGCCGCCGACCATTCCGGTGTGGCGAGGTCGCTTCGGCGTTCGGCGCGGACGGATACTCCGCCGGTACCCGGTGACGCTCGCGCGCGGCGATCGTTCCCGAGGAGGACATCTTGCTGATCATCGTCACCCTGGCGGTTCTCGCCGCCTTCGTCGCTTCCGTCGTCGTCTGGGGCTACCCGGCGCTGATCATCGGCGCCCTTGTCGGCGTCGTATTGGCCTTCATCGCCATCCTGGCCCTCACCGCCGACGGCCTGTTTCCGCGCGGCGGCGGTTCGGCGCATTGATGCCGTCGACCGGCACCGGCGGCTCGACCGCCGGCGCCGGCGTCGGCGCGCCTCCGTGACGTTCCCAGCTGTGCGGCGGGTGAATTCGCGCTAGAGTGAAATGCGAGAATGATCGCTCGCATCCGCGGGCGCCGCCGGTCGGCAGTCCTCCGAAGGTCGCGCATCGCGGATCTCGTGCAGGAGAAGCAATATGACCGGCTTGACGCTCCTCATCGGCATCGTCGTGTTCGTCGCCCTGGTCATCGCCCTGGCGGGACCGGTGCGCGGCTGGTTCACCAGCGAATCCAAGGTCTTCCTGCACGACCTCCCGGCCCGGGACGAAATCGAGCTGGAAGAGGCTCAACGCGAGGCGACGGCGGAGCCGAAACCGCACGTCAAGCCCGGACAGGCCGACTGACGGGCGACGCCGCGAGGGCGATGGTTCGGGCGGGGTGAATTCGTCGATTTCAGGCGTTGTTCCGCGCCGCACGCCGATGCGCGGGATGGGCGGATGATTTCAGCGACATCCTTCGTGGAACGCCGCGAAGGGGATGAGACTGGCGGCTTCTCCTCCGGACCGGCGCGGGACGCGCCGTGCGTTCGTCGGTCGAAGGCGCCGACCTGGGCTTCTCCTCCGGCCCGGCGCGGAACGCGCCGTGCGTTCGTCGGTCGAAAAGCCCCACCGGGGCTTTTCGTCTCCCCTTCGCGGTTCCCGCGAAGGGGAGACCCCTCCTCACCCATTGATGTCGTAAGCGGCGAGCGCCGCCATGTTGATGAGGTCGCTGTCGCGCGCGCCGAGCGGCACGATCTGCACCGGCTTGTCGAGACCGACCAGCAGCGGGCCGATGACCGTCGCGCCGCCGAGGACCTGCATGGCGCCCGAGGTGATCGAGGCGGCGTGGAAGGCCGGCATGATCAGCACATTGGCCGGACCCTCGAGGCGGCAGAACGGATAGGCGGCCATCTTCGCCATGTCGAGGGCGACTTCGATCGACATTTCGCCGTCGAATTCGAAATCGACGTGGCGGCGGGTGAGAATCTCCACCGCTTCCTTGACGTGGGCGGTACGCTCGCCCGGCGGCTGACCGAAGGTCGAGTAGGCGAGCAGCGCCACCCGCGGCTCGTAGCCGAAGCGACGCGCCGCACCGGCGGCTTCCTCGGCGATGTCGGCGAGTTCCTCGCCGGTCGGCAGTTCGGTGATCGCCGTATCGGCCACCACCACGGTGCGGCCACGCGCCACGATCAACGACAGGCCGATGACCCGATGGCCCGGCCGCGCATCGATGACGCGGCGGACGTCGGCGAGCACCGAGGCGAAATGCCGGGTGGCGCCGGAGACCATCGCGTCGGCATCGCCGAGCGCCACCATCGACGCGGCGAAGATGTTGCGGTCGATCACCAGCCGGGCGCAGTCGCGATAGAGATAGCCCTTGCGCTGCAGCCGCTCATAGAGATGGTCGGTGTAGATCTTGACCCGCTCCGAGGTGGTGACGTTGACCACGTCGAGACCTTCCGGCGCCTCGATGCCGGCCACCGCCATCGTCTCGGCGATGCGATCCTCGCGGCCGACCAGGGCCGCGGTGCCGAGGCCCTGGTTGACGAAGGCCGCCGCGGCGCGAATCACCTGCTCCTCCTCACCCTCGGCGAAGACGACGCGCTTGGGCTCGGCCTTGAGCTTGGCGAACACGCGCTGCAACGTGCCGACGACCGGATCGCGGCGGGCGGAGAGCGAATGGCGATAGGCCTCCATGTCGACGATCGGCCGGCGGGCGACGCCCGATTCCATCGCGGCGCGCGCCACCGCCGCCGGGATCTCGGTGATCAGGCGCGGATCGAAGGGGACGGGAATGATGTATTGCGGGCCGAACTTCGGCCGGACCCCGCTGTAGGCGGCGGCAACCTCGTCGGGCACGTCCTCGCGGGCCAGCGCGGCCAGCGCATGGACGGCGGCGATCTTCATCTCTTCGTTGATGGTGGTCGCCCGGACGTCGAGGGCGCCGCGGAAGATGTAGGGGAAGCCGAGGACGTTGTTGACCTGGTTGGGATAATCCGACCGGCCGGTGGCGACGATGGCGTCGTCGCGCACCGCGGCGACCTCCTCGGGCGTGATCTCGGGATCGGGATTGGCCATGGCGAAGATGACCGGGCGGGGCGCCATCGAGGCGACCATCTCGGGCGTCAGCGCGCCCTTGGCCGACAGGCCGAAGAAGATGTCGGCGCCGGCGACGGCCTCGGCGAGGGAACGCTTGTCGGTCTCCACCGCGTGCGCCGACTTCCACTGGTTCATGCCCTCGACGCGGCCCTTCCAGACGACGCCCTTGGTGTCGCAGAGGGTGACGTTCTCGGGGCGGAAGCCGAGCGCCTTGACCAATTCGATGCAGGCGATGCCGGCGGCGCCGGCGCCGTTGCACACCAGCTTGGCCTCCTCGATGCGGCGGCCGGTCAGATGCAGGGCGTTGATGATGCCGGCCGACGAGATGATCGCGGTGCCGTGCTGGTCGTCGTGGAAGACCGGGATCTCCATCAGCTCGCGCAGGCGGCTCTCGATGATGAAGCACTCCGGCGCCTTGATGTCCTCGAGATTGATGCCGCCGAAGGAGGGGCCGAGGTACTTCACGGCGTTGATGAACTCGTCCGGGTCCTCGGTGTCGATCTCGAGGTCGATCGAATCGACGTCGGCGAAGCGCTTGAAGAGGACGGCCTTGCCCTCCATCACCGGCTTCGACGCCAGCGCGCCGAGATTGCCGAGACCGAGGATCGCGGTGCCGTTGGAGATGACGGCGACGAGATTGCCCTTCGACGTGTAGTCGTAGGCCTTCGACGGATCGGCGGCGATGGCGCGCACCGGGGCCGCGACGCCGGGCGAATAGGCGAGCGCCAGATCGCGCTGGGTCGCCATCGGCTTGGTGGCGACGATCTCGATCTTGCCGGGCTTGCCCTGGGCATGGAACAGCAGGGCTTCCTGGTCGGTGACGGCGAGGCGGGACTTGCCCGCCGGCTTCTCGGTCGTTTCCATCGGTCTCTCCCGGCGCCGTTCGAGCGCGGTTCTTCTTGTCGGCGGGAGATGGGGGCGCGTCGCGGCGGCGGTGCGCGCCACGAACTTCCCGACACCACGTCTCGTCGAAGGGGAGGCGAACCATAGTCGCCCGACACGCGCCGCTCAAGCGCTGGTCGACCCCGGAATGCGCGCAAACGCATGCGTCATTGGTCTCGAGTCGCCGAAAGTTGCCGCGAGCGCGCTTCGCCCGTGGATACCGGCCGGCGCGGGGCGCCGCGAGGTCGCGCCCGACGCGGCATCTGCTATGGTTCGCCCTCCCGCCACACTCCCGAGAGCCTTCCATGTCCGACATGCCGGCCCGCGACGCCGCCCCCGATCCGCGCCCGACGCCCGTCATGGAGCAGTACATCGAGATCAAGGCGGCCAATCCGGACAGCCTGCTGTTCTACCGGATGGGCGATTTCTACGAGCTGTTCTTCGGCGACGCGGAGGAAGCGAGCCGGGCGCTCGGCATCGTTTTGACCAAGCGCGGCAAGCATCTCGGCGAGGACATCCCGATGTGCGGCGTGCCGGTCTCCCGCGCCGACGAATATCTCCAGCGCCTGATCGCCCTCGGTTTCCGGGTGGCGGTGTGCGAGCAGCTCGAGGATCCGGCGGAGGCGAGGAAACGCGGCGCCAAGTCGGTGGTCAAGCGCGACGTCGTCCGCCTCGTCACCCCCGGCACCATCACCGAGGACAATCTGCTCGACGCCGCCCGCGCCAACTGGCTCCTCGGGCTGTCGCGGACGAAGGGCGGCGAGGGCGAGACGAGCCGCTTCGGCCTCGCCTGGGTCGACATCTCGTCGGGTGCCTTCCGCGTCGCCGAGACCGACCTCCCCCGGCTCGCCGCCGAGATCGCCCGGATCGAGCCGCGCGAGATCGTGCTCGCCGATCGGCTCTTCGACGACGACGAGTTGAAGCCGATCCTCAGGTCGGAGCGCATCGCGCTGACCCCGGTCGCCCCAGCCCTCTTCGACGCCGCCACGGCGGAGGCGCGCATCGCCGCGCTCTTCGGCGTCGCCACCACCGAGGCCTTCGGCCGCTTCTCGCGGCTGGAACTCTCTGCGATCTCCGGCGTCGTCGCCTATGTCGAGCGCACCCAGAAGGGGGCCCGCGCCCCGCTCGAGCCGCCGCGGCGCGAGGGCGGGCTCGGCGAGGGCGGCGGGCTGTTGCTGGTCGACGCCGGGACGCGGGCCAATCTCGAGATCACCCGGACGCTGTCGGGCGAGCGCCGGGGCTCGCTGCTCGCCGCGATCGACCGCACGGTGACGCCCAACGGTCAGCGGCTGCTCGCCGAGCGGCTCGCAGGACCCTCGACCGACCGATCGGTGATCGAGGCGCGGCTCGACGCGGTCGGCTTCCTCCTCGACGACGCGCTCGCCCGCCGCCGCCTGCGCGAGGCGCTCGCCGCCGCCCCCGACATGTTGCGCCCCCTCGGCCGGCTCGGGCTGATGCGCGGATCGCCGCGCGATCTCGGGGCGATCCGCGCCGGGCTCCGGGCGGCCCGCGCCCTCGCCGTCGTGCTCGACGAGATCGGCCTCCTGCCGACGGAACTCGAAGCGGCGCGCGGGGCGCTCGCCGCCGCGCCGGCGGATCTCCAGGACCTGCTTTCCGGCGCGCTCCTCGACGAATTGCCGCTCGCGCGGCGCGACGGCGGCTTCGTCCGGCCGGGCTGGTCGGCGCCGCTCGACGAGGCGCGCGAGCTCTCCGCCGACAGCCGCCGCACCATCGCCCGGCTGGAGGCCGACTACGCGCTCGAGACCGGCATCCGATCCTTGAAGATCCGCCACAACAACGTGCTCGGCTTCTTCGTCGACACCACGCCCACCCATGCCGAGAAGCTCTTCGCCCCACCGCTCGCCGAGCGCTTCATCCATCGCCAGACGCTCGCCAACGCGGTGCGCTTCACCACCGTCGAGCTCTCCGACCTCGAGGCGCGGATCGCCTCGGCCGGCGAGCGCGCCCTGGCGCTCGAGGGCGAGATCTTCGATCAATTGTCGAGCGCCGCCCTCGGGCGCGAGCGCGAGATCCGCGCCGCGGCGGAGGCGTTGGCGGTGCTCGACGTCGCCTGCGGGCTCGCCGAACTCGCCGACCGCGAGGCCTACGCCCGGCCGATGATCGAGGAGGGGCTCGCCTTCCGCATCGTCGGCGGCCGCCATCCGGTGGTCGAGCAGGCGCTGCGCGAGGGCTCGGGCGAGGCCTTCGTCGCCAACGACTGCGATCTCGGTCCCCGGGCGAGCGAGGGCGACGGGCGCCTCACCATCGTCACCGGCCCCAACATGGGCGGCAAGTCGACCTTCCTGCGCCAGAACGCGCTGATCGTGCTGATGGCGCAGATCGGCGCCTTCGTGCCGGCGCGCGAGGCCCGCATCGGCATCGTCGACCGGCTGTTCTCCCGCGTCGGCGCGGCGGACGATCTGGCGCGCGGCCGCTCGACCTTCATGGTCGAGATGGTGGAGACCGCCGCCATCCTCAATCAGGCCGGCCCCCGGGCCCTGGTCATCCTCGACGAGATCGGCCGCGGCACCGCCACCTTCGACGGGCTCTCCATCGCCTGGGCGACGATCGAGCATCTCAACGCCGTCAACCGCTGCCGCGCCCTCTTCGCCACCCACTATCACGAGCTGACGGCGCTGGCCGAACGGCTGCCGCGCATCGCCAACGTCACCTCGGCGGTCCGGGAATGGAAGGGTGACGTGGTCTTCCTGCACGAGATCGTCGCCGGCGCGGCGGATCGCTCCTACGGCATCCAGGTGGCGCGGCTGGCGGGCCTTCCTCCCCGCGTCATCGAGCGGTCGCGGCAGGTGCTGAAGCAGCTCGAGGATCAGGACCGGCGCGGCCGGCGCGACACGTTCGTCGACGAACTGCCGCTGTTCTCGACGCTGGCGCCGAAGCCGGCGCCCGCGCCGGAAGCGGCGCCGGACGATCGTTTCGACCGGCTGGCGGCGGAGATCGCGGCGCTCGCCCCCGACGACATGAGCCCGCGCGAGGCGCTCGACGCGCTCTATCGGCTGAGGGCCAAGGCGGGCGAGATCGGGAAGGGGTGAGAGGCGAGAGCGGGCCGGCCGACGCCGCGCCGTCGCAATTGGCGTCGGTCGTCGCCCTGATCGGACTGCGGAGCTTCACGGTCTTCCACGGCTATGCGCTGATCTTCTCGCACCGGCGCACCATCGCCGCGTTCCTGAAGGCGCGGCGCCGGCTCGACGGCCTCTTCGCGGTCGCCTTCGGCTGGGCGATCTTCAAGATCCTGACGGCGCGGCCGCAGTGAGACCGACGGTGGTCGAGTTCGGCGGCAGGCCGCCTCACGCCGCCCGGCGGCCGGCATCGGCGCCGTAGAAGGTGACGTAGCGCTGGGAGATCTGCTTCACCGGCATGACGATGAAGACGTCGGTGGTGCCGAACTGGTGGTCGACCACCGCCCCGTCGCCGATCTTGGCGCCGATGCGCAGGTAGCCCTTGATCAGCGGCGGCAAGGCCTGGAGGGCGGTGCGCGGATCGATCGCCTCGGGGGCCATCCGATCCATCGCGGCGAAGCGTTCGGGCAGGGCGCGGACCCGCCAATCGGCGTTCGCTCCGCAATTGTGATGGAGGAAGGACAGCGGCAGGGCCAGACGGCGCGGGTCGGTGCCCTCGAGGCTGGCGCAGCCGATCATCGCGTCGATGCCATGGGCGAGCACATAGGCCCACACTCCCTGCCACAGCAGTTCGACGGTGCGTTTTCCGCGATAGGCGGGCAGCACGCAGGAGCGGCCGAGTTCGAGGAACTCCAGGCCGCGATGGCGGTCGAGCAGCGGCGCGAGGTCGTATTCGTTCGACGAATAGAAGCCGTCGTGGCGCTCGGCGATCGACTGGCGCAGCACCCGATAGGTGCCGACGATACGCGGGCGCGACTTGCCGAACGGCTTGGGCTCGGGCGCGGCGTGATCGATCACCAGGATGTGGTCGCAGATGGCGTCGAAGGCGTCGGAATCGCGCCGGGTCATCAGGGCGCGGGCGTCGGCGATCGCCGACATCTCCTCGTAGAACACCCGGAAACGCAATTCCTGCGCACGCTTGATCTCACCGACGGTGCGCGCCAGACGGACCTCGAGCGACCCGATCCGCCCCAGGCTCGCCTCCAGCGACGACCCCTTCAGGCGGCCGACCGGCGCCGGAACACCGAAGCCCGGCAGCACGTCGATGCGACCGGCGGGCAGGTGGCGCGGCGGCACGAACTTGCCGAGGAGGCGACGGGGCGAAAGCGGTGCGGTTGCGGACATCGATGACCTCGTTGCCGATGAAGGCCGTCCGTCACGGGAGGCCGCCGGCCGGGGCCGGACGACCGTAGCCGTCTTCGTGACGTTTCATCGTCTCACCATGGCGCTCTGACAGACACATGACGAATATACGACGGAAACGTGACGGTCGGGGAGAGGAATGTTCGGTGGCTGCGCCTCAGGCGCTCGCCCCCAGGGCCGGCGCGGCGAAACCGGCGAGCAGGACGGCGAGGCGGTCGCGCTCGATCGGCTTGACCAGGGTGGCGTCGGCTCCGCAGGCACGGGCCCGCATGGCGGCGGCGGCGGTGCCGTCGGCGGTGAGCGCGACGATGGTCAGGCGCGGCGAATCCGCCGTCTCGGCGAGGCGCAGGGTGCGGATGGCGGCGAATCCATCCATGCCGGGCATGTGGAGGTCCATCAGGACGCCGGCGTAGGGGCGGCCGCGATCCCGCGCCTCGGCGACCGCCGCCACCGCCGCCGCGCCGTCGCCGACGACGGTGACGCGATGGCCGAGGTTCTCGAGCAGGGCACGGCCGAGCAGGGCGTTGATCTCGTTGTCGTCGGCGAGCAGCAGATCGAGGCCGGCGGCGGCCGGGGCGAGCGCGGCGTCGTCGAGCCGCTCACCGGCGCCGAGGGTGGCGACGACCCGGGCCAGGGAGGAGGCGCGCACCGGTTTGACGAGATGGGCGGCGAAGCCGGCGCGGCGCCATTCGGCCAGCCGCGCCCGATCGGTCGGGGTGACCAGAACCACCGCCGGCGCGGCGCCAGCGGCGGTCCGGCGCAATTCGGCGAGACGCTCGCCGGCGCGATCATCGCCTTGGATCAACACCACGTCGAAGCTCTCGGCGGGGTCGAGCGCGGAGGGATCGGCGACGTGCACGGCCTCGGCACCGAGGGCATGGAGGCGGCGGACGATGAGCGGCGGCTCGACCGCGCCCTCACCGATCAGCGCGACACGGCGGCCGACGAGGGGGGCCGAGACCTGGGCGCGGGTCTCGACGGCGGGCAGGCGGAGATCGAAGGCGAAGACCGACCCCTCGCCCGGCCGGCTCTCGAGCCGCAATTCACCGCCCATGCGGGCGACCAGCGAACGGGCGATGGCGAGGCCGAGGCCGGCGCCACCGCCGCGCGGCGCGGCGTCGCCGGACACGCGCTCGAACTCGGCGAAGATGCGCTCGGCGTCCTCGGCCGCGATGCCGACGCCGGTGTCTCGGACGCGGAAGGCGATGCGGCCGGCGCCGTCGGGGCCGCAGGCCGGCTCGACCTCGACGGCGACGCCGCCCTCGAGGGTGTATTTCACCGCGTTGCCGGCGAGGTTGATCAGCACCTGTCGCAGCAGGATCGGGTCGGCCTCGACCCGGACGGGCAGGCCGGGGGCGACGATCGAGGCGAGTTCGAGGCCCTTGCCGTGGGCGCGCGGCGCCATCAGCTCGACCACGTCCTCGATCAGGGTCTGGAGGTCGATCGGTTCGGGGGTGACGGCGAGGCGGCCGGCCTCGAGGCGCGCGAGATCGAGGACGTCGTCGACGAGGCCGAGGAGCGCGGTGCCGGAGGTGCGGACGGCGCGGACGTAGGAACTCTGCTCGGGGGTGAGCGGGGTTTCGGCGAGCAGGTCGGCCATGCCGAGGATACCGTGGAGGGGGGTGCGGATCTCGTGGCCGGCGGTGGCGAGGAGGCGTGACTTCGCCGCGTTGTCGGCCTCGGCGCGATCGCGGGCGGCGATCAGCGCGGCGACATCGACAGCGGTTTCGGCGGGCACCGTATCGGCCGGCGCGGGCGTGGCGGCGACCTCGGTCTCGGCGACGGCGATCTCGCCCGTGGGCAGGAAGCGCAGCGCGGCGAGGACGACGATGGCGAGCGAGGCGGCGACGGCGTAGAGACCGGCGTACGGGGCGCCGGAGACCAGCGCCGCCGTCGCGGTGACCGAGAGGGCGAGCAGCACCGCGTCACCCCTCGTCGGGATGAGCGGGGGACGGCGTCCGGCGCCGGCGCCGACACCGGTCGGCGGGACGGATCGGGTTTCGTCGCGGCGGGGCGGCTGCGAGAGGGTCATCGGCGCCTTCCGGCCGGCGGCCTTCGGCGGCCGTCGATCGATCGAGATCTGTCGCCGGCACGCGGGCGCGTGGCGGTCGTGAGGACGACGATAGGCGATCGGGGTTGCGAAAGGCTTGACGGCCGAGCGAGCGGGTGGCGGCGTGCGCGGCGCGGCCGGATGACCGCTCGAGTCCCGGAGGCCGCCGCGAAGGCGTCCGCGACCCCGGACACTCGGTTCACGACGAAAGCGGCCGCCGTCGGCGTCACGGCTCGACCGGCCGACGCGGGGGCGTTGCTCCTCCTCGCTCACGAGGTCCCGAAGGGGCGTGACGCGCGGGCTCGCGATGAGGCGCTCCGGGCGTCGCCGCCGTTTCAGGCGGCCAGCGCCAGACGGTTGCCGCAACTGCGGTAGCTCAGCGCCTCGGCGAGATGGATGCGGCCGATGCGCTCGCTGCCGTCGAGGTCGGCCAGCGTCCGGGCGACCTTGAGGACGCGGTGATAGGCGCGGGCGGAGAGCCGGAGCTTTTCGGCGGCATCGGCGAGGAGCGCCGCGCCGGGAGCGTCCGGGCGGGCGATCTCCTCGACCAGGGAGGCCGACATGTCGGCGTTGGTGCGCACGGCCTCGAGGCCGCGCGCGGCGAAGCGGGCGACCTGGGTCGCCCTGGCGCGGGCGACGCGGGCGGCGACCTCGCGCGAACCCTCCGTCGGCCGCGGCAGGATGAGGTCGGCGGCGGTGACGGCGCCGACCTCGACGCGCAGGTCGATGCGATCGAGCAAGGGGCCGGAGATGCGTTCCTGGTAGTCGCTGGCGCAACGACTGCCGCGCCGGCAGGTATAGCCCGGATCGCCGGCATGGCCGCAGCGGCAGGGGTTCATCGCGGCGACGAGCTGGATGCGGGCCGGATAGCTCACCCGATGATTGGCGCGGGCGATCACCACCTCGCCGCTCTCCAGCGGCTGGCGTAGGCTGTCGAGCACCTGGGGATTGAACTCGGGCAACTCGTCGAGGAAGAGCACGCCGTTGTGGGCGAGCGACACCTCGCCGGGCCTCGCGCGCAGGCCGCCGCCGACCAGGGCCGCCATCGAGGCGGAGTGGTGGGGGGCGCGGAAGGGTCGGCGATCGGACAGACGGCCGTCGGCGAGTTGGCCGGCGATCGAGGCGATCATCGACACCTCAAGCAATTCGCGGGGGGCGAGCGGCGGCAGGATCGACGGCAGGCGGCTCGCCAGCATCGACTTGCCCGAGCCCGGCGGGCCGACCATCAGGAGATTGTGGCCGCCGGCGGCGGCGATCTCCAGGGCCCGCTTGGCGGTCTCCTGACCCTTGACGTCGACGAGATCGGGCAGGGCGGGACCGGCCTCGCGGATCTTCGGGGTGGGGCGCGAGACGACCTGGGTGCCCTTGAAGTGATTGGCGAGCTGGACGAGGCTGCGGCCGGCGACGATGGCGAGATCGGGGCTCGCCCAAGCGGCCTCCGAGCCCGAATCGGCCGGACAGATCAGGCCCTTGCCGAGCGCGCTGGCGCCGATCGCGGCCGGCAGGACGCCGGCGACCGAGGCGATGGTGCCGTCGAGCGACAACTCCCCGAGCGCCACCCAATCCATCAGCTGATCGCCCGGCATGGCGCCGATCGCCGCCAGGATGGCGAGCGCGATCGGCAGATCGTAGTGGCTGCCCTCCTTGGGCAGGTCGGCGGGGGCGAGATTGACGGTGATGCGGCGCTGCGGCAGCGCCAGACCGGAGGCATGGAGGGCGGCGCGGATGCGCTCGCGGCTCTCGCCGACGGTCTTGTCGGGCAGGCCGACGAGGGCGAAATAGGGATTGCCGGAGGTGATCTGCACCTGCACGTCGACCGGCACGGCCTCGATGCCCTGGAATGCGACCGTGGTGACCCGTGCGACCATGTCCCCGCCCCGTGGCAATGCCGATCTCGGCTCTGTTCTTAGAACATTACGAGAACTATTGCAACCCTGGAGACTGCTTTCGGTTGTATCTGGTTGTACCGCCGTGAACGGAGCCGGACCGCCGGATCATTCCGGCTGGGCCAGGAGATCGCGGCGGGTGAGCACGTCGAAACCGACGTAGACGATCTCCGGCGCCGGCCTTCCGGCGGCGAGCGCCTCGAGCACCTCGAGCAGCCGCGCCCCCATGTCGGCCGGCCGCTGGCCGACCAGGACGTGGCCGAGCCCCTCGCGCACCAGCTTGCGCTCGAGCGGCAGGGCGTCGGCGACGACGATCACCACCTTGGCGCGGTCGATGCGCTCCTTATGGCGGGCGGCGAGATCGCGCCAGGCGTCCTCGGCCAGCAGCGGCCAAGCGCCGACCGAGATCACCGCGTCGAGGTCCGGATCGTCGAGCAGGAAGCGGTCGACCAGGCGGACGGCGGCGCGGGCCTCGCCGTCGGTGACCGCCGGCGATCCCGCCACCTCGGTCCAGCCGTCGCCGAGGGCGTCGCGGACACCGACGACGCGATCGGCGAGATTGGCGATCGAGGGGTCGCCGGTCACCAGGGCGTAGCGGCCGCCGGCCGGTTTCCAGCGCCGTAGCGAGGAGGCGAGCGCCCGGCCGAAGTCGCGGGCGTTGGTGCCGACGAAGGCGCGGCGCATCGGCCTGGGCAGGTCGGCGTCGAAGGCGATCACCGGGATGCCGGCGGCCCCGGCCGCCGCCAGCGCCGGCGCGACCTCGCTGATCAGCACCGGCGAGACGGCGATGCCGTCGACGCGGTCGGCGACCAGATCCTTCAGGATCTGGCCCTGGTTGCGCTTCTCCTCGCCGCCGGGGCCGAGGAGGAGGCAGGTCACCCCGGTCATGGCCGCGGCGCGGGCGCGGCAACCCTGGCCGAGCGTCTCGTAGAAGGCGTTGCCGATCGCCGGCACCACCACGGCGAAACGCTTCTCGGCGGCGGACGCGCCGACGCCGGTGGCGAGCAGGACGACGAGGGTGGCGAGGAGGCGGCGCGGGTCGACGCCACGCGGATCGATCGTCATGCCCCTGCCCTCCCTCGCTTCAGCGCCGACCGAGGCGCGCCTCGATCACGTCCCAGATCAGGGCGGCGATGTCGGGACCGCCGAGGCGGCGGATGGCGCGGATGCCGGTCGGCGAGGTGACGTTGATCTCGGTGAGGAAGTCGCCGATGACGTCGATGCCGACGAGCATCAGGCCGCGTTCCTTCAGGAACGGACCGAGGCGCTCGCAGATCTCGCGTTCGCGCGGGTTGAGGTCGGTCGCCGCCGCCTGCCCGCCGCGCACCATGTTGGAGCGCAGGTCGTCGGCCGCCGGCACCCGGTTGACGGCGCCGGCGAAGACGCCGTCGACCAGGATGATGCGCTTGTCGCCGTCGCGCACCTCGGGGAGGTAGCGCTGGATCACCCAGGGCTCGCGCCAGGTGGCGGCGAACAGGTCCATCAGCGAGCCGAAGTTCTCGTCCTCGGGGCGCACCCGGAAGACCGCCGCGCCGCCGTGGCCGTAGAGCGGCTTCATGACGATGTCCCGATGTTCGGCGCGGAAGGAGCGGATCTCTTCCGGGTCGCGGCTGATCAGCGTCGGCGGCATCAGATCGGGGAATTCGGTGACGAAGATCTTCTCCGGCGCGTTGCGCACGCTGGCCGGATCGTTGACCACCAGGGTCTTGGGATGGATCCGCTCGAGCAGATGGGTGGTGGTGATGTAGTGGAGGTCGAAAGGCGGATCCTGGCGCAGCAGGATGGTGTCGAAACGGGAGAGATCGACCCGCTCGACCGCGCCGAGGGTGAAGTGATCACCGGCGACGTCGCGCACCTCGAGCGCCTCGACCCCGGCGAAGACCCGGCCGTCGCGCAGCGCCAGACGATCGGGCGTGTAGTGCCACAGGCGATGGCCGCGCTTCTGGGCCTCGAGCAGCATGGCGAAGGTACTGTCGCCGGCGACGCGGATCGAGGCGATGTGGTCCATCTGGACGGCGACTTGCAGCGACATGGCCGAGCGATCTCCGGATTCGAGCCCGACCCTTCTACCCCCGTCGGCGGAGGCCGACAATGAGATCACATCGGCGGAGGCCGACAACGAGATCACATCGGCGGAGGCCGACAATGAGATCCCGTCGGCGGAGGCCGACGACGAAATCACGTCGGCCGGGGCCGACGACGGCGCGCCGTCTCAGCGCGGCCGCCGGCCGGCGAGGTCGAGATCGTCGCCGCGAAAGGCGTCGCGGAGATGGCGGGGCCAGCGGCGGGGCAGGATCGCGACGATGTCGAAGCGGCGGTCGTGGTCGGCGAAGGCGGGGTTTCGGACGACGAAGGCATCCGCCGCGGCGAGAATGCGGGCACGGGCGCGCGGCGTCACCGCCTCGATCGCCGCCTCCAGCGTGGCGCGTGCCTTGACCTCGACGAAGACCAGGGTGCGTCCACGCACCGCGATCAGGTCGATCTCGCCGGCGACGCAGCGGAAGCGGCGGGCGAGGATCGCATGGAGGGTCAGCCGCAGCATCCAGGCGGCGCGGGTCTCGGCGGCGAGGCCGAGAGTCTCGGCGCGACGACGTTCGTCGAGACCGCGCCGCGCCATCAGCCGCCCCCCTTGGCCTCGCCCTTGAGCGCCATCGCCCGCTCGTAGAGCGCCTTGCGATCGAACCCGGTGAGGCGGGCGACCTCGGCCACCGCCCTGCCGGGCGCCTGATGGGCGAGCGCGGCGCGCAACAGGGCGTCGACGTCGGCCTCGCTGGTCGCGCTTTCCGCCGGCGGCCCGACGAGCACGACGATTTCGCCCTTGATGCTGGCGCGGGCGGCGAAATCGGCGGCGAGTTCGGCGAGGGAGCCGCGCACCACCTCCTCGAAATGCTTGGTCAGTTCGCGGGCGACGACGCCGGCGCGCGTCGGGCCGAGCACGGCGGCGAGATCGGCGAGGGTGTCGGCGACGCGGTGGGGGCTCTCGTAGAAGATCAGGGTGGCCGGGATCCGGGCGAGATCCTCGATGCGCCGGCGCCGCGCCTCCGACTTCACCGACAGGAAGCCGGCGAAGAGGAAGGCGTCGGAGGGCAGGCCGGAGGCGACCAGCGCCGTCAGCAGGGCGGAGGCGCCGGGGATCGGCACCACGCGGTGGCCGGCGGCGATCGCCTCCTGGACCAGCTTGAAACCGGGATCGGAGACCAGCGGCGTGCCGGCGTCGGATACCAGAACCACCGCCTTGCCCTCGGCGAGGGCGGCGAGAAGTCGCGGGCGACGCTCGCCGGCGTTGTGATCGTTGTAGGAGACCATCGGCACGCGAATGCCGTAGCGGTCGAGCAGGACGCGGGTGACACGGGTGTCCTCGCAGGCCACCAGGTCGGCGCCGGCGAGCGTCTCGAGCGCCCGCAGGGTGACGTCGCCGAGGTGGCCGATCGGGGTTGCGACGACATGCAGCGCGGCAATCTGGCGGGGCGCCGGGAATTCCGCCGCATTCACGCGAAAACTGCGCGCGGAGCCCGAGTTGGCGTCGAAATCGTCGGCGTCGGCGCCTCGGGGGTCGGAAACGGTCATCGGAGGATCCCGGCGGACATCGGCGCGCTCGGCTTTCGCATGTGGAGGCGTGACCCGGCCCCATGGCCCCGATCGTCGCCGGCCTCGGCTCGCCGACGGTGTCACGCACGTTCGTCCCCAGGCGGTTTTGACAGGAAAGCGTCGTGGGGCCAAGATCAACCTCGGAATTCGCTCCGGATTTCCGTTATCGAGAAGGTGATTTCCCCTTGTCCCGAACCGATCGTCCGCATGGCACCGACCGCCGCTCGCTCCTCGCGTCGCTCGGCGCGACCCTGGCGCTCGCCGGCTGCGGCAGCAACAGCACCGGCGGGTCGTTCACCGGCCTGACCGATCCGGGTACGCCGCAGACGCCGACCGGCGAGGTGATCGGAACCGGCAACGTCAAGGTGGCGTTGATCCTGCCCAAGTCGGCGGGCGGCCAGTCGGCGACCATCGCCGGGCAGTTGCGCAACGCCGCCGAGCTGGCGCTGAAGGACTTCCCCGGCGCCGACGTGCAGATCCTGGTCAAGGACGACGCCGGTACCACCGAGGGTGGCCAGGCGGCGGCGAGCCAGGCGATCGCCGAAGGGGCCCAACTGATCATCGGCCCGCTCAACGCGGTGTCGGCGCGCGGCGTCTCGGGGCCGGCGCGCGCCGCCGGGGTGCCGGGGGGCCCCGTCACCCCCGCCCC
>JAFHCF010000073.1:0-21882 GCA_048497495.1 Prosthecomicrobium sp.
CAGCCCCTCGATCGATCGGGGGGCGGCCGTCTCGCATCCGACCCCCTTGGAACCCGACCGATGTCCTTCGACGACGACGAACTCGAACGCTATGCCCGCCATATCGTGTTGCGCGACGTCGGCGGGCCGGGGCAGCAGAAGCTGAAGGCGGCGCGGGTGCTGTGCATCGGCACCGGCGGGCTCGGCGCGCCGATCGTGATGTATCTCGCCGCCGCCGGCGTCGGCACGCTCGGGCTGGTCGACGACGACGTGGTGTCGCTCTCCAATCTCCAGCGCCAGGTGATCCACGGCACGCCCGACGTCGGCCGCCCCAAGGTGGAGAGCGCCCGCGACGCGGTGGCGCGGATCAATCCGCACGTGACGATCGAGGCGCACCAGACCCGGTTCGTGCCCGAGAACGCCCGCGCCCTGGTCGAGGCCTACGACATCGTCGTCGACGGCACCGACAACTTCACCACCCGGTTTCTCGCCGCCGACACCTGCTTCGCCGTCGGGCGCGTCCTGGTGACCGCCGCCGTCTCCGAGTTCGACGGGTCGATCACCACGCTGGCGCCGCACAGGGTCGGCGCCGACGGCGAGCCCAACCCGAGCTATCGCTGCCTCTTCCCCGAACCGCCGCCGCCCGGACTGGTCCCGGCCTGCGCCCAGGCCGGCATCCTCGGGGCGGTGGTCGGCGTCCTCGGCACGCTGGCGGCGACCGAGGTTCTGAAGCTGATCACGCAAGTCGGCGAACCGCTGATCCGCCGGCTGCTGATGGTCGACACCCGCTCGATGCGCTTCGAGACCATCGACTACCGCCGCAGCCCGGCGACGAAGGTGCCGGTCGTGCCCTGATCGGATCTTCCCGAAATTCGGAAGGTCTCCTCGTCGGCGTCCGCGCGCGATGGTTCGAGGCTCGCTCCGCTCGCACCTCACCATGAAGCGTTTGTGCTTACCGCAATGAAAACAAGCGCTTCATGGTGAGGTGCCCCGCGTGAGCGGGGCCTCGAACCATCTCGCACGGCCGTGCCGCGACGACATTCGTGCACCGAGACGGCGCGGGAAGGAATTTCCTGTCGGGTGATGACCAGCGTCTTCAGCCGACGAAATGGTCCTGCAGCGCTTCCACCGCCGCCTGGACACCGCCACGCCCGTGCGGGATGGCGAGCGCCTTCAGGCCGATCTCGACCGCGCCGAGCGTGCCGAGCACCATCGGCGCGTTGGCGTAGCCCATATGGGCGATGCGGAAGGCCTTGCCCGAGAGATCGCCGATGCCCGAGCCGAGGATCACGCCGCATTTCTCGCGGGTGAAGCCGCGCAAGGCCTGCGGGTCGAAGCCGGGGGTGAGGATGGTCGTCACCGACGGCGAGCGGGCCGAGGGCTCCGAGATGTTGAACTCCAGCGCCCCGCCGGTCGCCCAGACCCCGACCGCGGCATGCACGGCGCGGGCGAGCGAGGCGTGGCGGGCCCAGACGTGTTCCAGGCCCTCGTCGAAGATGAGATCGAAGGCGGCGCGTTGGCCGAAGAGCGCGTGGGCCGGCGCGGTGCCGCAGAACTTGCGATAGCCCTCGTCGAGATCGCGGGCCGACCAGTCCCAGTAGGATTCGCGCAGGTTCGCCGTCCGATGCACCGCCTTGGCCTTGGGACCGGCGGCGACGAAGGCGAGGCCGGGGATCATCATCAACCCCTTCTGCGAGGCGGTCAGCGCCACGTCGACGCCCCAGGCGTCCATCTCGAAGGGCATGCAGCCGATCGAGGCGATGCCGTCGACCATCAAGAGCGCCGGATGACCGGCCGCGTCGATCGCGGCGCGGACGCCCGCGATGTCGTTGGCGACGCCCGAGGCGGTGTCGACCTGCACCACCAGCACCGCCTTGATCGCGTGGGTCGTGTCGGCGGCGAGGCGCGCCGCCACGGCGCTCGGATCGACCGCCTCGCGCCAACCGCGCGGCAGCACCTCGACCTCGATCCCGTGGAAGGCGCCGGCCTCGCCCCAACCGACGGCGAAGCGGCCGGATTCGAGCACCAGCACCTTGTCACCGCGCGACAACACGTTGGTCAGCGTGCCTTCCCAGCCGCCGTGACCGTTGGCGATGTAGATGTAGGTCGAGGCGGTCTCGGTGCGGAAGATGGTCTTCAGGTCGGCGAGGCAACTCTTGGTGACCGCGAACAGTTCCTCGGAATAGATGTCGACCGACGGCCGATGCATCGCCGCGAGGACGACCTCGGGCACGTTGGTCGGGCCGGGAATGGAGAGGAATTCGCGGCCTCGGGCGAGCGACATGCGGGGCACCTTCACGTTGGACGGTCGTCAGGGAGGCGCGAGAATAGGGACCACCCCCACGATCGCGCAATCCCCAAAGCGGGGGGCAGACCGGCGAGGCCGAAGCGGCGCGCCGGTCGCTCTCACATGCCGCGCACCATCGGGCGGGCGAGGCGGGGCTCGACCTCCTTCATGGTGTCGCGATAGGGCGAGGCGCGGTAGACGCCGAGGAGGCGGTAATCGGCGAAGAAGCCGAGTTCCTCCAGCGCCATGGCGAGGCCGCGCTCGCTCGGATGACCCTCGACGTCGGAGAGGAACTGGGTCGCGGTGAAGTGGCCCTCGACCATGTAGCTCTCGAGCTTGGTCATGTTGATGCCGTTGGTGGCGAAGCCGCCCATCGCCTTGTAGAGGGCTGCCGGCACGTTGCGCACCTTGAAGACGAAGGTGGTCATGATCTGGCCGATGCCGGGGGCGGCGCGCAGGTCCTCCTTCGACAGGATGACGAAGCGGGTGGTGTTGTGCGACTGGTCCTCGACGTCGGGCTTGAGGATGTCGAGGCCGTAGATCTCGGCGGCGAGACGGGAGGCGACGGCGCCCCGGGTCGGATCGCCGAGTTGGGCGATCTCGCGGGCGGCGCCGGCGGTGTCGGCGCCGACCACCGGCTTGAGGCCGAGGGCGCGCAGGGTCTCGCGGCATTGGCCGAGGGCCTGCGGATGGCTCTGCACGGTCTTGAGATCGGCGAGCCGCGCGCCCTTCACCGCCATCAACTGATGACGGATCGGCAGGAAATACTCGCCGATGATGTGCAGGTCCGACTGCGGCAGCAGGTGGTGGATGTCGGCGACGCGACCGGCGATCGAGTTCTCGATCGGGATCATGCCGAGATCGGCGTGACCCGATTCGATCTCGGCGAAACAATCCTCGAAGGTGGCGCAGGGGATCGCTTCGAAGTCGGGATAGACCTCGCGACAGGCGATATGGGAGTTGGCTCCCGGTTCACCCTGGAAGACGATCTTCTTGCGGCCGGTCATGAATGGGTCCTTCGACTTGATCTCGGCGGAGTTCAACGGGCGGCGAGGATGGCGCGGGCGCGCTCCAGATCCTCGGGGGTGTCGACGCCGAGCGGCACGGTGTCGACGATCTCGGCGTCGATGCGCATGCCGGCCTCGAGGGCGCGCAGCTGCTCGAGCTTCTCGCGGCGCTCCAGCGGCGAGGGCGGCAGCGTGACGAATCGGGCGAGCGCGGCGCGGCGGTAGGCGTAGAGGCCGATGTGGTGGAAGTGCGACCCTTCGCCCCAGGGCGCGGTGGCGCGGGTGAAGTAGAGGGCGCGCAGCCGGCTCGGTCCGATCGGCGAGCCGACGACCTTGACGACGTTGGGATTGGTCCGCTCCTCGTCGCGCACGATCTCGGCGGTGAGGGTGGCGATGTCGACCGCCGGATCGTCGAGCGGCGCGATGGCGGCGCGCACGGCGCGCGGCTCGATGGTCGGCAGATCGCCCTGGACATTGACCACGACGTCGAAGCGACCATCGGGGTCGAAGCGGCCGAGCGCCTCGAAAATGCGGTCGGACCCGGAGGGATGGCCCGGATCGGTCATCACCGCCTCGCCGCCGGCCGCCCTCACCGCCTCGAGGATGCGGGCGTCGTCGGCCGCCACCACCACCGGGCCGATGTCGGCCTCGCGCGCGCGGCGCCACACCTGGACGATCATCGGCTCACCGCCGATGTCGGCGAGCGGCTTGCCCGGCAGACGGCTCGCGGTCATGCGGGAGGGGATCAACACCACGGGCGAGAAGCGGATCGACGACATGGGCGGCAAACTCTGGGAGAGGGCGGAGACGCGCGGTCGAATGGACCTTATAGTTATGGACAGGCGCGCGGGAAAGCACGTAGTCTTCCGCGCGTCGTCCAATTCGCAGGATCGGCTCCCGTCGGGGCGCGGAACCGCCGAATGCGAGCCGGACGAGCCGCTCCCCATCCCGTCTCCGGGCGTGGGCCGGGTGGCCTTCGTGAAATTCGAGACGACGAAGAATTCGTCGCCCGCCGCGATCCGTCGCTCGGGGACGTCGAGTGGACCACGCGGGAAGCGCACGATCGGAGCAGCGTTCCATGAATTTTCAAGACGTGAACAAGGGCGTCGGCGCCCTTCTCGGTGCCGGCATCTGGGCGATGGTGACGGGCATGGTGTCGTCGATCATCTTCGCCCCCGAAATGCCCGCCAAGCCGGGCTACGCGGTGGCGATCGCCGGCGAGGCCAAGACCGAGACCAAGGCCGCCGCGGTGACCGTGGCGCCGATCGAGGAGCGCCTGAAGACCGCCGACGCCGCGCGCGGCCAGAAGGGCTTCTCCAAGTGCACCTCCTGCCACACCCCGGACAAGGGCGGCGCCAACAAGGTCGGCCCCAATCTTTGGGGCATCGTCACCGGTCCCAAGGCCCATCTCGGCGGCTTCAAGTACACCGCCGGCTTCGCCGAACGTCACAAGGCGGGCGAGACCTGGACCTATGCCGATCTCGACAAGTATCTGACCGACCCCAAGGCCTTCGTGCCCGGCACCGCCATGTCCTTCGCCGGCATCAAGGACGCGGCCGACCGCGCCGACGTCATCGCCTACCTGCGCTCGCTCGCCGACACGCCGGCGGCGCTGCCGTGAACGGTGGTCCGCGCGCGCGATCGTGACGACGTGGAAGGCCGGGGCGACCCGGCCTTCTTCGCGTCTCGCCGGCTTCCTCGGCGCCGGACTCTCGTCGCGGCGACGAAGGGGCTGCAATACCAACGGTCGGCGATGCTGACGCATCCGACCGTTGAAGACATGCGAATTTCTCATAGGCATCAGCGGCATGAGAAATTCGCATACGGAATACCAAAGGTCATTCTCAATGCCCTTTGGTATAATCTCGCCCGAATCTTTCGCTCAGATGGACTGCCGCCGCTCCGCCCTCGGTTCCGTCGAACCCTGTCCCACCATCCCACGTCGAGACCCGGAAAGCCCATGCGCCAGATCCCGACCTTCGCCCTCGCCTTCGGCCTCGCCCTCGGTCTCGCCGCTCCGGTCCACGCCGAGGAGCCACCATGGCGCCACGGCGCCTCGCTGATGGGCACGCCGAAGTATCCGGCAGGCTTCGCGCATTTCGACTACGTGAACCCGACCGCGCCCAAGGGCGGGCTGCTCAGGATGTCGGAGACCGGAACCTTCGACAGCTTCAATCCGATCCTACCGAAGGGCAACGTGGCGACCGGGATCGGCCTGATCAACGAACAACTGATGGCCTCCGCCCTCGACGAGGTATCGACCGAATACGGCGAGATCGCCGAGGCGCTGAAATACCCTGACGACTTCGCCTGGGTGAGCTATCGGCTGAACCCGAAGGCGCGCTGGCACGACGGCGCGCCCATCACCCCGGAAGACGTCGTATGGTCCTTCGAGGTGATCAAGGCCAACAACCCGAGCCAAGCCTTCTACTACCAACACGTGGTCAAGGCGGAGAAGACCGGCGACCGGGAGGTGACCTTCACCTTCGACCAGGCGGGAAACCGCGAGCTGCCGCAGATCGTCGGCCAACTGACGGTGCTGCCCAGGCATTGGTGGGAGGCCGCCGGGTCGGACGGCAAGAAGCGCTCGATCACCGAGACGACGCTCGACATCCCGCTCGGCTCCGGCCCCTATCGGCTGAAGGGCTTCGACCCCGGCCGCAGCACGGTCTACGAGCGGGTGAAGGACTATTGGGGGGCGGCGCTTCCGACCCATGTCGGCGCCGACAATTTCGACGAGATCCGTTACGAGTACTTCCGCGACGACACGGTCGATCTCGAGGCCTTCAAGGGCGACGTCTACGACGTCCGCCTCGAGGCGAGCGCCAAGAATTGGGCCACCGCCTACGACTTTCCCGCCCGCGCGGAAGGCCGCGTCGTCCTCGACAACATCCCGGAGAGGGGTCGAGGCGTGATGGTCGGCTTCGTGCCCAACCTCAGGCGCGACAGGTTCAAGGACGTCCGCGTCCGTCAGGCGCTCACCCTGGCGCTGCCCTTCGAGGACATGAACCGCACCATGTTCTTCGGCCAGTACGAGCGGGTGACGAGCTATTTCTACCCGACGGAACTCGCCGCCACGGGACTGCCGGAGAGCGCCGAAATCGCCATCCTGAAGGAGGCCGAGATGGCCGGGCCGATCCCGCCGGAGGTCTTCACCACCGCCTATGCGCCGCCGATGACCAATGACGCGGCGAGTGAGCGCGCCAATCTGCGCAAGGCGCTCGGGCTCTTCGCCGCCGCCGGCTGGACCAACAAGGGCGGCAAGCTCACCAACGCCGCGGGCGAGACCTTCAAGGTCGAGTTCCTGATCAACAGCCCGGCATTCGAACGCGTCGGCGTGCGCTATCGCGAGCAACTCGCCAAGATCGGCGTCGGGCTGACGATCCGATCGGTCGACAGCTCGCAATATACCAACCGCGTCCGCAACCGCGACTACGACATGATCTACACCGGCTGGGCGGAGAGCCTGTCGCCGGGCAACGAGCAACTGGACTATTTCGGCTCGAAGGCCGCGGCGAGCGACAGTTCGAAGAACTACGCCGGTATCGAGAATCCGGTGGTCGACGCCCTGATCAAGCGCGTGATCTACGCCAAGGACCGTGGCGAGTTGATCGCCGCGAGCCGGGCGCTCGATCGGGTGCTCCTGTGGAACCACTACGTGGTGCCGGGATGGACGCTCTCCGCCACCCGCATGGCGCGCTGGGACCGCTTCTCCCATCCCGAGCCGTTGCCGGCCTATTCGACCGGCTTCCCGACGATCTGGTGGTGGGACGCGGCCAAGGCCGCCAAGGCCGGGGTGGCGAAGTGAGCGGCGAGGCGCGGCGACCGCCGTCCTCGCTGATCCGGCCGACCCGGCGAGCGGTGCTGGGATCGGCCCTCGGCCTCGCCGTCTGGCCCGGGCTGGCGCGCGCCACCCCGGCCGGCGAGGCGCGCCATGGGCTCTCCACCTTCGGCGATCTCAAATATCCCGCCGACTTTCGCCATTTCGACTGGGTCAGGCCGGACGCGCCCAAGGGCGGGCGGCTGATCACCGTGCCGGCGACCTGGTCGACCAACCAGAACCCGCAGACCTTCAATTCGTTCAACGACCTGATCCTCAAGGGCGACGCGGCGATCGGCCTCGGCCTGACCCAGGCCAGTCTGATGGCGCGCGCGGCGGACGAGCCGGACGCGGTCTACGGCTTGGTGGCGAGGACGGCGCAGTGGCGCGACCGCGACACGCTGGTCTTTGTGCTGCGGCCGGAGGCGCGCTTCGCCGACGGCTCGCCGCTCACGGCGCACGACGTCGCCTTCTCGCTGACGATCCTGAAGGCCAAGGGCCACCCGCAGATCTCCGAGACGCTGCGCGAGATGAGAGAAGCGAGCGCCGAGGCGCCCGACCGGGTGGTGGTGCGCTTTTCCGGCAAGCAGGGGCGCGGTTTGGCGGCGATCGTCGCCGGACAGCCGATCCTGTCGAAGGCGTGGTGGAGTACGCGCGACTTCGAGCAGTCGTCGCTCGAACCGGTGCTCGGCGCCGGACCCTATCGGGTCGGCGCCTTCGAGGCGGGCCGCTTCGTCGAATACGAAAGGCTCGCCGACTGGTGGGGACGTGATCTGCCGGTCTCGGTCGGTCAATGGAACTTCGAGCGCATCCGCTACGAGATGTACCGCGAGCGCACCACCGCCTTCGAGGCCTTCAAGGCCGGGCAGTACCAGTTGCGCGAGGAGTTCACCTCGCTCACCTGGGCGACGCAATACGACTTCCCGGCGGTCGTCGATGGCCGGGTGAAGCGGATCGAGCTCGAGGATCGGTCGCCGTCGGGGGCGCAAGGGTGGTTCCTCAACAGCCGGCGCCCGGCACTGCGCGACCCGAGGGTGCGCGAGGCGCTCGGCCTCGCCTTCGACTTCGAATGGTCGAACAAGAACCTGTTCTTCGGCAGCTACCGCCGCACCTCGTCGTTCTTCGTCAATTCCGATCTGGAAGCTTCCGGCCCGCCCGGACCGGAGGAGATGCGCCTGCTCGAACCGTGGCGCGGCCGCATCCCCGACGAGGTCTTCGGCGAGCCGTGGACCGCGCCGGTCTCCGACGGATCGGGGCGCGATCGGGCGCTTCTGAAGCGGGCCGCCGATCTCCTGGCGGCGGCGGGGTGGAGGCGCTCGGGCGGACGCCTGGTCGACACGGCCGGACGGCCGTTCGAGCTCGAATTCCTCGAGGGCGATCCGGGCCTGTCGCGGATCACCGGACCCCTGATCAAGAACCTCCACGCGCTCGGCATCGCCGCCCGGGAGCGGATCGTCGACCCCTCGCAGTTCGAGAAGCGGCGGCGCGACTTCGACTTCGACGTGGCGTCGCAGCGCTTCTCGCTGTCGCCGACGCCGGACGAGACGGTGCGCCAGTTCTGGCATTCGTCCTCGGCGAAACTCGCCGGCTCGTTCAATCTCGCCGGCATCGCCGACCCTTGCGTCGACGCGCTGGTCGAGGCGATGCTCGCCGCCGCCGACCGCGACGGTCTCACCCATGCCGCCCATGCGCTCGACCGGGTGCTGCGGGCCGGGCGCTGGTGGGTGCCGCACTGGTACAAGCCGAGCCACTGGATCGCCGCCTGGGACGTCTTCGGGCGACCGGCGGAGAAGCCGCGCTATGATCGGGCGATCGAATCGTCGTGGTGGATCGACCACGACAAGGCGACCGCCCTGGGCAAGGGGCTCTGACCCCGGGAAATTGGAGCGACGACCCGACCGATGGGCGCCTATATCCTCCGCCGTATCCTCCTGATGATCCCGACGCTGATCGGCATCATGGCGATCTCCTTCGCCATCGTGCAGTTCGCGCCGGGCGGTCCGGTCGAGCGCGTCATCGCCCAGTTGACCGGCACCGACGTCGGCGCCACGGCGCGCGTCTCCGGCGGCGGCGGCGACTTCGGCGGGGTGCGCGTCGGGGCCCAGGCCTCCGACGTCTCCTCCAAATATCGCGGCGCCCAGGGGCTCGATCCGGAATTCATCAAGAAGCTCGAGAAGCAGTTCGGCTTCGACAAGCCGCCGCTCGAGCGCT
Organism: Prosthecomicrobium sp.; assembly: GCA_048497495.1. GTDB lineage: Bacteria > Pseudomonadota > Alphaproteobacteria > Rhizobiales > Ancalomicrobiaceae > JAFHCF01. The sequence continues at coordinate 9,305 of JAFHCF010000073.1, forward strand.
TCTGGGAGATGATGAAACGCTATGCCGTCTTCGATCTCGGCGAGAGTTACTACCGCTCGATCTCGGTGCTGCAGCTGGTGCGCGAGAAACTACCGGTGTCGATGTCGCTCGGCCTGTGGATGTTGTTGATCTCCTATGGGATCTCGATCCCGCTGGGCATCGCCAAGGCGGTGCGCGACGGCGAGCGTTTCGACGTGTGGACCTCGGCGGCGATCATCATCGGCTACGCCATCCCGGGCTTCCTCTTCGGCATCCTGTTGATCGTGCTCTTCGCCGGCGGCTCGTTCTGGGACGTCTTCCCGCTGCGCGGCCTGACCTCGGAAGGCTGGGCGAAGATGTCGTGGGGGGGGCGCGCCCTCGACTATCTCTGGCATCTGGTGTTGCCGATCACCGCCATGTCGCTCTCCGCCTTCGCCACCACGACGCTGCTCACCAAGAATTCCTTCCTCGACGAGATCCGCAAGCAATACGTGACGACGGCGCGGATGAAGGGGCTGAGCGAGGGCCGGGTGCTCTACGGCCACGTCTTCCGCAACGCCATGCTGCTGGTGATCGCCGGCTTCCCCGGCGCCTTCATCGGCGCCTTCTTCGGCGGTTCGCTGCTGATCGAGACCATCTTCTCGCTCGACGGCCTCGGGCTGCTCTCCTTCGAGTCGGTGGTCAACCGCGACTATCCGGTGGTGTTCGGCACGCTGTGGGTGTTCTCGCTGATGGGACTGCTGGTCAATCTGATCTCCGATCTCACCTACACCTGGATCGATCCCCGCATCGACTTCGAAGCGCGGGAGATGTGAGATGACGACGTCTCCGCCCAAGCCCCGCCTGTCGCCGCTCAACGCCCGCCGGCTCGCCAATTTCAAGGCCAACCGACGTGGTGTCTGGTCGCTGGCGATCTTCCTGGTGCTGTTCGTCGCGACGCTGTTCTCCGAACTGATCGCCAACGACCGGCCGCTGCTGATCGTCTACAAGGGCGAGATCCTGTCGCCGCTGCTGAAGGACTATCCGGAGGAGAAATTCGGCGGCTTCCTCCCCCAGACCCAGTATCGCGATCAGGTGATCCAGGACGAGATCGAGGCCCACGGCTTCATGATCTGGCCGGTGATCCGCTATTCCTACAATACGCCCAACAACGAGATCCCCGACCCGGCGCCGGCCAAGCCCTCGTGGATGTACGACAAGGAAAAGCGCTGCGAGCGCTATCCCAAGGGGGTGGACGATCCCAACTGCACCATCGGCAACTGGAATTGGCTCGGCACCGACGATCAGGCCCGCGACGTGACGGCGCGCATCCTCTACGGCTTCCGCATCTCGGTGCTGTTCGGCCTGGTGCTGGCGATCGTCTCCTCGGTGGTGGGGGTCGCGGCCGGGGCGGTGCAGGGCTATTTCGGCGGCTGGATCGATCTCGCCTTCCAGCGCTTCATGGAGATCTGGGGCTCGCTGCCGCATCTCTACCTGCTCCTGATCATCTCCTCGATGTTCGTGCCGAGCTTCTGGATCCTGCTCGGCATCCTGCTGATGTTCTCCTGGGTCAGTCTGGTCGGCGTGGTGCGCGCCGAATTCCTGCGCGCCCGCAACTTCGAATATGTCCGTGCCGCCAGGGCGCTCGGGGTCGGCAACGCCCGGATCATGTGGCGCCACCTGCTGCCCAACGCCATGGTGGCGACGCTGACCTTCATGCCCTTCATCCTCAACGGCTCGATCACGACGCTGACCTCGCTCGACTTCCTCGGCTTCGGCCTGCCGCCGGGCTCGCCGTCGCTCGGTGAACTACTGGCTCAGGGCAAGAACAACCTCCAGGCCCCGTGGCTGGGCCTCACCGGCTTCTTCATGATCTCGCTGATGCTGAGCCTACTGATCTTCGTCGGGGAAGCCGTCCGCGACGCCTTCGATCCCAGAAAGACCTTCGGATGAGCGTTGTGGTAGGATCGGGCCGAGGAGACGCGGCGATGAACAGGGTGATCCGCGAACACTATCCGATCGAACGCCTACCGGAGGACCTGCGAGGAGACTTGCCGGAACAGGGTCGCGTTTCCGTCGAGATCGTTCTCGAGATGGAAGGCAGCGGGCAGGAAAGACATTTCAGCCGCTTCAAGGACCGGCGCCACCGGGGCTTCGACTCGGTCGAGGAGATCGATGCGCACCTTTCGGCGCTGAGGGACGAATGGGATCGGCCGACCTGATGCTGCCGCTCGTCTACATCGACACGAATGTCTTCATATCGGCCCTCGAGGGGCCCGGAGCGGTTTCCGATCATGCCTGGTGGATTCTCGAAGCCATCGAGGGCGGTGAAATCCTCGGTGTCACCAGCGAAATCACGCTCGCCGAGGTGTTGGTCCATCCGCTGCGGCGCAAGGATGACGCGTTGATCGAGAGTTATACGGCGATGATCTCACCGTCGTCGACCTTCGCGGTGATTCCAGTCGGCCGTGATATTCTCGTCGCGGCGGCGCAGTTGCGCGCCGATCACGCCTCGCTGCGTCTGCCGGACGCAATCCATCTCGCCTCGGCCCTGCAAACCGGTGCCGGGCACTTCGTCTCACGCGACGTTCAACTCGCTACGATCGCACCGATCCATGTGGTGGATGGTGGACCGTTCTCACTCGATCTGATCCGCGAGGCGCACCCTTGACCGCTCCCCTCCTCTCCGTGCGAGATCTCTCGGTCGCCTTCCGTCAGGACGGCGGGTCCAATCTCGCGGTCGATCGGGTGTCCTTCGACATCCGCGCCGGCGAGACGGCGGCGCTGGTCGGGGAATCCGGGTCCGGCAAGTCGGTGACGGCGCTGTCGATCCCGCGGCTGCTGCCCTATCCGGCGGCCTCCCACCCTTCCGGCGAGGTGCTGTTCAAGGGCCGCGATCTCTTGAAGGTCGACGAGGCGGAGCTGCGCCGGGTGCGCGGCGCCGACATCACCATGATCTTCCAGGAGCCGATGACCTCGCTCAATCCGCTCCATTCGGTCGAGCGTCAGGTCGCCGAGATCCTGGAGCTGCACGGCGGTCTGACCGGGGTTTCGACGCGCGCCAAGGTGTTGGATCTGCTGAAGGCGGTCGGCATCCAGCGCGCCGAGGACCGGCTCGACGCCTATCCCCATCAGCTCTCCGGCGGCCAACGCCAGCGCGTCATGATCGCCATGGCGCTCGCCAACGAGCCCGATCTGCTGATCGCCGACGAGCCGACCACCGCCCTCGACGTCACGGTCCAGGCGCAGATCCTGAAGCTCCTGCGCGAGATCCGCGACCGCATGGGCATGGCGATCCTGTTCATCACCCACGATCTCGGCATCGTCCGCAAATTCGCCGACCACACCTGCGTGATGACCGGCGGGCGGATCGTCGAGGCGGGACCGACGGCGGATCTCTTCGCCGCCCCGCGACACGACTACACCCGCAAGCTGCTCGCCGCCGAGCCCAAGGGCGAACCGCCGGCCACCGATCGCAGCCGCCCGGTGGTCGCGTCGGTGGAGAACCTCAAGGTGTGGTTCCCGATCAAGCGCGGGTTCCTGCGCCGCACCGTCGATCACGTCAAGGCGGTCGACGGGGTCTCCGTCTCCCTGCGCGCCGGCGAGACCGTCGGCATCGTCGGCGAATCCGGCTCCGGCAAGACGACGCTCGGGCTGGCGCTGCTGCGCCTCCTGCCGTCGGAGGGGCGCATCGTCGTGCTCGGCCGCGACATCCAGGGACTGAAGCCGAAGGACATGCGGCCTCTCAGGCGCGACTGCCAGGTGGTGTTCCAGGACCCGTTCGGCTCGCTGTCGCCGCGCCTGACCATCGCCGACATCGTCGCCGAGGGGCTCGAGGTGCATCGCCCGAAACTCTCGGCGGAGGCGCGCGACGCCGAGGTGGTGCGGGTGCTCGGCGAGGTCGGGCTCGATCCGGAGACCCGCCACCGCTACCCGCACGAGTTCTCCGGCGGCCAGCGCCAGCGCATCTCGATCGCCCGCGCCATGATCCTCGAGCCGAAATTCGTCATGCTCGACGAGCCGACCTCGGCCCTCGACATGTCGGTCCAGGCCCAGGTGGTCGACCTGTTGCGCGATCTCCAGAAGAAGCACGGCCTCGCCTATCTCTTCATCTCCCACGACCTGCGCGTCGTCCGGGCGCTCGCCAACGAGGTGGTGGTGATGAAGGACGGCAAGGTGATCGAACAGGGACCGGCGACGGAGATCTTCGATCGGCCGAAGACCGACTACACCCGCGCCCTGATGGCCGCCGCCTTCCGCCTCGAGGCGGTCGAGGGGGCGGTCAGGCAGTGAGAGTGGGAGAAGGGGCGGGATGGGACGCGATGGTTCGAGTCGAGCCCTTCGGGCTCTCCTCACCCTGAGGCCTCTGGGGATTTTCGAAGCAAATACAAGCGCCTCATGGTGAGGGCTGCAGGTCCGTCGAACCATCGCGCACCGACGCACCCCACGGAACCCTTCACGCCACAGATCGGTCCGAGCCGGTAGCGAACCGCCCCTATCTCCATTCACCCACAGATCAGCTCTGTCGATTTTTCATTGTCACTGAAAGCATGCCCGCGTAGTCTCCCGCCATGCGCCTCGACCAATGGCTCGCCCGTTCCAAGGAATCCCGCAGCGCCTTCGCGCGCCGCATCGGCATGTCGCCGGCGGCGGTGACGGCGCTGTGCAACGATCCGGCGGTCTGGGTCTCGCGCGAGACCGCCGAGAAGATCGCCCGCGCCACCCGCGGCGCGGTCACCCCCGATGACATTCTGGGCCTCGCCCCACGCTCCAAGGCCCATGAGGAGACGATGATGAACCAGACCCGAGTCGCCGCAGCCCTTCGTGCCTTCGAGCGCGGCGAGATCGTCGTGGTGACCGACGACGACGATCGCGAGAACGAGGGCGATCTGATCGTCGCCGCCGTCCATGCGACGCCGGAGAAGGTCGCCTTCATCGTCCGCCACACCTCCGGCATCGTCTGCACCCCGATCCCGCGCGAACTCGCCCGCAAGCTCCACCTGGAGCCGATGATCGCGGCCAACGACGCGCCGCTCGGCACCGCCTTCACCGTCACCATCGACTATCGCCACGGGCTGACCACCGGCATCTCGGCCGAGGAGCGCTGCAACACCGCCCGCGCGCTCGCCAATCCCAACGTCGGGCCGATGGACTTCGTCCGCCCCGGCCACGTCTTCCCGCTGATCGCCAAGGACGGCGGCGTGCTGATGCGCTCGGGTCACACCGAGGCCGCCGTCGATCTCTGCCGTCTCGCCAATCTGCCGCCGGTCGGCGTCATCTGCGAACTGGTCAACGACGACGGCACGGTCAAGCGCGGACCGGACGTGGCGAAGTTCGCCGAGGAGCACGGGCTCTCGATCGTCTCGGTGGCCGATCTCATCGCCTATCGCCAACGCAACGAGCGACTGGTCGAGCGGGTCGAGGAATTCGACATCGAGACCCCGCACGGGCGCGCCCACGCGGTCTCCTATTCGACCCCCTTCGATCCGATGCATCATCTCGCCGTGGTCTTCGGCGACATCCGCGACGGCCGTTCGGTGCCGGTCCGGCTCCATCTCGAGTCGGTCACCGACGACGTCTTCGGCCGCGCCAAGACCCTCGACAAGCTGACCGCCCGCATGGCGCGGGAAGGCCGCGGCGTCATCGTCTATCTGCGCGAGGGCTCGGTCGGCGTCGCGCGGCCGGCGCGCGAGCCGGAAAAGGGCACCGACCCGCTCGCCGCGGCCGAGGACGAGGCTCACGCCTCGGCCAACAGCCGCGCCGAGAACTGGCGCGAGATCGGCCTCGGCGCCCAGATCCTCAAGGATCTCGGCGTCGCCTCGATCCGGCTGTTCTCCTCCAAGGAACGCCGCTACGTCGGCCTCGAGGGCTTCGGCATCGCCATCGAAGGCACCGAGACGCTGGAACGCTGAGCCGCCGGTCAGGCGCGCCTTCGCCTACGAAGTTCCGATGAGGTCGGAATTTCGTGGGCTCGGTCTCATTCGCCGCCCTCGACGTTCATGTCGATCATCGACCGGCTCCAGTCGGCGATGAAGCGGGCGCGGCGCATCTTGTCCTGGGTGAGGAGGAGCGCCGGACCGACCGCGATCGGGCGCCAGGCGCCGGAGCCGAACATGGCGGCGGGGCCCTCGACACCGGGCGGGAGGTTGCCGTCGGCGGCGAAGAAGAAGGCCTCGTCGCGGCCGACCTTCTGGCCGCGTGGCGACAGGAGATAGTCGAGGAAGGCGGCGCCGTCGCCGCCGGCGCCGCGTTTGGGCAGCATGGCGCCGCGCGCCAGCACCAGCGTGTAGTCGCGCGGCAGGACGATGCCGATCGGCGCGCCCTGCTTCATCCTGCCGTAGGCATAGGAGCCGAGCAGGTTGTAGCCGATCAGGAGTTCGCCGCGCTCCACCCCGTCGAGGACCTGATCGGTGCAGCAGCGCAGCACCGTGCCGACGCGGCCCATGCTCTCCAAGAGGCGGCCGTAGGTGGTCCCGGTCTGCAGCAGGTCGGAGAAGGCGTAGAGATAGCCGATCCCGGAGAGGCGGATGTCGTAGGTGCCGACGCGGCCGCGAAAGAGGTCGGCGCGGGTGCGCAGGATCTCCGCCAACTGGTGGTGGCTGGTCGGGACGAGTTCCTCGCTCACCAGCCTCTTGTTGTAGACGATCACCGCCGGCTCGAGGGTGAAGCCGAAGACCTCGTCGCGCCACCGGCCCCAGGGGCCGATCGCGGCGGCGGCATCGCCGCGGTGGGCGGCGGCGCACCCGTCGTTGGCCAGTTTGACGAGATGATCGACGGCCGAGGACAGCAGCAGGTCGGCGTGGGGCGTGCCGCCGCGACAGGCGGCGACCGCCTCCTCGAAGAGATCGTTGGTGACGTAGTCCCAATAATCGACGGTGACGTCCGGCCGCATCGCCTGGAAGTCCACGATCAGTGGCCGCATCGCCGAGAGATCGGCGGCGCCACGCACCAGGATGCGGGAGCGCTCGCCGGCCGGCGCCGGAAAAAGCGCCCGCTCCGCCGCGTCGGCGGACTCTAGACCCGCGAGGGCGGCCAGCCCGAGGGCCATTGCGAGGATCACGCGCCTCATGTCTCCGCCTCCTTCCTGGGGAATCGCAGCGACACCACGAAGCCGCCGGCCTCGGGCGCGCGGAAGTCGAGACGACCGCCGTGCGCCTCGCAGACCTCCGCCGCGATGGCGAAGCCGAGGCCGGTGCCGTCGATGCCGGAGGTCGGGCCGCCGAACCGGGTGGTGACCCGCGACCAGGCGTCGGGCGGAATGCCCGGACCGTCGTCCTCGATCTCGACGACGACGGTCGCCGTGTCGGGCTCCAGCACCCGCACCGTGAGCCGTCCGGGGGCGCCGTGGCGGATGGCGTTGTCGATGACGTTGGCGAGGGCCTCGCGCAGGCTGACCGGTTCGCCGGCGATCGTCACCTCGCGGTCGGGAGCCTCGAGCGCCACCACGACGTCGCGGGAGAGCGAGATCGGCACCGCCTCGCGCAGCGCCCGCCGCGCCACGGCGACGAGATCCACGGCCACGAAGGCGACGGTGTCGGTGCGGTGGATGATCATCGCATGGCTGAGGATCTGGTTGGTGAGGCGGCCGAGCTGTTCGGCACGCTCCTTGATGCGGGTGACCCGTTCACGCTCCTTACCCTCGAATTCGCCGCGCGACAGCAGATCGACCTGGGCGGTGAGCGCCGTCAGCGGGGTGCGAATCTGGTGGGCGGCGTCGGCGATGAAGCGCTGCAACAGCGTCATGCGCTCGGCCAGACGATCCATGAAATGGTTGATGGCGTCGGCGAAGGGCCGCAGCTCGCGCGGCGTCGCCACCGTCAGCGGCGCGAGATCGTTGGGATCGCGATCGCGCAGCACCTGCGCCAACTTCTGCAGGGGCGCCAGGCCGATGCGGATGGCGATCACCGCGCCGAGGAGGCCGAAGAGGCTCAACACCAGGACCAGGCCGACGACCCGCACGGCGAGCGTGCGGGCGAGGGTGTCGCGGGCGATCTCGGTCTGGGCGACCAGGACGTGGACCTGCCCGGAGACCACCGGATCGGAGATCGCCCGCGCCACCACCGCCACCCGCACCGGCTCGCCGGCGAAACGGCGCCCGAGCACCAGCGGTCCGCGCCGCGCCCGCTCGATGTCCTTGCCGACGTCGAGCCCCTCGTCACCGGTGATGGTGCGGCCGTCGACGCCGATCACTCGATAGAAGACGCGGTCGCGGTCGGCGAGCGCCAGCATCTCGAAGGCGGAGACCGGCAGGTCGAGCACCAGCCGATCGTCCTCGATCGCCACGACCTCGGAGATCTGCAGCGCCGCGCCGATCAACAGGCGGTCGTAGGCCTCGTCGGCCGCCGTCCGCCCCCAGCTCCAGGCGGCGACCACCAGCGCGCCGGCGATCGCCGCCAGCACCAGGCCGATCAGCACCACCAGGCGAAAGAACAGCGACGGTTCACGCCGGGCCATGGGCGACCAACCGATATCCGAGGCCGCGCAGGGTCACGACCTCGGCGGTCGCGCCCTCGAGCTTGCGGCGCAGCCGCGCCACGTAGAGCTCGACCGCGTTGGCGTTGGGCGCCTCGTCGAAGCCGAAGAGTTGATCGAGCAGTTCCTCCTTGGTGAAGACCTTGCCCGGCCGCGACGCCAAGATCTCGAGCAGGGTCAGCTCGCGCCGTTTCAGGCTCACCTCGCGCTGACCGATGCGGACAGTCCGCGACACCCGGTCGACGACGATGTCGCCGACCTTCAACTCGTTGGAGGCGCCGCCGACGTGGCGGCGCAGGAGGGCGCGGGCGCGAGCCTCCAACTCGCGGAAGTCGAAGGGCTTGACCAGATAGTCGTCGGCGCCGAGATCGAGCGCGCCGACCCGGTCGTCGACCTCCGAGCGGGCGGTCAGCACCAGGACCGGCACCCGGTTGCCGGCGGCGCGCAGGCCCGCGAGGATCTCGAAGCCGCTCATGTGCGGCAGCGTCACGTCGAGGATGACCAGGTCGTAGGGCGTGAAGGCGAGGATCTCGCTGGCGGCGCGCCCGTCGGCCTCCCAGTCGACCGCGTGCCCGGCCCGCTCGAAGCGGTCGACGATCGCCTCGGCGACGTCGCGAGTGTCCTCGACCAGGAAGATGCGCATGCGTTCCTCGGACGGCCGACGCCGTGACAGGTTGGTGACAGGTCGACAAGCTAACAATCGTCGAGAAGCCCGTCCACGAGAAAACGGGAAGAACAGGTTCGAGGAAACCGGCCCGCGGGGCCTTTTCGACCAAGGATCAAATCGAATTAGCCGCCGAACAAGACAGATCCGCGTCGCGACGAGACCGTCGCGCGTAAGGAAAGACGTACTCCCTGGAAACGTTTCGAGAGGACTGAAGACGATGAAGACGTTCGCGACACGCTCGATGATGCTCGCCTGCGCGATGGTGATCGCCGGTGCCACCGCCGCCCTCGCGGCGCCCGAGAAGACCGAATGCATCGCCGGCGCCAAGCCCGGCGGCGGCTTCGACCTGACCTGCCGCCTCGCCGCCAATTCGCTTCTCGCCACCAAGGCGATCGACAAGCCGATGCAGGTCACCTACATGGAAGGCGGCGTCGGCGCCGTCGCCTACAACCACGTCATCGGCAAGCGCGCCGACGATCCGACGCTGATCACCGCCGCCTCCTCCGGCTCGGCGCTGCTGATCGCCCAGGGCAAGTTCGGCAAGTACGACGCCTCGGCGGTGCGCTGGCTCGCCGGCCTCGGCGCCGACTACGGCGTGCTCGTCGTCGCCGCCAATTCGCCGATCAAGTCGCTGAAGGATCTGGTCGCGGCCTATGCCAAGACGCCGAACGACTATCCGATCGGCGGCGGCGGCGCGGTCGGCAGCCAGGATTGGATGAAGGCGGCGCTGATGGCCAAGGCCGCCGGTCAGGCGCCGAAGTCGATGCGCTACGTCGCGCTCGAGGGTGGCGGCGCGGTGATCACGGCGCTCGAGGGCGGCCACATCAAGGTGGCTTCCGGCGATGCCGCCGAAATGGTCCAGCACCACGTCGCTGGCAAGATCCGGATCCTCGCGGTGATGTCGAAGGAGCGCCTGCCGGGCGCGCTGAAGGACGTGCCGACCGCCAAGGAACAGGGCATCGACGTCGACTGGACGGTGTGGCGCGGCTACTACGTCGGCCCCAAGGTCTCCGACGCCGACTATGCCTGGTGGGTCAAGACCTTCGAGACCCTGGCCAAGACCCCGGAATTCGCCGCCGAGCGCGACGCCCGCGGCCTCTTCCCCTTCACCGTGATCGGCAAGGCCTTCGACGACCGGGTCAAGACCGACGTCACCCGCTTCAAGGAGCTGGCGAAGGAAGCCGGACTGTGATCGACGCGCGGGACGGGCGCCGCGGCGCTCGTCCCGCGCATCCTCTGCTTCTCCACACTCCGGGGTGATCCCATGCACGGCGACATCGACGCCATGAAGCGCCATGGCCGCATCGGCGCGGCGGTTCTCTTCGTCTTCGCGCTCGCCTTCGGCTGGGCGGGAAGTCGGATCGAATATTCGTTCTCCTCCGATCCGCTCGGGCCGCGCGTCTTCCCGGTGGCGCTGGCCGTCCTCCTGGCGGTGTTGGCGGTGCTGAACTTCCTGCGTCCGGGCCGCAACGAAGCCTGGCCGCGCGGCGCCACGCTGATCGGGTCGATCGCCCTGCCGGCCCTGGTGGCGGCGGCGGCGTTGCTGCTCGAACCCTTCGGCTCCTTCGTCGCCATCTTCGTCATGACCACCGGCGCGGGTCGCGTCTTCGGTGCCTCGTGGTCGCGCGCCATCCTCGGCGGCGCTCTCCACGCGCTCGGCTGGTACCTCCTCTTCGCCACCCTCCTCGACGTCCAACTGCCCGTCGGCGAGGTCTTCAAGGGCTTGATGAAACACTGATACCGAGCTCGCGAGAGTCCGACCCCTTCGAGACATCCCAAACCGAGACAAGCCCGAACGGGCGTCGGCCGATCCGGCCGTGGTGCTGGTGAAACGCGGGCCCGCCCGCGATTTCACCAGCCTGATGAGAAACGGCGGCCTCGCCGGGGAGAACGATCCCATGAATCTCGATTATCTGTGGAGCGGCTTCGCCGTCGCCCTCACCGGCCAGAACCTGCTGATCGGTTTCATCGGCTGTTTTCTCGGCACCCTGATCGGCGCCCTGCCGGCGATCGGGCCGATCAACGGCATCGCCCTGCTGCTGCCGATCGCCTACACCATGGGCCTGCCGGCCGAGAGCACGATGATCCTGCTCGCCTGCATCTATTGCGGGGCGGAATACGGCGGGCGCATCTCGTCGATCCTGCTCAACGTGCCGGGTGACGCCGGGGCGGTGATGACCGCGCTCGACGGTCACCCGATGGCCAAGCAGGGCCGCGCCGGCGAGGCGCTGGCGATCTCCGGTCTCGCCTCCTTCTTCGGCGGCATGGTCGGCACCACCGGCCTCGCCCTCTTCGCCCCGGCGCTGGCGGCGCTGGCGATCGGCTTCGGGCCGGCGGAATATTTCGTGCTGATGGTCTTCGCCTTCGCCACGCTCGGCTCGATGGTCGGCGCCGATCCGGTCAAGACGCTGATCGGCTGCGTCCTCGGCCTGATGTTGGCGACCATCGGCCTCGATCCGACCTCGGGTGCCTATCGCTTCACCTTCGACGAGCCCGAACTCGGCGACGGCATCGAATTCGTGGTGCTGGTGATCGGCCTGTTCTCGATCTCCGAGGCGATCAACATCCTCGAGCACCAGAGCAAGGGCGGCGAGATCATCAAGGTGATGGGCCGCTCGCTGGCGCGCCTCTCCGACATCCGCCGCTGCCTGTGGACGGTGGTGCGGTCCTCGGGCATCGGTTTCGTCGTCGGTGTCCTGCCCGGCACCGGCGCCTCGGTCGCCTCCGCCATCTCCTATATGACCGAGAAGCGACTGCTCGATCGCGACGGCACCTTCGGCAAGGGCGACGTGCGCGGCCTCGCCGCCCCGGAATCCGCCAACAACGCCACCGCCGCCGGCGCCTTCGTGCCGATGCTGACCCTCGGCGTGCCCGGCTCCGGCACCACCGCGGTGATGCTCGGCGCCCTGATGCTCTACAACATCCAGCCCGGCCCGCAGCTTCTCACCGAACGTCCCGACATCGTCGGCGGCCTGGTGGCGGCGATGTTCATCGGCAACGTCATCCTGCTGGCTCTCAACCTGCCGATGGTCAAGGTCTTCGCCCGGATCCTCACCGTTCCGAACTGGATCCTGGTGCCGTCGATCCTGGTGCTCTCGGTGGTCGGCGTCTATTCGACCCATTCGAGCATCCTGTCGATCCTCCTGATGCTCGGCATCGGCGTCGTCGGCTGGATCCTGCGCAAACTCGACTTCGAGATGGCGCCGATCATCCTCGGCTTCGTCCTCGGCAAGGTGATGGAGGTCAACCTGCGCAACGCCCTGGCGATCTCCGGCGGCGACCTCGGCATCCTCTTCGGCTCGCCCATCACCTGGGTGTTGTGGACGATGGCGATCGCGGTCGCCCTGATGCCGTGGATCCTCGCCCGCCGGATGAAACGCCTGCGCCTGGTCGAATCCCGGGCCGAGGCCGACGCCCTGCCGGAAGACTGAGCCGACCGGGGTCTCTCCACCGACCGATCGCCACCGGCGCCGTCGAGGAC
>JAFHCF010000074.1:0-42129 GCA_048497495.1 Prosthecomicrobium sp.
CCCTCGACGCGGCCGACCCCCGGGGCGCGGCAGGCGGCCTCAGCCGACGACCACCAGAACGGCGCCGGCGTCGACGGCGTCGCCGACACTGACGGGGATCGACGTCACGATGCCGGCCGACCGGGCCTGGACCTCGGTCTTCATCTTCATCGCCTCGATGACCGCGACGACGTCGCCGGCGGCGATCCGGGCGCCGACGGCGACGGCGATCGACTCGACCACGCCGGCGAGCGGCGCGGTCTCGGCGCTGCCGCCGACGGGGGCGGCGACGGGGGCCGCCGGCGGCGGGGCGACCGGCGTCGCGGCCCGCGCCACGGCCGCGGCCATCATCGGCGCGGCGGCCGGGGCGGGCGTCGCCGTGGCCCCGTTCTGGGAGACTTCCTCGACGACCACGTCATAGGCGCGGCCATCGACACTGATCCTGAATCGCTTCTGCATGGATCGACCTCATCTGTCGGTCCCATCCCGTCGCCTCGCCCGTGAGCGACCGCGAGGGCGGACCCAAAGGAATACCGGAAAGCTCACAACGGGATGTTGCCGTGCTTCTTCGGCGGACGGAATTCGCGCTTCGACAGCGCCTTGCGCAGGGAGAGCGCGATCGTCGAACGGGTGATCGCCGGATCGATCACGTCGGTGATGTAACCGGCGCCGGCGGAGAGATAGGGCGAGGCGAATTCGGCGCGATAGGCGCGCGCCAGTTCGGCGGCGAGCGCCTTGGGGTTCTCCGCCGCCTTCAGTTCGCGACTGTAGAGGATCTTGATCGCCCCTTCGGCGCCCATCACCGCGATCTCCGCCGTCGGCCAGGCGAAGACGAAGTCGGCGCCCATCTCCTGGCTGCACATCGCCAGATAGGAGCCGCCATAGGCCTTGCGCAGGATGATGGTGATCTTCGGCACGGTCGAGGAGGCATAGGCGAAGAGGAGCTTGGCGCCGTGACGGATGATGCCGCCGCGTTCCTGCTCGATGCCGGGCAGGAAGCCGGGGACGTCGACCAGGGTCACCAGGGGAATGTTGAAGGCGTTGCAGAAGCGGATGAAGCGGGCGCCCTTGTCGGAGGCGTCCATGTCGAGCGCGCCGGAGCGCACCATCGGTTGGTTGGCGACGATGCCGACCACGGTGCCCTCGATGCGGGCGAGGCCGACGATCAGGTTCTCGGCGAAGGAGCGGTGGACCTCGAGGAACTCGCCGGCATCGACCAGACGTCCGATCACCACGCGCACGTCCATCGGCTTGGCGCCGTCGTCGGGAATGAGATCGTACATCGCCGAATCCACGGCGAGCGAGATCGCGGCGGTCGGCCGATGCGGCGGATCCTCGGTGTTATTGGCGGGTAGATAGGAGAGGAGCCGCTGGACGATGCGGATGGCGTCGGCGTCGTCCTCGGCGAGGAAATGGACGTTGCCGGAGACCGCGGCATGCATGTCGGCGCCGCCGACCTCCGCCATGGTGACGGTCTTGCCGGTCACCGCCTTGATCACCTCCGGCCCGGTGATGAACATGTAGGCGTTCTCGCGGGTCATCACCACGAAGTCCATCAGCGCCGGCGAATAGGCCGCGCCACCGGCGCAGGGGCCGCAAATCACCGCGATCTGCGGGACGACACCGGACAGGAGGACGTTGCGGTAGAAGACGTCGCCGTAGCCGGAGAGAGCGTCGACGCCCTCCTGGATGCGCGCCCCGCCGGAATCCTTGAAGGCGACGATCGGCGCGCCGAGTTTGACCGCCGCGTCCATCACCGCGACGATCTTCTTCGCATGCATCTTTCCGAGCGTTCCGGCGGCGACGGTGAAGTCCTGGCTGTAGGCGGCGACCAGGCGGCCGCCGACGTAGCCGGTGCCGACCACCACGCCGTCGGCCGGGAGTTCCTTGTCCTCCATCCCGAAGTGGCGGGCGCCGTGGCGCGCGTGGGTGCCGATCTCCTGGAACGTCGCCTCCTGGAACAGCGCGTCGAGCCGCTCGCGGGCGGTCATCATGCCCTTGGCATGCCGCTTCTGCGCCTTGTCGGCGCCACCACCGGCCAGGACGGCGTCCCGGCGGCGTTTCAACTCGTCGAGGAATTCAGCGGACAGGGTCATCGGTCACTCGTGCCTCTCGATCATCGGCCGGAATTCCCACTTCGCGCCTCCCGAGGCGCACGCCCGTGGATCCGATCCGATTCGCCGGGCGGTCGCGAACGGCGCGCCCAACGAATATAGCCGCGCCCGGCGCGGTCTCTACGATGTAAAATGATAGTCTCCTCGTCGGCGTGCTTCTCTTGGGGTGAGCCCTGATGGGGGTTCTCACGGGGGTGTCGCACGGCGACGGAACACTGATACGGTAGTGTTGCCATTCGGGCTAGTCCGGACCCGCCGCATCGGGTATGCGAAGAGCCACCGGAGTGGGTTGAAATTACACAGGGAAGTCAGCCGGCTATCGGGCGGGCGCGAGCGGCGGACCGGCTCTTGCGCGTCGCATCGGGAGAGTTCCGACTTGTCGGGGCCGCTCCCTCGGTTAGGGTCGCGGCAACTTGTCGAAGCGATCCGGCTTCGACGGCCTCGCCGTCGGCCACGACCCACCTCCAAGCCGAAGGATCACCATCGGCGCAGAACGCGAAGGAGCGTTCCATCATGTCCGTGAACAGCCTCGGCGACGTCGTCCTCGCATCGCTCTTCGCCTTCGGCCTGATGGCGGTCATCGCGCTGGCGACCGCCGGGTTCATCTCCGCCCTGGTCGCGGGTCTGGCTGCCTTCGGACGGCGCTCCGCCGATGCGGCGGCCGCGGCTGCCGCCATGGCGCCCGAGCCGGCGCCGGCGCAGCCCGTCGCGGAAGGAATCGATCCGACGGTCGTCGCGGTGATCGCGGCGGCGATCCAGACGGTCGCCGGCGCCCATCGCATCGTGTGGATCGGCGAAGCTCAGACCATGGGTGGATGGACCGGCGAAGTGCGCCAGATCCACCACGGCTCACATCATCCCCATCACGACCATTGAGGTCCGGCCGACCGCGCTCCCGGCGCGGACGGTACAAGGAACCTCGGACCTTCGGAGGGTCAACGTGTCGGACCTCGCTTTTCTCGACCTGTTCCAGGGCATCGCCACGCTGGTCGCCTCGCCGACCCCCATCCTGGTCGGGCGAATCGGCCTGATGTTCCTCGGCTTCCTGCTGATCTATCTCGGCTACAAGGGCATCCTCGAAGCGCTGCTGATGATCCCGATGGGGCTCGGCATGGCGACGGTCAACGCCGGCGTGCTGAACTTCGCCGACGGCAAACGCGGCACCCTGTTCCTCGATCCGCTCGCCACCACCAACGATCAGGTGATGACGCAGATGCAGATCGACTGGCTGCAACCGATCTATTCCCTGACCTTCTCCAACGGTCTGATCGCCTGTCTGGTGTTCCTGGGGATCGGGACGCTGCTCGACGTCGGCTATGTGATGGCGCGGCCGTTCCGCTCGATGTTCCTGGCGATCTGCGCCGAACTCGGCACGCTGATCACCTTCCCGCTCGGCTATTGGATGGGCCTGCCACTCAACCAGGCGGCGGCGACCGCGACCATCGGCGGCGCCGACGGGCCGATGGTGCTGTTCGCCTCGCTGGTTCTGGCGCCGGAGATCTTCGTGCCGATCACCGTGGTCGGCTACCTCTACCTGGGGCTCACCTACGGCGGCTATCCCTATATCGTGAAGGCCCTGGTGCCGGAGCGCATCCGCGCCATCGAGATGCCGGTGGAGAAGGTCCGCGCCATCTCGCGCGGCGAGAAGCTGGTGTTCGCGGTGGTCGCCTGCGTCGTGCTGTCGCTGCTCTTCCCGGTCGCCGCGCCGCTGTTCCTGTCGCTGTTCATGGGCGTCGTGGTGCGCGAGGCGGGCCTGAAGTACTTCTACGATCTGTTCTCCACCCAGTTGCTCTACGGCGCCACCTTCTTCCTCGGACTGGTGCTCGGCGTGCTGTGCGAGGCGAGCACCATCCTCGATCCGAAGGTGCTGATCCTGCTCGTCCTCGGCATCCTGGCCCTGACCTTCTCGGCGATCGGCGGGCTCGCCGGTGGCTACGTGCTCTATTTCCTGTCGGGCAAGAAATACAATCCGGTGATCGGCATCGCCGCCGTCTCCTGCGTCCCCACCACCGCCAAGGTGGCGCAGAAACTGGTCACGGCGTGCAATCCGCGGGCGATCGTCCTGCCCCACGCGCTGGGCGCCAGCATCTCCGGCGTCATCACCTCGGCGATCTTCGCCGCCGTGCTGGTCTCGGTGGTACGCACCGCCGGGTGAGCGATCAGCCGGCGCGCAGGCGCTCTTCCGCGAGGCGCACCCACAGGGCCGCGCCGAGCGGCAGGGCGGCGTCGTTGAAGTCGTAGCGCGGCGAATGCAGGCCCGGGTTGGCGCCGTCGCGGCCCTGGCCGACCCAGACATAGGCGCCGGGCTTGTTCTCGAGCATGAAGGCGAAGTCCTCGGCGCCCATGCTCGGCTCGATCTCCTCCTCCAGCACCAGATCGGGCGCCATCGAGCGCACCACGCCCTGGACGAAGCGCGCCTCGCCGGCGTCGTTGATCGTCGCCGGATAGCGCCGCTGGTAGTCGATCGTCGCCTCGCAGCCCATCGCCTCGGCGATGCCGTGGACGATCGCCTTCAGCCGCGTCTCGATCAGATCGCCGACCGCCGGATCGAACCAGCGCACGGTGCCGCTCATGCGACAGGCGTCGGGGATGACGTTCCAGGCGTCGCCGCCGTGGACGGTGGTGACCGAGACCACCGCCGAGGACATCGGCGAGACGTTGCGCGAGGCGATGGTCTGGAGCGCCGAGCCGATCTGGAAGACCGCGGCGACCGGATCGGCGCCCTGGTGCGGCATGGCGCCATGGGCGCCGCGTCCCTTCACCTCGATCTCGAAGATGCCGAAAGCCGCCATCATCGCTCCGGTCGTCAGGCCGGCGCGGCCGAGCGGCAGCGCCGGCCAGTTGTGCATGCCGAAGATCGCGTCCATCGGATATTCGCGGAACAGGCCATCGGCGACCATGCGCTCGGCGCCGCCCTCGTTCTCCTCGGCCGGCTGGAAGACGAAATGGACGGTGCCGTCGAGGGTCGTGCTCTTCGTCAGCGCGCGCGCGGCGGCGAGCAGCATGGCGGTATGGCCGTCGTGGCCGCAGGCGTGCATCCGCCCGACGTTCTTGGAGGCATAGGTGAGCCCGGTCGCCTCGTGGATGGCGAGCGCGTCCATGTCGGCGCGAAGCCCGATGGCGCGGCGCGAGGTGCCGCGCGCGAGCGTCGCCACCACGCCGGTGCCGCCGAGCCCGGACGCGACCGTCAGCCCGAAGGACGCCAGCCGTTCGGCGACGAAGGCGGAGGTGCGATGCTCCTGGAAGGCGAGTTCCGGCATCTGGTGAAGCTCCCGGCGCCAGGCGACGGCCTCGTCGATCTCTTCGCAGGAGAATGAGGAAGGAACGGCGTTCATGGGTCAGACTCCGGTCGGGCTCGGCGACGAGGATGGGACGAGGAGAGGTGGAGCGGCGGCGGCGCGCGTCAATCGGCCGTCTTCATCCGATAGCGGAAATCGCAGCGTTTGGCGCCGCTCATGATGGTCTCGGTGCGGGTCAGGTCCATCGCCGGATTGTAGCCGGTGCAGAACTCGCCGTCGCGATTGCACGACAGCAGGTGGCCGATCGCTCCCAGCCCCATCTCGCGATACATCTCGGCATAACGGCAGCGGGTGACGTCGAAGTCGAGCCGGTCGGGCGCGGCGTCCTTGACCTCGATCACCAGCGCGTCGTTGGCGGTCCAGTTCGGCAGGATCGCCGCGAAGTCGGCGAGATCGGGGTCGCGGCCGAGTTCGGCGCGAAACCGCGCGCCCTGCGCCACCGCCGAGCGCGACACCGCGACGTCGAGCGTCGCCTCGGCGACGGCGACGCCGTGGCTCGCCACCAGCACGTCGTAGACGTGTTTCAGGATCTCCGCCTCGATCCGCCGCCGCTCGATGATCGGCAGGGGCTTGGCGGTCGTGGGCTCGGGTGCTCGGGACAAGGTGCCGTCTCCCTCAGGCGGTGTGGACGTGACCGCCGAGATAGGCCTCGACGATGCGCGGGTCGTTCGACAGTTCGTCCGCCGGGCCTTCCAGCAGGATGCGGCCGTCGTCCATCACCGCGGCGCGGTCGGCGATGCGCAGCGCCGCCTTGGCGTTCTGCTCGACGATCAGGATCGACAGGCCCTCCTCGCGGATCTGCGAGACGAGATCGAAGATGCCCTTGACGAACTTCGGCGCCAGCCCGAGCGAGGGTTCGTCGAGGAGCAGGATCGAAGGCTTGGCCATCAGGGCGCGGGCGATGCACAGCATCTGCTGTTCGCCGCCCGACAACGATCCGGCGATCTGGCTCATCCGCTCGCCGAGCTTGGGGAACAGCGCGAGGACCCGGTCGCGTTCGGACAGCCCGTGCGGACCGCCGCCGATGACGAGATTCTCGCGCACCGACATGGAGGAGAAGATCTGCCGGCCCTCGGGGGCCTGGAGCAGGCCGCGGGCGACGATCTCGTGGCTCTTCAGCTTGGAGATGTCCTCGCCCTTGAACCGGATGGTGCCGGACTTCGGCTTGTAGATGCCGGAGATCGCCCGCATCAGGGTGGTCTTGCCGACGCCGTTCGACCCGAGCACGGCGACGATGCCGCGATCGGGCACGTCGAGATCTATCCCGTGCAGGATCTCCTGGACCCCCATGGCGACGGTCAGGTCGCGGACTTCGAGCAGGCTCATTCGTCGACCCCCAGATAGGCTTCCAACACCGCCGGATCGGCGCGCACGACACTCGGTTCGGCGTCGGCGATCTTGCGGCCGGAGGCGAGCACGACGACCCGCGAGCAGATCCCCATGACCAGGTTCATGTCGTGCTCGACCAGCATGACGGCGAGACCCTCGGCGTTGAGCGAGCGGATGAAGCGGGCGAGATCGGCGGTCTCCGAATCGTTGAGGCCGGCGGCCGGCTCGTCGAGGATCAGCAGATCGGGCTTCATCGCCAGGGCGCGCGCGATCTCGAGATATTTGCGCTTGCCGTAGGAGAGGTTGGCCGCCAATTCCTCCGAATGCTCGGCGAGGCCGACGCGTTCCAGCGCCTCGTAGCTGCGCCGCGAGATCGCGTCGGAGCGGGAGCGGCGGCCGAAGACGGCGGCGAAGGCGGATTGGCCCATCGCCCCCACCGCGCCCACCGACACGTTGTCGAAGACCGACATGTTGGGGAAGACCCGCAGATTCTGGAAGGTGCGCGACATGCCGCGCGCCGCGATCGCATGCGGTTTGGCGCCGACGATCGCCTCGCCCTTGAGCCGCACCGCGCCGCTGGTCAGCGCGGTGAAGCCGGAGATCAGGTTGAACAGCGTCGTCTTGCCGGCGCCGTTGGGGCCGATCAGGCCGACCAACTCGCCCGCCTCGACCCGGGTGGTGACGTCGTCGACCGCGAGCAGGCCGCCGAAACGGCGGGTGACGTTTTCGATTTCGAGCAGGCTCATCTCCAGCCGACCTCCCGGTTGGACGGGGCCTCGCCCCACTTCACGCCGAGGCGGGAACGCACGAAGCCGAGCGCCGAGACCTCGCCGAACAATCCCTTGGGCAGGAACAGGATCGACACGAACATGACGATGCCGACCATGACGTTCCTGAGATCGCCCAAGCCGCGTAGCACCTCCGGCAGGAGGATCAGCAGCAGGGCGCCGACGATCGCGCCGGGCAGCGAGCCCAGCCCGCCGACCACCACCATCGCCAGGACGAGGATCGAATTGGAGAAGCCGAAGTCGGTCGGGGAGACGTAGCCGGTGGTATAGGCCCAAAGCGCGCCGGCGAGGCCGGCGAAGAAGGCGGAGAGGGTGAAGACCTCGATCTTCAGGCGCACCGTGTCGAGACCCATGGCGTCGGCGCACTGGTCGTCCTCGCGCAGGGAACGCAGGGCGTTGCCGTAGTAGGAATGGCTGAGGCGATGCAGCACCCAGATCGACAGGGCGACGACCACCGCGACGACGAAGTAGATCGCCAGCGGGCCCTTCACCGCGAAGCCGAAGAGCTTGATGCCGGAAAACAGCATGACGCCGTTCGGGCCCTTGGTGACGGCGACCCAGTTGAGCAGCACCGTGTTGATCATCTGCCCGATGGCCAGCGTCGCCACCGCGAAGTAGATCGAGACGAGGCGCATGGTCGGCAACGCCACGACGAAGGCGAGGAGGGCGGCGGCGAGGCCGGCGGCGGGCAGGCCCCAGGCGAAGCCGAGCTTGAGCTCGGTGCCCATCAGCGCCGCCACATAGGCGCCGACGCCGTAGAAGGCGGCATGTCCCAGATGGAGGAGGCCGGCGACCCCGGTGACGAGGTGCAGCGATACCGCGAGCAGGGCGAAGATCAGGACGAGATTGGCGACCTGGAAATAATAGCCCTTGCCGAACTGCGCCAGCGTGAAGGGGGCCACGGCGAAGACGACGAGAAGGATCAGGGCGGGCACGACCCAGCCCTTGCGCATGAGATCAGACACGTTCCCTCCCCGCCCCGAAGAGGCCCTGCGGAAAGAAGATCAGGGTGACGATGAGGAAGCCGTAGGCGACCATGTCGGCCCAGTTCGACGAGATGAAGGTGGTGGCGAGCCCTTCCGACAGGCCGAGCAGCAGGGCGCAGATCACCGCGCCGGGGATCGACGACAGACCGCCCATCACCATGGCGACGAAGGCCTTGATGCCGGGGACGAAGCCCATCGCCGGGAAGATCGCGCCGTAGTAGAGGCCGACCAGGATGCCGGCGCCCGCCCCCATCATCGAGCCGATGGCGAAGGTGGTGATGATGGTGCGGTCGGTGTCGACGCCGACGTATTTGGCGCCGAGCGGATTGGCCGAGACGGCGCGGATCGACAGGCCGACCCGGGTCTTGGTGAGGAGATACTGCAGGCCGCCGAGCATCAGGGCGGCGACCACGAAGATGATCACGTCGCCGGTGACGATGGTGATCGGGCCGAGCGCGATCGGCTTGTTGATGAGGTATTCGAAGGGCAGCGTCTGCATCTGCGAGCCGAAGGCGATCTCCAGCCCCTCGCGGGCGACGATCGATATGGCGAGCGACGACATCAGCGTCGATTCCCGCATCGCCCGCGACTTCAGCGAAGCTTCGTCGGAGAAGCGGCGGAAGGGCTTGAAGGCGATGCGCTCGAGGCCGAAGCCGAGCGCCGCGCCGATCGCCAGCACCACGAACAGCACCACCAGGAAGGGCGGCGCGAAGGCGGTGATCAGGATGAGCCCGGCGAAGCCGCCGATGGTGTAGACCTCGCCATGGGCGAAGTTGACGACGTTGAGCACACCGAAGATCAGCGTGAAGCCGATCGCCATCAGGGCGTAGATGACGCCCTGCGACAGGCCGATGGCCAATTGCTGAAGATAATAGGGATCGAACACGGCAGTCCCCCTCGTGTCGTGTCGCGCGGCGCGACCGTCGAGCATTTGCGACGGTGGTGAAGCGGGGACGGCGACGCCGCCCCCGCGGAGGCTGCGATCACTCGGTGACGGGCGCGAAGACGCCGCCGACGATGCGGACCTTGGAGAGTTGCTTCACCGGCTCACGATCGGGGCCGAAGGTGGTCACGCCGGTCACGCCGGGGAAGTCCTTGGTGGCGGCGAGCGCGTCGCGGACCGAGGCGCGGGTGGTCTTCGGGTAGGTCTTGACCACCGCCTCGAGCATGATGTTGACGGCGTCGAAGGCCTGGGCCGGGAACTGGCCGGGTTCGGCGCCGCGCGCCTTCTTCCAGGCCTCGACGAAGCTCTTCACTTCCGGCTTGGGGCTGTTGGGCAGGAAGTTGGTGGTCAGCGACAGACCCTCGGCGTCGGCGCCGGCCAGTTCGATGATCTTCTGGTTGTGCGCCGCCGAGGTCGAATAGACCGGCACCGAGAAGCCCAACTGCTTCATCTGTTTGAGGAAGTTGGCGCCGTCCTCGTAGAAGAAGCCGGTGTAGATGGCGTCGGGCTTCTCGCGCTGGATCTTGGTGAGCAGCGAGCGGAAGTCGGGCAGACCGCGATTGAAGTACTCGGTCAGGACGACGGTGCCGCCCTTGGCCTTCAACTCATCGCTGAAGTACTTGGTGACGCTCTGACCCCAGTCGGTCTGCTCGGCGATCACCGCGACCTTCTTCAGGCCCTTCGACACCATCCAGTCGGCGTTGTAGGGACCTTCGCCGGCCTGCGTCGTGATGTTGCGGAACTGCCATTCGGAGATCTTGGCGTAGTCGGGGTGCGACGCGGTCTGGGAGAGCTGGGGCATGCCCGCCTCCTTGTAGACCTGGGCGGCGGCCATCGACACGCCCGAGGTGAAGTCGCCGAGGACGCCGACGATCTTCTCGTCGTCGACGAACTTGCGGGCGATCGACACGCCTTCCTTGGCGTCGGAGCGGCTGTCCTCGTAGACGATCTCGACCTTGACCGGGAGCTTGCCGGAGGCGTTGAAGGCGTCGAGCGCGATCTCGGCGGCGGTCTTGAAGTCCTGGCCGTATTGGGCGGTGTTGCCGGTCAGCGGCAGCTGATAGCCGAGGCGGACCGCATCCGCCGCCGAGGCCGACCCGACGACGGCGAAGGGGGCGACGAGGGCGACGGCGACGAGAGTCCTACGAGTGACGGTCATGGTCTTTCTCCGCGAAAGGCCCGAGGGCCGAGGGGTGGTGTCGTAAGAGGGGTGGTGTCGTAAGTGAATTGCGAATGCGATCAGGCGGCCTCGCCCGGCTCGACGATCAGGCGGCAGCAGCCCTCCTCGCCGGGCTTCCAGGTCTCGCCCTTGAAGACGAAACCCGCCGCCTTGAACAGGCCGCCGTCGATGGCGCCGCCGGCCTTGCAGAGGAGCTCGAGATCCTCGTCCGAGCGGCCCATCGCGACCCAGGCGTCCTTCAGCGGGCAGCGGTGGAACTTGATCTCGAGACGCTCGTCGTCGCACTGCCGGATCTCCGGGGCGAAGATCACGTCGACCGCCGGAATGCCGCCGATGAAGCGATCCTTGAGGCCGGTGAGGTTCGCCGGGCCGAGATCGGCGAACTTGGCGCCCATGGTGACGCCCATGCGGCGGGTCGCCTCGCCGACCAGTTCGACCGCCTTGTCGGTGCCGAAGGCGTCACGCAGCACGTCGAACATGTTGGCATAGGCCGCGGCGCGCATGGTGAAGGAGCCCTGGAGCCATTCGATGGGAACCATGCGGCCCTGCGGGCTGGTCTCGGTCATGGAAGTCGATCCTTCGTTTATCTGAACGTGGAAGACGCAAGGCGGGCCGACGCGTCACGCGGGTTCGCGGCCGTCCTTGAAGCGATACCAGGCGAGCATGGCCGGGGCGACGAGGGACGCCGGGCCGTGGAAGGGATAGGGGCGGACCTCGGTCAACGGGATCGGCAGATCCTTCGGCGCGGCCCCGTCGAGGGCGTCGGCGAAAACGGGGCCGAGCGCGGTGGCGAGCGCCACGCCGCGCCCGTTGCAGGCCTCCCAGGTCCACAATCCATCGTCGAGGCGATGGAAGCGCGGCATGCGGTCGTGGGTCATGCCGATGCGGCCGTTCCAGACGAATTCGAACTCGGGCACGCCCATCTTCGGGAAGATCGCGGCGAGGCGCTCGCCGATCAGCCGCTTCAATCGGCGGGCGCCGTCGAAGGGCAGGATCAGCGCGCCGCCGGAGACGAGACGGCCACGCGCGTCCCAGCGGAAGAAGCGCAGATCGCCGTGGGTGTCGGACAGCGCCTGCCGGCCGGGCAGGATCGTCGCCCGCACGGCCTCCGATTGCGGCACCGTCGCCATCTGCCACGACAGGATCGGGATCAGCGAATGGGCGATGCGTGGGGCGAGCCCCGGCGCGAACCAGTCGGTGTAGCCGTTTGAGGCGAGGAGCACGCGGTCGGCGACGACCCGGCCCCGGGGCGTCGTCACCACCCAGCCGGCCGCGGTCTTCTCGATCGAGCGGGCGGGTGTGCCCTCGAAGAGACGGACGCCGGCGGCGACGCCCGCCGCGGCGAGGCCGCGGGCATAGGCGAGCGGATTGAGGTGGCCGCCGGAGGTGTTGAGCATGCCGCCGTACCAGTCGGTCGAGCCGACGAGGCCGGCGGTCTCGGCGGCGTCGAGCAGGCGGACCGGCGCGCCCCGCCGTCCCCAGGCCTCGACGCGGGCGGCGGAGAGACGGACGCGGCCGGGCGAATGAGCCGGCTGGAACCAGCCGGTCCGCGAGGCCTCGCAGTCGATGGCGAGCCGGCGGATCAGATCGAAGGTGGTCGCGGCGCTGTCGCAGACGAGCTGGGCGAAGCGTTCGCCGGTGTCGCCGTGGCTCTTCGCCATGGCGTCGGGCTCGGCCCCGGTCATGGTCGGAATGACCTGACCGTTGTTGCGCCCCGATGCCCCCCAACCGACCGCCGCCGCCTCGACGAGCACCACCGAGCGACCGCGTTCGGCCAGCGCCAGCGCGGTGGAGAGGCCGGTGAAGCCGCCGCCGACGATCGCCACGTCGGCCCTCACCTCTCCGTCGAGCGGCGCGGCCGGCGGGCGGGCGCCGGTGACGCTCGCCCACAGAGACGGCGGAAAGGCGGGGATCAGAGGGGCTGACATGGGCGGCTCCGGGCGCGGGGGATCAGGCGGCGACGGCCGAGACTTCGAGACGACCGTCGAAGAAGTCGACCGCCGCCCGAGCGTGCAGCTTCGTCGAGTCGAACACCGGAAGATCGATGTCTTCCTGTCCGATCAGAAGCCCGATTTCCGTGCAACCCAAGATCACGCAATCGGCCCCTCTGGTCTTTGCTCGCTCGATCACGTCGATGTAACTCTGGCGCGAAGCCTGATTGACCACACCACGACACAACTCGTCGAAGATGACGTCGTGGACGAGGGTCCGATGATGCTCTTCCGGGACGAGGGCGTCGAGGGCGAAACGCGCGCGAAGGCGATCACGGTAGAAAGGTTCTTCCATCGTATAGCGCGTGGCGAGCAAGAGCGGGCGCTTCATGCCGGTCGCGACGAGTTCCCGTCCGACCACGTCGACGATGTGGATGAGGGGCACGGCGACCCGGCGCGCCATCGGTTCGGCGACGAGGTGCATGGTGTTGGTGCAGATCAGCAGGCAACCGGCGCCGGCGCCGGCCAGGCCGTTGCCGATCTCGGTCAGCCGGTCTTCCGCCAGATCCCAGCGGCCGGCCGTCTGCATCGCGACGATCTCGGAGAAGTCGACCGAGTGCATCAGGATGTCGGCGGACGCCAGGCCGCCGTGGCGCTCCCGAACCATCTCGTTGATTTCACGATAATAGGTGGCGGTGCTTTCCCAGCTCATGCCGCCGATGAGGCCGATGGTGCGAGACAAGGCTCTTCTCCGTCGTTGAACGCTTCCGAAACGGTAGAGCGCTCGAGACGAAATGGCTGCGCGTTGTTTGCACAAATTTCAATCATGCTCGCAAATTGATCGCGTGATATACGAAATATGCGCAATCATTTGCGCGTTGAAACCGAGACACGCAAGCGGTGTGCGCCATGCTCGATGTTCGCGACAGACGAATCCTCGAAGAGCTGCAACAAGACTCCTCGG
Organism: Prosthecomicrobium sp.; assembly: GCA_048497495.1. Lineage (GTDB taxonomy): Bacteria > Pseudomonadota > Alphaproteobacteria > Rhizobiales > Ancalomicrobiaceae > JAFHCF01. The sequence goes on from JAFHCF010000074.1 coordinate 13,514, forward strand.
TGGCGGTGGCCGATCTCGCCGACACGGTGGGCCTGTCGGTCTCCGCCTGTTGGCGGCGGATCAAGGCGCTCGAGGATCACGGCATGATTTCCCGACGGGTCGTCCTGCTCGACCGCCGCAAGGCCAATCTCGCCATGACGGTCTTCGTCGGGGTGCGCACCTCGCGCCATTCGATCGAATGGCTGGATGCCTTCCGCAAGGCGATTTCCGACATTCCCGAGATCGTCGAGGCCTATCGCCTGACCGGCGACATCGACTACCTGCTGCGCCTGGTGGTGCCGTCGGTCGACGTCTACGACTCGGTCTACAAACAGCTGATCAGCCGTCTCGACTTCACCGACATCACCTCCTTCATCTCGATGGAGGAGCTGAAGTTCACCACCGCCGTGCCGCTGCGCTACGCCTGAGGTTCTCTCAGGCCACGTTCGGCAGGAACGAGACGACCTCGCCGTCGGTCTTGACCAGGATCGCCGAGAGAGCGTGGCGGCGGACGAGCGCCGACCCCTGTTCAGAGCCGAGCGCCATCAGCGCCGTCGCCCAGGCGTCCGCCACCATGCAGTCGGGCGCCAGCACCGTCACCGAGGCGAGGTCGTTGTCGGCCGGCGCGCCCCGCCGCGGGTCCATCGTATGCGACAGGGCGCGGCCGCCGACCTCGACGACATGGCGGTAGTTGCCCGAGGTGGCGACGGCGACGTCGCGCAGCTCGAGCACGCCGAGGAGATCGCGGGCCTCGCGATCCGGCCGTTCGTGGCCGACGGTCCAGGGGCGACCGTCGGGCTTGGTGCCGGCGGCGCGCAACTCGCCGTCGATCCCGACGAGGTGGGAGGCGAGACCGAAGCGTCGCATCACCGCCGCCAACTGGTCGACCCCGAAGCCCTTGGCGATGCCGGAGAGATCGAGCCGCAGGGCGGCGAGCCGGCGGGCACGGCGGTTGACGCGGTCGAGGACGAGGGTCTTCGGCGGCTCGAACGACGACCGGCCGGCGATCCCGACGATCGCCTGCGGATCGGGGGCGCGCGAGCCGCCGCCGAAGCCCCAGGCCTTGACCAGATCGCCGACGCCGACGTCGAAGGCGCCGTCGGAGAGGCGGCCGATCTCCAGCGCCGCGGCGAGCACCTCGGCGAGATCCTCGCCGATCTCGACCCAGGCGCCGACCGGCGCGGCATTGAGGCGCTCCAGATCGGACGTCGGCCGCCAGGTCGACATCTGCTGCTCGACCCGCTCGACCGCCGCCTGGAGATCGCGGTGGAGGGGGCCGGTGTCGAACCCGGCCTCGGCCCAGAAGACGGCCGACCAGCGCGACCCCATGGTGGGTCCGTTGAGGGCGCGGCGGATGCGGGGGGTGGTCGCTTCGGTGTTCATCTTCGCCTCAATAGACGTCTTCGACATAACGACCGTGGGACTTCAGCGTCGCCAGATCGAGGCCGAGCGGCCGGACCACCGCGTCGAGGGTGAGGGTGACGGCCTGGGCCATGTCGCGACCGCCGCAGACCAGGACCTGGGCCCCGAGCCTTATCAGTTCGCGCAAGTGGACGGCGTCGGCGGCGATGCGGTCCTGGACGTAGGCGCCGTCGTCGGGGTTGCGCGAGAAGGCGGTGCGCAGCGAGGTCAGTCGCTTCTCGGCGAGGTACTGGGCGAGTTCGTGCTCATAGAGGAAGTCGGACGCCGCGCTGCGGCCGCCCCAGTAGAGATGGACCGGGCGACCGGCGTCGTTGGCGCGGACGAAGCCGGCGAGCGGGCCGATGCCGGCGCCGGCGCCGATCAGGATCAGCGGCGCCCGGCCCTCGGCGGGACGGAAGGTGGGATTGGCGCGAACGAAGGCGTCGATCCGCCCGCCGGGATCGAGCGAGTGGAGGAAGGTCGAGCAGAGCCCGCCCTGGCGCAACCGCACGCAGATCTCGAGCACGCCGTCGCGGGTCGAGGACGCCAGCGAATAGAAGCGCGGCATCGAATCGCCGGGCGGCAGGATGCCGACGAGGTCGCCGGCCGAGAAGTCCGGCAGGTGGCCGACCGCGCCGCGCGCATCGACGGGCGCGGCGAAGCGCAGGATCGCCACCGGCGCGCCGACCGCCGCGCCGTAGTCCTCGCGCTCGATCAGTTCGAGGCCGACGGTGCGCGGCCGCGTGGCGACATGTTCGAGGACGAGATCATGGCCGAGCACGGCGCCGAGATCGCGACCCCACTGGGCGAATTCCTGCGCCGACTGGCGATCGATGCGCATGGTGGGGAGCAGGCGCGCCAAGCCCTTCGCCTCGAGCGCGGTGGAGACGTCGTGGGCATGGCGGCAGAAGTGCGGGAAGGTGCGGTCGCCGAAGCCGAGCACCGCGACCGACGCACGGCCGTCGAGGGTTTCGAGCCGCGACAGGAAGGATTTGGCGGAGGCCGGCGCCGCCCCGTCGCCATAGGTGGAGGTCAGGATCAGCAGCCGATCGGCGTTCATGTGGACGGGCGCCAGGTCGTTCATCGCGGCGGTGTGGACGCGGTGGCCGGCGGCGCTCAGGGCGGCGTGCAGGGTCGCGGCGAAGCCCCAGGTCGCGTTGCCCTCGCTGCCGACCAGGACGATCGTGTCGGCGGCGCGGGCGGCGACGTTGCCGACGATGGCCGGCCGCGAGGCGCGGCGGCGCCACCACATCACCACGCCGGTGACGCCGAACACCGGCACCGCCGCGGCCGAGAGGCCGAGGAGCAGGCCGAGCGCCCAGGCGCCACGACCGGTGTGTAGGACGCGGATCACCGCCTCGATGCGATCGATTGTGGTGACGGGGGTGAAGGCGAGCCGGACACCGGTCGCCGGATCGATCCGGGCCTCACCGGCGGAGGACCGCAGATTCCAGGTGTCGGCGCGGTCGTCGGGGACGGGGAAGGTCAGTTCGCGCAGATCGGCGACGTCGACGGCGGCGAGACCGGCGAGGCCGGCGATCGGCGCCGGGGCGCCACCACTCGCCTCGACCATCGGCGCCGCGCCGCCGGCTTCGGGAAGGAGCCCGAAGGTCGAGGCCGACATCCACAGGCCGGTCACGGAGGAGAGGATCAGGCCGACGGCCACCAGCCGACCCAGTTCACCGTGCAGGCGTTGCGCCGTGGTGCCGCGAATCGGCCGGAAGACCGCCATCGGACCGCCGAGGCGGCGGACCAGCAGCACGCCGCCCGAGATCGTCATGACCAGCATGGCGAGAGCGGCGAAGGCGGAGGCGAGGCGCCCGTCGTCGCCCATGAGGAACGAGCGATGCAGGTTGGTGACGAAGCGGGAGAGCTCCGAGACGCGATAGGGTCCGAGGCCCGCCCCGGTCGCCGGATCGATGCGTTCGACGCCGTTGGTCTCGCCGTCGACATAGGCCGCGGTGACCACGCCGTTCGCCCTCACTCGGATCGTCTCGACCGACCCGTGACGTGCGGCGACCGCCGCGGCGAGCGTCGCGACGTCGGTGCCGCGAGCGATCGACGGGGCGGCGAGGCGATCGAGCGCGGGCTCGACGGAGAGCCACGCGCCGGTCAGGGCGACGACGGTGAGACCGAGGGCGAGGACGATGCCCGGCAGCGAATGAAGGCGGCGAAACATGGCGGCGTGCTCCGGTTCGTTCAGAACGAGGCGGTGAAGGATTTGACGTAGCCCCGACCGGCGACCGGCTTGCCGGAGTTCGCCGTCGACAGCGGCGCGACGATTTCGGACGGGTTGTCTCGACCATCCTCGGCGGCGGTGTCGATGCGGATCACGAAGCCCGCGTCGATCATCGCATCGGCGATGTCGAGGGTGATCTTCAGCGTCCGCCCGGATCCGATGCTGGCGCCGGTGATGCCGTCGACCTCGGAGGGCCTGCCACCGGAAGCACGATTCCAATCGGCGAGATGGCGCCAATATTTGGTGTGGTTGCCGGCCATCCACAGCGTGCCCTTGTACTTGCCGGCGGCATCGGTGACCCAGAGGACGACGTCGGCGTTGTTGCCGCCGTAGTTCTTGAGCGTGGTCTGGAACGTGACCTGGCGCGCTTCGGCCAGCGTCGGGGCGACGAGGGCGGCGGTCACGGCGATGGTGGAGAGGGCGAATTTCATCGGGAGTACCTCGGGAGTGGCGAGCGTTCGTGAAGGCGAACGCCCGAGATCGACGGAGTTCAGTTGACCTGGACCTTGGGACGGGCCTTGCCGTTGAAGAGGCCGTTGTCGGGCACCGGCGCGTTCGGATCGCTCGGGCCGGTCATCGGCACCGACGCGCCACGGTCATCATCGTCGTCGTCATCGTCGTCGCCGTTGTCGTCGTCGTGATGGCGACGACGCTCGGCGCCGTGGCGGCGATCGCGGTCGCGATGCCCGTCGGCCACCCGGAACCGGCCCTCGCCGGACCCGATCGCATCGGCGTCGGCGTGAACCCCGCCGAGGATGCGTCCGACGGACATGTCGTAGTCGGCGGCGGCGAGCGCCACGCCGATACCGGTGGTGGAGAGGAGGAGGACGGTGGCGAGCAGGATGTGCTTCTTCATGGGGTGGCTCCTGGTTCGGTTTGACCAGGCCACCTTGGTCGCCGTTCCTGACGGCCACCTGAAGTCGGTGAAGATCGTCGTTCAGCTTCCCGTCAGACTCGCGGCGAGGACGGGGCGAAGCGCACGGTGACACGGAAGCCGTCGGCCTCGCCGGGGATCGGCGACGCGATGTCGAGACCGAGGCCGGCGCCGCGACAGATCGCGGCGGCGATCGCCAGACCGAGCCCGGAGCCTTCCGATTGGGTCGGGCCGCGCTCGAAGGGCCGCGTCAGGTCGGCGAGCCGATCGGCGGGGACGGCCGGGCCGCGATTGGAGACCTCGAACAGGTCGTCGGCGAGCCGGACCGTGACCGGCGTGTCCGGGGCGCCGTGCTTGACGGCATTCTCGATCAGGTTGCGCGCCAGGATGGCGAAGGCATCGGGGTCGAGATCGGAGATCGGGCCGTCGCCGGGCGGTGTCGACACCGTCAGCAGGTCGCCGCAATCGCTCTGCCGGTCGATCTCCTCGACCACCAGGGCGAGCACCGGCCCGAGCGCCCCGGGGCTCTCGGCGATGAGGCCGCCGCCTTCCGCCTTGGCCAGTTGCAGGAGCTTCTCGGAGAGCCGCGCCAGCCGGCGCAGTGCCGCCGTCACCGACCTCGCGCGGTCGCGCGACGGACCCTCGGCGAGTTCGGCGACGAGCCGCTGGGTCTGGGCGAGGGCGGCGGCGATCGGGGTGCGCAGTTCATGGGCGCTGTTGGCGGTGAAGCTGCGTTCCGCCTCGAGGGCGCCGCGCAGGCGCTCGAGCAGCGCGTCGACGGAGGCCGCGATCGGCGCGAACTCGTCCGGCAGTCCGCTGGTCGCCACCGGCGCCAGATTGCCGCGCCCGCGCGCCTCGATCGCCGAACGAAAGGCGTCGACCGGCCTCAGCGTGAGGCGACCGACGAACCAGACGCCGATCAGCGCGATCGGCACCAGGGCGACGAGGGGCCAGACCAGGGCGAGCACCGCCTGTCGCACCGCCGCGCCGCGATGGTCGAGATCCTCGGCGGAGGTCACCACGATGGTGCCGCGAACCGCGACCTCGGTATAGGTGCGCAGGCGATCCGTGGTGTGGAAGCCGGGCGCCAGGCCGCGCGGGATCAGCTTCGGATCGGCGTCGCTCGACTGCAGCAGCTCGTTGCCCTCGCCGTCGCGGACCACATAGGTGATGGTTTCGCGGTGGCTGCCGATCGGCGCCATGTGCTGGACCATGGTCTCGGCGTCGCGGGCGAGGACCTCGGCATAGGCGAGCGGCAACACCCGCTGCGCCACTTCCTGCAGGGCGCTGTCGAACAACTCGTCGATCTCGTGGCGCAGCACCAGCCCGGCCACGGTGGTCGCGGCGAGCCACAGCACCGTCACCGCCAGGGCGAGGCCGAGGCCGATCCGCTGGCGCAGGCTCCACCGGCCGCGTCCGGTCCCGCCGCTCACGGGCGCGCTCCCGGCGAGCCGAGCCGATAGCCCATGCCGCGCACCGTCTCGACCACGTCCGCCCCGAGTTTCTTGCGCAGCCGCGCGATGTAGACCTCGATGGTGTTGCTCTCGATCTCCGACTCGAAGGAGTAGAGGCGTTCCTCGAGTTGCGGCTTCGACATCAACTGATTGGGCCGCTGCACGAAGGCCTCGAACAGCGACCACTCGCGCGCCGTCAGCGACACGGCTCGACCGCCGCGCCGGATGCTGCGGGCGGCGAGATCGATCTCGAGATCGCCGATGGTCACCAACGGGTTGGGATTGCCGGAATAGCGTCGCCCGACCGCCTTGATCCGCGCCGAGAGTTCGAAGAGATCGAAGGGCTTGACCAGATAGTCGTCGGCGCCGGCGTCGAGCCCGGCGATGCGATCGGAAATCTGGTCGCGGGCGGTGAGCACCACCACCGGGGTGACGTCGCCGGCGACCCGCCGGGCCTTGAGGAAGTCGAGGCCGCGCCCGTCCGGCAACATCAGGTCGAGCAGCACCAGTTCGAAGGCGGCGGAGCGGATCGCATTGCCGGCATCGTCGAGGCGGCGGACCCAGTCGACGGAGTGACCGTCGGCGACGATCTGATCGCGCACCGCCTGGCCCAGCACCGGATCGTCCTCGACCAAGAGAATGCGCATGTGTCGCCTCGCCTCATTTTCTGCCAGTCTAGCCCGTCGCGAGCGACCTCGGGCGTCGAAAATCGACGCGGGCGTTCAGGCGGGCGTCAGGTCGCGGTGCTATTGGGTCGAGATGTTCGGCTAATGGGAGACATCGGCGTGAGATTTGGAGCAGCAGTAGCGGTCCTCGTCCTGGCGACGACGCTCGGAGCGCCCCCCGCGGCGGCGGAGACCCGTTGTTCGGTGCCGCTTTCCGACTGGCAACCGCGCGCCGCCCTCCAGCGCAAGCTCGAGGCCGAGGGCTGGACGGTGCTGAAGATCCGTTCCGACGACGGCTGCTACAAGGTCCTGGCGCGCGACGGACGCGGCGCGACCCTCAAGGCCAAATTCGATCCCGCCACCCTCGAACCCGTCGGGCGCGAGCGCGGCCACCACGACCGCGACTGACGAACGGGAACGACCGTGAGGACAGACCGCCTCGCCCGCCGACGCGGGCGCGGGTCCGTCCCGACCCGTCACCCCGCCTTGTGGCAGGCGACCGCCCGACCGGGGGCGACGTCGCGCAGCACCGGCGCCTCGACGCGGCAATGGGCGTCGGCGAGCGGGCAGCGCGGATGGAAGTGGCAACCCGTCGGCGGGTCGACCGGCGACGGCGGCTCGCCCTCCTGGAAGGCCATGGCGACGGTGCGATCCGGGTCCGGCTCGGGCGAGGAGATCTTGAGGAGCCGGGTATAGGGGTGGAGCGGCGAGACGAAGATCTCCGGCACCGGCCCCGACTCCACCACCCGGCCGAGATACATCACCACCACCTTCTGGCAGAAGTAGCGCACCACCCCGAGATCGTGGGAGATGAAGACGAAGGCGAGATTGCGCTCGCGCCGGAGCGTCTCCAGGAGCTTGAGGATCTGGGCCTGGACCGACACGTCGAGGGCGGAGACCGGCTCGTCGGCGAAGATCAGGTCGGGGCCCAGCGCCAGCGCGCGGGCGATGCCGAGACGCTGGCGCTGGCCGCCGGAGAATTCGTGGGGATAGCGGTCGAGGGCGCTCTGCGGCAGGCCGACCTCGTCGAGAAGCCGGGTCACCATCGGGCGCACGGCGGCGCCGGAGGCGAGGCCGTGGACGCGCAGCGGCTCGCCCAGCGCGTCGACGATGCGCTGACGGCCGTCGAGCGACGACGCCGGGTCCTGGAACACCATCTGCATGTGGCGGCGCAGCGCCCTGAGCTCGCGCTTCGAGGCGCCGAGCACGTCGTTGCCGGCGAAGTCGACCGAACCGCCGTCGGCCTCCTGGAGGCGCAGCGTGACGCGGGCGACGGTCGACTTGCCGCAACCGCTCTCGCCGACGACGCCGAGCGCCTCGCCGCGTCCGACGTCGAAGGAGACGCCGTCGAGGGCGCGCACCAGGGCGGTCTTGGCGATCGGCCAACCGCGTCGGATCTTGTAGGCCTTGCGCAGGTCGCGGACCTGGAGCAGCGGTGTCTCGCTCATGCCTCGGCCCTCGCCCAACAACGCACCAGGTGCTCGGGATCGCCGCCGACCACGGTCATCGGCGGTAGCGTCTCGCAGGCGTCGTGACGCAGCGGGCAGCGCGACTGATAGCGGCAGCCGGCCGGCATCTCGGTCAGCGTCGGCACCTGGCCCGGGATCGGTTGCAGCGGCTGGTCGCCCTCGATGCGCGGCATGGCGGCGAGCAGCGCCGACGAATAGGGATGCGACGGGCGGGCGAAGAAGGCGCGCACCGGCCCGCTCTCCACCACGTCGCCGCCGTACATCACCATCACCCGGTCGGCGACCGAGGCGACGACACCGAGGTTGTGGGTGATCAAGAGGATGGCGAGGCCCTCGCGTTCCTGCAGGTCGGCCATCAGTGCCAGCACCTGGGCCTGGATGGTGACGTCGAGCGCCGTCGTCGGCTCGTCGGCGATCAGTACCTTGGGGCCACAGGCGAGCGCCAGGGCGATCATCACCCGCTGGCGCATGCCGCCGGAGAACTGGTGGGGATAGGCGTCGAGCCGTTCCGCCGCCGCCGGCACGCGGACCAGCTCGAGCAGTTCCCGAGCCCGCGCCCGTGCCGCCTTGCGGCTCATGCCACGATGCTGCATCAGCGATTCGGCGACCTGGAAGCCGATCGGCAGCACCGGGTTGAGCGAGGTCATCGGCTCCTGGAAGATCATGCCGATGCGGTCGCCGCGCATCGATTCCCGCGTCGCCTCGTCGGCCGCCGTCATGTCGACGCCGTCGACGACGATGCGGCCCGCCGACACCCGGCCGACCATGCCGGGCAGGAGGCCCATCACCGAGAGTGCCGTCAGGCTCTTGCCGCAACCGCTCTCGCCGACCAGCGCCAGGGTCTCCTCGGGGCGGACATGGAAGGAGATGTCGCGCACCGCGTCGTACCAGCGCGAGCCGACGAGGATCGAGGTGGTGAGCCCGTTCACCGTCAGGGCGGGGATGGCGTTCGGATCGATGCTCATTGCGGCCCCCTCGGGTCGGAGGCGTCGCGCAGGCCGTCGCCGATCAGGTTGAGGCCGATCATCACGGCCAGGATGGCGAGGCTCGGGAAGAGCGACATCCACGGCGCGTCGAGCAGATTGTCGAAGCCCTCGCGGACGATGCCGCCCCAAGTGGCGGTCGGCGGCGGCACCGACAGGCCGATGAAGGCGAGAGTCGATTCGGTGCGGATCGCCGAGGCGAGCCACAGCGAGGCCATCACCACGATCTCGTCCATGATGTTGGGCAGCACATGGACGAACATGATGCGGAAATCCGAATAGCCGAGCGTCCGGCAGGCGTCGACGAAGTCGCGCTCGCGCATCGTCAGGGTCGAGCCGCGGGCCATGCGGATGAAGGCCGGCACCGCCGTCACCGCGATGGCGATGATCAGGTTGGTGAGCGAGGCGCCGAGCACCGCCACCAGCAGGAGACCCATGATCAACTGCGGGAAGGACAGCAGCACGTCGGTCGCCGCCACCACCAGTTTGTCGATCACCCCGCCGTAATAGCCGGAGACGACGCCGATCACCGTGCCGATGACGACGCCGGCGAGCGTCGCCACGAAGCCGACGTAGAGCGAGATGCGCGAGCCCCACAGGACGCGCGACAGCACGTCCCGGCCGAAGGCGTCGGTGCCGAAGAGATGGGACGAGGACGGGCCGGTGAGCACCAGCAGCACGTCCTGGTCGTTGGGGTCGTAGGGCGCGATCCACGGCGCGGCCAGCGCCGCGACGATCATCGCCACGACGACGACGACGCCGAGCATCAGCCCGCCGGAGCGGGTGGCGCGACGGAAGACCGACGGTCTGAGTTCGGGCGCGGCGGTCGAGCTCATTGCGTCTTCACCCGGGGGTCGACGAGACCATAGGTCAGGTCGGTGAGGATGTTGGCCAGCACGATGGCGAAGGCGGAGACCACCATCAGCCCCTGGAGCAGCGAATAGTCGCGTTGGTTCAGCGCCGTGACGATCAGCTTGCCGATCCCCGGCCGGTTGAAGACGATCTCGGTCAGGACCGCGTTGCCGATCAGCACGCCGAGATAGAGACCGACCACGGTGACGATCGGCACCAGCACGTTGCGGAAGGCATGACGCCAGACGACGATCCGGTAGGGCAGCCCCTTGGCGCGGGCGGTGCGGACATAGTCCTCGCCGAGCGCCTTGAGCATGCCGGAGCGGGTGACGCGGGTGACGTAGGCGACCATCAGCAGCCCGAGATTGAGCGCCGGCAGCACCAATGCGTTGAGCCGGCCGAGGAGATCGCCGGGCTTTGAGCTGGAGATCACCGGGAACCACCTGAGTTCGACCGCGAAGACCATCAGCAGCAGGATGCCGGAGACGAAGGCCGGGAAGGAGACGCCGGCGAGCGAGAAGACGCGGGCGAACCAGTCGGCGAAACCGTCGCGCCGTTCCGCCGCGATCACCCCGAGCGGCACGCCGACGACGGTGCCGACCACCAGGGCGGCGAGTGTCAGCTCGATCGTATTGGGCAGCACCGACAGCACGTCGGCGGTGATCGGCCGGTTGGTGGTGAGCGAGCGGCCGAGATCGCCGTGGAGGATCTGGGTGATGAAATCGACATATTGGGAGAGGATCGGCTTGGCCAGGCCGAGCTTGTCGCGGAGCGCGGCGCGGGCCGATTCCGAGGCCTGATCGCCGAGAATTGCGATGGTCGGATCGCCCGGCACCACCCGGACCAGGATGAAGACGGTGGTGAGCACCGCCCACAGCGTCGGGATCGCCAGCAGCAGCCGCTTGATCACGAAACGCAGCATCGAGGCACCTCGTTCGGCGGGGGAGGGAAGGTCCGGCGGGCCGGGGCGGGGGAGCGTCGCGGCGCAGGCCGCGGCGCGATCGATGGATTTGACCGTCCGGTGGAACGGTGATGGTCGGTCGCGGCACCGAAAACGCGGAACCGCGAGCGTGAAGGCCGCGCGATGCTACGAGACGGGCCTGCGGCCCTCCTCAGCATGAGGCCTCTGTGTGGATTGGGAAATCCCCAAACGCCCCATGCCGAGGAGCGACCGAAGGGCGCGTCTCGAAGCAACGCGACCCCGGGGTCGTCTCACCACGTCTGCGGGCTGAGGCCGCCCCGTCGCCCTACGCACTCGGCAGACCCGGCGCCGCCGCCCTTGCGAGCGGCCGCGCCGTCGTCCTCACTTCTTGGTGGTCGCCTCGGTGATCACCGGTCCGAGGTGGATGGCGCCCTTGAACTGGTAGCCGTAGTCGACGCCGGCGTGGCGCGCCCACACCTGGAGCTGTTCGAACAGCGGCACGGCGCAGACGTCGTCGATGATCTTCTTCTGCGCGGCGTACCACAGCTCCTTCTGCTTGGCCGGATCGACGGCCACCGCCGCCGCTTCGATCTCCTTGTCGGCGACCGAGCAGTGCGAGAAGTTGGTCACCGCCGTCGGCGTGCCGACCGTGGCGGCCGAGTGGAAGAACTGCCTCAGGTAAACGTCGGCGACGGGGAAGCGCGCCGCCGAGTAGTAGTTCGCCGCCGAGACGTCCTTGCGGATCTGGGCATGCCAGGACTGATGGTCGACCACCTCCAGTTGCATGTCGATGCCGACCTGCTTCAACTGCGCCTGGACGATCTGCATCGAGTTGAGCATGGTCGGCAGGCTGGTCTGGTAGACCTTGATGGCGAAGCCCTTGGGCAAGCCGGCCTCGGCGAGCAGAGCCTTGGCCTTGGCGACGTCGTGCGGATGGAGCTTGGCCTTCTCGTCGGTGCCGAGATAGCCGGTCGGCACCACCGAGACCGGGGCGAGCGCGGTCGAGGCGCCCTTGAACGCGACCATCTGCGCCGAGTTGATCGCCATCGCCATCGCCTTGCGGACACGGATGTCGTCGAGCGGCTTCATGGTGCGGTTGAGATGGAGCAGCGACAGTTCCGACGGCTGCACCACCTCGACGACGGCGCCGGCTTCCTTGGAGAAGCGCTCGACCCAACGCTGGTCCTGGCGGCCGTAGACGACGTCGAGCTCACCGGAGGTGAAGGCGAGGTCGCGCGAGGCGTCGGCCGGGATGAAGCGGTAGACGATCTTGTCGAGCTTCGGCGCGCCGCGGAAATAGGCCTTGTTGGCGGCGAAGGTCAGGCTCTCGTTCGACTTGTAGTCGACGATGGCGAAGGGGCCGGTGCCGACCGGCTTGATGCGGAAGTCGGCGCCGAGCTTCTCCGCCGCCTTCTTGGAGACGATGTTGCCGCCGTGATAGTTGGCGACGATGCCGAGGAGCGCCGGGATCGGCTGCTTCAGCACGATCTTGACGGTGTAGGGGTCGACCGCGTCGATCGAGGCCACCGGCGCGTAGTCGGAGGCGAAGGACGAGGTCTTGCCGTCGGCCGCCCGCTTCAGCGAATAGACGACGTCCTCGGAGGTCATCTCGCCCCAGTCGCCGTGGAACTTGACGCCTTGGCGCAGATGGAAGGTCCAGGTCAGGCCGTCGGCCGACTTGTCCCAGCTCGTCGCGAGATCGGGCTCGAGTTCCTCGAGGCTGGCCGAGCCCGGCTTGAAGCGGACGAGACCGTTGAACATCCACGACACCACCGGCTTGTCCTGGGTGGTGGTGGCGCGATGGGGATCGAGCTGGCCGACGTCGGCCGCCGCCATGCCGACGTTGAGCACGGTCTCGGCGAAGGCGGGCGAGAAGGTCGCCAGCATGAGCGAGGCTGCGGCAGTCGCTACGAGGATGTGTCGCTTCATCGTGATGCTCTCCTGTCGGGGTTGCGACCGTCGATCGGCCGTCTCTTTCGGGTCTTCGCGTCGTACTCCAGGCATGCGAGGCGGCGGGCGCCTCAGTGCTCCACGTGGTCGGATTGGTCCGCCTCGCCCTCCTTCCAATCGGCGAAGCGGGTGATCGAGAAGGGCTCGATCGGGCTCTCGGTGCGGCCATGGAGAACCAGTTCCGAGAGGATCAGACCGACCACGGGGCCGAGTTGGAACCCGTGACCGGAAAAACCGAAGGCGTGAATCAGGTTCGGCGTCGTCGCCGAGGCGCCGATCACCGGGATGTGGTCCGGCATCTGCCCGTCGACCCCGCTCCAGGTGCGGATGACGCGGGCCTCGGTCAGGCCCGGCACCAGTTGCAGCGTCCGGATCATGCCGTCGACCGACTGTTCCGTGACCGGACGCGCCAGGCCGTGCTCGGCATCGTACCAGCCGCGGCCGCCGCCGAATATGACGTTGCCGCGCTTGACCTGGCGGACGTAGACGTCACCGCCGACGACCCCGATCGAGCGCGAGACGAAATAGGGCAAGGGCTCGGTGACCAGCATGTTCGGCGTCATCGGCGTCAACGGCACCGGCTCGCCGAAGGCCGTGGCGAGGAGGTTGGAGCCGGCGCCGGAGGCGTTGATCAGGTAACGGCTCCGCACCGTCAGGCCCGTCGCCGCGACCTCGAAGCCGTCGCCGGTCGCCGTCGCCGCGAGCACCGGCGTGTTCTCGCGCACGATCACGCCGAGCCGGCGGGCGAGGCGGGCGAAGGCCGGGCCGACGACGCGCGGGTTGGCCTGCCCGTCGGTCGGCGACAGCGAGGCGCCGACCACCCGCTCGCCGAGCCAGGGCAATTCGTCGTGCACCGCGTTGGGGCCGAGCAGCGACAGCTCGAGGCCATATTCGCGCGCCGCGACGGCGTAGCGCTCGAGCTCGGCCATGTCCTCGTCGGAGCGGGCGAGCTTGATGTGGCCGGAGACCTCGAACTCGACGTCCTCGTCGAGGAAGGCGGAGAGCCCGTCCCACAGGCGGCGCGAGCGGGCGGAGAGCGGCAGTTCGACCAGTTCGCGGCCCTGTTGGCGCACGCCGCCGAAATTGACGCCACTGGCGCCGGCGCCGCACAGGCGCTTCTCGATCACCGCGACGCTCATCCCGGCGCGCTTCAGCGCCACGGCGGCGGCGAGCGCGGCGGTGCCGCCGCCGGCGATGGCGACATCGACGTCGATCCGCTCGCTCATCTCAGCGCCTCCTTGACCGGGATCGGCTTGACCGGCGGATTGCCGCGCAGTCGGCCGACTTCACTCGCATCGACGTCGCGGGCGCGCGCCAGGATCTCCGCCGCCGCCAGACCGCAGACGCGGCCCTGACAGCGGCCCATGCCGATGCGGGTGAAGGCCTTCAGCCGGTTGGCCTCGTGGGCGGCACGGTCGCGCGCGGTCGCCCGCAGGGTTCCCGCGGTGATGCCCTCGCAGCGGCAGACGATCTCCTCGTCGCCGATCGCGTCGACGAGATGGGCGGGGAAGGGATAGGCCCGCTCCAGGGCGGCACGGAAGCGGCGCTGGTGGGCGAGGCCGGCGTCGAGGCGGGCGACGCGGGCCGCGTCGACCGGCCGGCCGAGGTCGGCGAGGAGGGCGAGAGCGGCGCGTTCGCCCTGCAGTTCGGCATTGTCGGCGCCGCCGATCCCGGCGCCGTCGCCGGCGAGATAGACGTCCGGTCGGCTCGACCTGCCCTCGGGGCCGCGCTCGGGGATCCATTGGCGGGTGAGCGCGTCGAAGACGAAGCCGCAACCGGCGAGATCGGCGAGTTGAGCCTCGCTCCTGAGGCCGAAGGACGCGCCGACCGCGTCGCATTCGACCCGGTGTTCGCGGCCCGCGGCATCGGTCCACACCAGCGCCTCGACGCGGGTCTCGCCCTCGACCCGCAGGGCGCGGACGCCGGAGCGGATCGGCAGGCCGGCGAGGAGATTGCGGGCGGTGTACCAGATGCCCTTCAACAGGGTCGCCGGCTCCAGCATCAGGCCCGGCAGGGCGGCGAGCTTCGGCCACAGCGGCGTGACGTCGAGCGCCGCCACCACCTCGGCGCCGGCCCTCAGATACTGGTGGGTGACCAGCGGCAGCAGCGGCCCGGCGCCGACCAGCGCCACCCGGCGGCCGATCGCCACCCCTTGCGCCTTGAGCGCGATCTGCGCCGCGCCGAGGGTGAAGACGCCGGGCGTCGTCCAGCCCGGAAACGGCAGCACCCGATCCATGGCGCCGGTGGCGAGCACCAGCCGATCGAAGCGGACCTGCTCGAAGCCGGAAGGGGTCAGGAGATCGATCTCGGTCTCGAAGAGGTTCCAGGCGAGCGTCGCCGGCCGGTGGTCGACGGCGTCGCCGAGATCGGCGAGGAGGCGGTGGAGCGCCTGGGCCTTGCCGGCCTCAAAACCGTAGAGCTTTCCCGCCGGCCGCTCGGCGCCGGCCGGCGGCTGGCGATAGATCTGGCCGCCGGGGCGTTGGGCCTCGTCGATCAGGATCGGCCGGAGACCCGCCTTCGCCAGCACCTCGACGGCGCGCAGGCCGGCCGGGCCGGCTCCGACCACGACGATCACCGGATCGGCGGCGGGGGTGCTGGTCATCGCGGCGCCCCTTCGACGATCACCGCCATGCCGGCCTCCACCGGGGTCGAGCAGGCCCGCACCCGGCGCCCGTCGGCGAGATCGACCCAGCAGTCCTGGCAGCCGCTCATCAGGCAGAAGCCGGCGCGCATGGTCGTCGCGAATTCGAAGCGACGCAGATCGGCGCGATTGGTCAGGATGGCGGTGATCAGCAGATCGCCGGCCATCGCCCGCGCCGGCCGGCCGTCGATGGTGAAGTCGATCGTCGCCCCCTGCCGCCCGGCGAGGCGGTGGAAGAGCGGCGCGGAGGGGCGGGCGACGGTTTCGTTCACAGCATGTGCTCGTAGCGGCAGTTGACCAGGAGTTCGGCGACGGAAGCGGTGTTGGGCAGACCCACCACGGTGGCGACGAGACGGGCGATGTCCTTCGGGTCGGTCATCGCCTCGCGCGGCGGATCGGAGACGTGGCTCGTCAGATCGGTGGCGACGAAGCCGGGACAGAGGGCGGTGGCGCGGATGCCGTGGTCCCAGCCGAGACGGCGGGTCGCATGGGTCAGCGCCACCAGCGCGTGCTTGGCCATCTGGTAGCCGGCGTTGAGGCCCATCACCCGCTTGCCGGACAGCGAGGCGACGTTGACCACCCTCCCCTCGCCACAGGCCTTCAAGGCCGGCAGGGCGGCGCGGGTCAAGAGGAACGGCGCCTTGACGTCGATGGCGAAGAGCCGGTCGAGCTCGTCCGGATCGCCGTCCTCGAGCCCGACGAAGGGGGCGATGCCGGCATTGTTGACGAGGATGTCGATGCGGCCGAAATGGTCGAGCGTGGCGTCGACCCAGGCTTGCGCGGCGGCCGGATCGGCGGCGTCGTAGGGCGCGACGAGGAGCGCCGGCCCGTCGGCGCCGAAGAGCGCGCGCCCGGCTCGCGGGTCGCGGACGCCGAGCGACAGGGCGTGGCCCTCGGCGGCGAGGGCGCGGGCGATCTCGGCGCCGATGCCGCGCGTCGCCCCCGAAATCATCGCCACTCGCCCCGAAGCCCGCATGCCACCCCCTACGTATCCCTTCGTATGACGGCAGGCGTTCACGGGATTGTCAACGCGCTATCTTGATATGCGGAAAAACATGCTTCATTATTTCGGCATATGAAATTTGCACTCGAAATAGACGGGTTCGATTCCGGATGAAGAAACAGGCAGAGGATCCCGGCGCCCCCACCAGCCTGCAACGCGGGTTGAGGCTCCTGCGCCGCCTGGCGGACGCGCCGCCCGACGGCCTCCGCCTGTCCGACCTCGCGGCGCGCGCCGGCGAGACCGAGGCGACCACCCATCGCCTGGCCAAGTCGCTGATCGCCGAGGGCTTCGCCGAACAGACCCGGGACCGGCGCTATCGTCTGGCGCTCGACTTCTTCACCCTGGCAGCGCGGGCGGAAAACCCGGACAACCTGCGCGACATCTGCCGGCCGTCGCTGATCCACCTGTCGGCGACACTCACCGACACGGTGTTCCTGATGGTCCGGAGCGGCTTTCACGCGGTCTGCCTCGATCGCGCCGACGGCCCCTTCCCGATCCGCAGCTTCACCGGCGACATCGGCGGCCGCGTGCCTCTCGGCGTCGGCCAGGGCGCTCTCGTCATCCTCGCCTTCCTGCCGCCCGACGAGCGCGAGGAGGTGATCCGCTTCAACCTGCCGCGCCTGATCGACATGGGACCGATCGACGAGGTCTATCTGCGCACCGAGATCGAGAAGGCCCGCACCCTCGGGTTCTCCGCCTCGGAAGCCGGCATCATCTCCGGGACGACCGGCGTCGGCGTGCCGATCTTCGACACCAATCGCCACGTCGTGGCGGCGCTGTCGATCGGCACGCCGACCGAACGGCTGACCCCGGAACGCAAGGTCATGGTGGTGGAACTGCTGCGCAAGGAGGCCGACGCCATCGGCGGCCGCGTCTCGCCCTTCGACCGCGCCCTGCGCAGCCCGGCGCGCTGGCTCGGCGGGGTCATCGCCCCGCGCGGCTGAACGACGGCGCCCGGGCGCGGTCGGCCGCTCACCGCGCGGCGAGGCGCGCGGCGATGCGGTCGACGATCGTCTCGGGGCTCTCGACGATGTCGACGTCGAAGACGTCGGGCTCGTCGTCGGGCGGCTCCAGCGTCGCGATCTGGCTGTCGATCAGGACGGGCGGCATGAAGTGGCCGGGACGGGCGTCCATTCGCCGTCTCACCAATTCGTCGGCGCCGGTCAGATGGACGAAGCGCACGGTCTCGCCCGCCGCCCGCAGCCGGTCGCGGTAGCGCCGCCGCAGGGCCGAGCAACTGAGGACGACGTCGCGACCGGCCCGCGCCTCGCCGGAGGTCACCTCCACCAACCGATCGAGCCAGGGTTCGCGATCGGCGTCGTCGAGCGGGCGGCCTTGCGCCATCTTGCGTCGGTTCTCGGGGGAATGGTGGTCGTCGCCCTCGACGAAGGTCGCGCCGAGGCGCTCGGCGAGGCGTCGTCCGATCGTCGATTTTCCCGATCCGGTGATCCCCATCATCACCACGATGGTTCCGACCCCACCCATCACGCCTCGTCCTTTCCCGGCCAGGGATGATGGAAGGCGCCCGGGCGATCGACCCGCTCGAAGGAGTGATCGCCGAAGAAGTCGCGCTGGCCCTGGATGATCGCCGCGCCGAGTCGGGGCGCGGCGACGCCGTCGAGATAGGCGACTACCGACAGCAGCGCCGGGGCGGGGATCTCTCGGGCGAGGAGGACCGTGGCGACGCGACGCAGCGCCGGCAGTCCCCGCGCCGCGAGCCGCGCCGCCAGGGCGCCGTCGAGCACCGCGAGCGGTCGGCCCGCACCGCTCAGCGCCTCGGCCAGGGGGTTCAGGAGATCGGCGCGGATGATGCAGCCGGCCCGCCAGACCTTCGCGGCGGCGGCGAGATCGGTCTTCCAGTCGCCGGCCCGCGCCGCCGCCGCGATCAACTCGAGACCCTGGAGATAGGACGCCAGCATGGCGAGCGGCAGCGCCTCGGCGAGATCGGCGACCAGGGCCTCGACCTCGGCGACGGCGCCGCGCGCCTCACCGCTCGCGACGGGCACGCGGGTCGACGACAGGATGCGGGCGAAATAGGCGGCGGCGATGCTCGGCACCGCGACCCCCAGTTCGGCCGCCGCCTCGACCGCCCATTTGCCGGTGCCCTTGTGGGCGGCGCGGTCGGCGATGACGTCGATCAGCGGCCGGCCGGTGTCGACGTCGACCGCGTCGAGGACGATCGCGGTGATGTCGAGGAGATAGGAGGCGGCGGGTCCGTCGACCCAGGCGCGCAGTCGCGCCGCGGCCTGCTTCGGCGACAGGCCGGCGGGACCGAGGAGGGCCAGCGCGATCTCGGCGAAGATCTGCATCATCGCGTATTCGATGCCGTTGTGGGCCATCTTGACGAAATGGCCGGCGCCGCCGGGCCCGAACGCCGCGTAGCACGGCTGCCCGTCGGGGGCGGGAGCGGCGAGGGCGGCGAGGATCGGCGCCAGTTCGGCGAGCGCCTCGGCCTCGCCGCCGGCCATCAGCGAGGCGCCGTGGCGGGCGCCCTCGCGACCGCCGGAGATGCCGAGACCGACGAAGCGGACGCCGTTCGCCGCCGAGGCCGCCCGCCGCCTTTCGGTGTCGCGCCAATGGGAATTGCCGCCGTCGACGACGATGTCGCCGGGACGCAGCACCGGCGCGAGTTCGGCGAGAAGGGCGTCGACCGGGTCGCCGGCCTTGATCATGACGAGGAAGCGGGTCGCGCGGTCGGGGCCGAGGGCGGCGTCACGCGGCGTCGGCACGACACGGACGCGCGGCTCCAACTCGCCCCGCGCCTGCGCGACGACCTCGGGGAAGGGATCGGACGCCACCACGGCGAAACCGTGATCCGCCAGATTGAGCGCGAGATTTCGACCCATGACGCCGAGGCCGATGACGGCGATGTCGGCGGATTTCGCGGGGCACATGACCAGACCTTTCCAGACTTCTTCCGGGCTTTCCCGGGACGCGCGAGTGAACCGAGGACCTCGCCGGCATGCGGAACCCGCCGAGGCACGGCGATCGGGGGCGACGCGCCCGCCGATCACGTCGGTTTTCGGTCGCCGACGCAAGCGCTCGACTGTAATCGGACATGCTGCGTTGCAAAACACATTTGTGCGACGAACATGTATTATCTATTTGCCTTCATGTCTGACATGAACTAAATCTCGTTGCCAAGAAGGATAAGAGGCACGCGATGTCGGGGGTAACGGCAATCGTCGGCGGAGCGAGAGATCTCGGCAACCAGGTTGCCGAACGTCTGGCCCGCGACATCTTCTCCGGTCGAGTCAAACCAGGCGATTTTCTACCCAAAGAGATCGAACTTACCGAGGTCTTCGAAGTAAGTCGCGCCTCGGTTCGCGCCGGACTACAAATTCTGGTGGCCCTGGGGATCGTCAGACGTTTCGCAGGACAGGGCACCGTCGTCGCCGAATACTACGATTGGAACATGCTCGACCCGCAGGTCACGCGCTGGCTGGTCGACCACGCCGATCCCAACATCGCGTTTCTCGAGGAGATCCTCGAGTTCCGCACCGCCGCCGAGCCCTATATCTCGGCGATCGCCGCGACCCGGGCCTCGGCGCGCGACCTCCTGGCGATGGAGGACGCCTATCTCGGCATGGCGCGTGCGGTCGATCCGACCGACGGCCGCGCCTTCGACCAAAAGGCGCTCGACGACGCCGACGTCGCCTTCCACGTCGCGATCTACCGCGCCACCCACAACATCGTGTGGGCCCAGCTCTCGCACATCCTGAGCCCGGCGATCCGGCGGGTGATCCGGCGGTCGAACGCCACCGCCGACGAGCTCAGGGACACGCTCGGGCGTCATCACAATCTGATGGAGTGCATTCGTCTGCGCCGGCCGGAAGCGGCCTTCGACGCGGCGATCCACGTCATGAACCGCACGGCCGTCGACCTCGGAAGCACGGCGTCCGGCGGAACCAGGGACCTGATCGACCTCCTGAGGCGACAGGTCGCGGCGGACGGTACGTCCGTTTCGTGAACGGGGCGGCGAGGAGAGAGCATCGCCGCTCGACCCGGCGCTCTCCAACAATGCGGGGGGTCATCGACATGATCGGCAAGATGTCGAAGCGCCCGGCGGGCGCGACGATCGGCTTCGCCCGGACGACCGGCATGGCCGTGGCCGCCGACCATCAGTGGACGTTCCAGACCTCCGAGACCGCGGGTCGGCCCACATTCGAGATCGAGCAGGACTGGGCGCGGAACATCGCGACCATGTCGGGTGGCCGCATCGAGATCGAGATCCCGCCCACCGGCGCCGTGGTCCCCCACAGCCAGACGCTCGATGCCGTCGGCAACGGCATCCTGCGGGGCCGTCTCACCGATCCGAGTTGCTTCTCCGGCATCGACCCGGCCTTCTCGATGCTCGGCGATCTCGTCGGCGCCTGGGGGCGACCAGTTCGAATTCCTCGAATATGTGAAGGTCGGCGGCGGCGAGCCGCTCTACAACGAGTTGGCCGAGCCCCATGGCCCGCACCTGATCGCCATCCTGTTCCGCGTCGGCGGGCCGGTGGCGCTGGTGTTCACCGTCGGCTGGTTCGGCATCCTGTTCTGTGTCAACATGCAGGTGAATTTCCTCAGCCCGCCCTTCGGCCCGGCCGCCTTCCATCTGAAGGGGGTGGCGCCACCGGAGATCTCGCTCGGCGACATCTTCGCCTCGCTGGTGCCCTTCATCGCGATGCGATCGATCGTGCCGGCGCTCGTTCTCTTCTTCCCCGACATCGCCCTGTGGCCGCTGAAACCGTGAGCCTCGGGCGGGAGTGACACCGATGAAGATCACCGCGATCAAGACTTGGCAGGTGCCGCCGCGTTGGCTGTTCCTCAAGATCGAGACCGACGAGGGCATCTCGGGCTGGGGCGAGCCGGTGATGGAGGGACGCGCCGCCACGGTGGAGGCGGCCGTCCGGGAATTCGCCGACGTGCTGATCGGCCGCGACCCGCGCCGCATCGAGGACATCTGGCAGACCCTCTACCGCGGCACCTTCTACCGTGGTGGCCCGATCCTGATGTCGGCGATCGCCGGTATCGATCAGGCGCTGTGGGACATCAAGGGCAAGGCGCTCGGCGTGCCGGTCCACGAGCTGATGGGCGGCGCGGTGCGCGACCGGATGCGGATGTATTGCTGGATCGGCGGCGATCGGCCGGCCGACGGCGGCCGGCAGGCGCGCGAGGTCGTCGACAAGGGCTTCACCGCCTTCAAGATGAACGGCACGCCCGAACTCGCCATCGTCGACAGCCATGCCCGCATCGACGAGGCGGTCGCGAGGGTGGCGGAGGCGCGCGAGGCGGTCGGCCGGGACGTCGGCATCGCCATCGACTTCCACGGCCGCGTCCATCGGCCGATGGCCAAGGCGCTGTTGCGTGAGCTCGAGCCGTTCCACCCGATGTTCGTCGAGGAACCGGTGCTGCCCGAGCATCTCCACTGCCTGCCGCAGATCGCCTCGGGGCTCGGCTATCCGATCGCCACCGGCGAACGGCTGTTCACCCGCTTCGCCTTCCGCGACCTGCTCGAGGCGCGGATGGTCGACATCATCCAGCCCGACGTCAGCCATTGCGGCGGCCTCACCGAGGCGCGCAAGATCGCCACGCTGGCGGAGACCTACGACGTGGCGCTGGCGCCCCATTGCCCGCTCGGCCCGCTGACGCTGGCCGCCTCGCTCCACCTGGACTTCGTGTCGCACAACGCCTTCATCCAGGAACAGAGCATGGGCATCCACTACAACCAGGGCAACGACGTGCTCGACTATCTGGTCGATCCCGCCCCGCTCGCCATCGTCGACGGCTACCTGCCGCTGCTCGATCGGCCCGGCCTCGGGGTCGAGATCGACGAGGCCTTCGTCGAGGAGCGGGCGAAGACGGGCCATCGTTGGCGCAACCCCAATTGGCGCCATCCCGACGGCAGCGTCGCCGAATGGTGACCCGTCGCGGCGCGATCGCCCCACCGTCCCGTCACCCGGAGATCGACCCATGACCACCCGTCCGCCCGCCTTCGCCGAGGCCTTCGCCGCCATGCCGCTGGTCGCGGTGCTGCGCGGCATCACGCCGGAGGAGGTGCTGCCGGTCGCGGACGCCCTGGTGGAGGCCGGCTTCCGGCTGATCGAGGTGCCGCTCAACAGCCCCGACGCCTTCGCCGGCATCGCGCGACTGGTGAAGCATGCCGCCCCCGGCGTCGCCGTCGGCGCCGGCACGGTGTTGCGGTGCGAGGACGTCGAGCGGCTCGCCGACCTCGGGGCGGAACTCCTGGTGACGCCCAACACCGACCCGGTGGTGGTCGCCGCCGGGGCGCGACGCGGCTTGACGCCGCTGATCGGCTGCATGACGCCGAGCGAGGCGCTGTCGGCGCTGGCGCACGGCGCCGCCGGCCTCAAGCTCTTTCCCGCCGCCCGGCTCGGCCCCGGCTATGTCAAGGATCTGCGCGCGGTGCTGCCGAGGGGCACCAAGGTGCTGGCGGTCGGCGGCATCGGGAAGGCCGAAATGGCGCCCTTCGCCGAGGCCGGGTGCGACGGCTTCGGCTTCGGCTCGAACCTCTACGCGCCGGGCCGCTCGGCCCGCGACGTCGGGGCGGTGGCGCGCGAACTCGTCGCCGAATGGCGTCGATTGGCCGGAGGCTGAAATGGGCGCGGGACGGATCGTCGTCGTCGACTGGGGCACCACCGCCTTTCGCGCCTGGCTGGTCGAGGCCGACGGCACGGTGATCGACGAGATCGCTTCCGGGCGCGGCATGCGCGATCTCGCCCGCGACGCCTTCGCCCCCTATTGCGCCGAACGGCTGGCGCCGTGGCGGGCGGGGTCGACGCCGCCGCCGGTCTACATGGCCGGGATGGTCGGGGCGGCGCAGGGCTGGCGGCTGGCGCCGCAGCCGCGCCTGCCGATCGGGCTTTCCGATCTCGCCGGCGACCTCGTCGCGGCCGATGGGCTCACCGATGCCTGGATCGTGCCGGGAGCGCGGTTCGAGAGTGCCGACGGCGCGATCGACGTGATGCGCGGCGAGGAGGTGCAGATCTTCGGCGCGGCGGCGCGGCGGGGGCGGCGCGACGCCGTCCTCTGCCTGCCCGGCACCCACAGCAAATGGGCGCGGCTGCGCCACGGGGTGCTCGAGAGCTTCACCACCTACATGACCGGCGAGGTCCACCAGGTGATGCTGGAGCATTCGATCCTGGGCAAGACCGCCGATCGCGGCGCGCCCTTCGACGCCACGGCCTTCGAGGCCGGCATGGCGGCGAGCGAACGGAGCCCGAGCCTGCTCCACACCATGTTCCTGACCCGCAGCCTGGCGCTGTGGCAGCGGCTCGCGCCGCAGGCCGGGGCCTCGTTCCTCTCCGGTGTGCTGATCGGCGCGGAGATCGCCGCGGCGCGGCGCGAGCCCCTCGGCGACGAGCCGATCCTGCTGGTCAGCGGCGAGGCGCTACGGCGTCCCTACGAGACGGCTCTGGCGCATCACGGGATCGCCCACGACTTCGTCTCCGCCCGGGATGCCTCGCTCGAGGGCATCCGCGCCGTCGTCGCTGCCCATCGCGGCCTCGTCGCCGCGGCTCGGGCCTGATCGCGCACCGACCCCGCTCGCACCCATGAGATTCCGAAGGGATCGGAACCTCATGGGCGCGTGTTCGATCTCACCAGCGCTGGTGGACGTGGGGCGCGATCATCGTGTCGTAGACGTGGCGCACCGCCGCCATCGTCTCCGGCATCGGCGCCGGCAGGTCGGAAGCCGCGGCGTTGGCGCGCGCCTGCTCGGCGTTGCGGGCGCCGGGGATGACCACGGTGACGGCCTCCGCCATCAGGATCCAGCGCAGCGCGAAGGCCGCCATGGCGACGCCCGCCGGCACCAGGCGGCGGATCTCCTCGACCGCCGCGAGCCCGACCTCGAAAGGTACGCCGGCGAAGGTCTCGCCGACGTCGAAGGCTTCGCCGTGTCGGTTGAAGTTGCGGTGGTCGTCGGCGGCGAAGGCGGTCGAGCGGCCGAGCTTGCCGGAGAGGAGGCCGCTGGCGAGCGGCACCCGGGCGATCACCGCGACGCCGCGACGCCGGGCTTCACCGAAGAACAGGCCGGCGGGGCGCTGGCGGAACATGTTGTAGATGATCTGGATCGACACCACCCCCGGGTATTCGATCGCCTTCAGCGCCTCCTCGACCTTCTCGACGCTGACGCCGTAGTCGCGGATCTTGCCGGCGCGCTTCAGCCCGTCGAGGGCCTCGAAGACTTCCGGCCGATAGAGCGTCTCGGTCGGCGGGCAATGGAGCTGGACGAGATCGAGGCGCTCGACGCCGAGGTTCCGCAGGCTGCGATCGACGAAGGCCCCGAGGTTCGCGGCGGTGTAGCCGGCGTCGACATGGGGCTCGAGGCGGCGCCCGGCCTTGGTGGCGACGAAGGGGCGCGGCCCGGTGCGCCGGCGCAGGGTCTCGGCGATGATCTTCTCCGAACGGCCGTCGCCGTAGACGTCGGCGGTGTCGACGAAGGTCATGCCGGCGTCGAGCGCCGCATCGAGGGCGGCGCGGCCGTCGGCCTCGTCGACGGAGCCCCAGGAACCACCGATCTGCCAGGCCCCGAAGCCGATCTCCGACACCTCGATGCCGGTTCGTCCGAAGATGCGCTGTTTCATGTCGTCTCCTCCGGGTCGCGCTTTCGCCGACCCTCGTCGTCGCCGGCGCCCGGCCGGCGCGATCCGCTGTTGCTTCACGTACCTCGAGATAGCTCATTCGGCCGCGCGCGCAACCGGCGTTTCGTCATGAGCGCCGATCATCGGGCCTCCACCGCGAAATTTCGAAACGCCTCTCGCCGACGGGTGCCGCGAGGTCTAGAACCGAGCCGGAGCCCGTCGATCCGCCGCCCTTCGCGGCCGAACGAAGCGGCGCTCGACCCGCCGAGGGAGACGAAGATGGCTGAGATCCGGGAATTCGGTCGCATCGACGACGACATCGTCCACGAAGTGCGTCTGCGCTCGCCCGGCGGGGCGACCGCCTCGATCCTGACGCTCGGCGCCGCCATCCGCGATCTCGTCGTGCCGATGCCGGACGGGTCGACGCGCCGGGTGGTGCTCGGCCGCGAGACGATCGAGGGCTATCGCACCAATCCCGGCAGCCTCGGCGTCATGGTCGGGCGCTGCGCCAACCGCATCGCCGGCGGCCGTTTCCGCCTCGACGGGCGCGACCATTCGCTGCCGATCAACAATGCCGGCGTCAACACGCTGCACGGCGGCCCGGACGGCTTCGCCAAGCGCAACTGGCGGCTGGAGGGGGCCGACGACAGTTCGGTCGAGCTCTCGCTGGTCTCGCAGGACGGCGACCAGGGCTTCCCCGGCCGGGTCGAGGTGCGTCTGCGCTACGCCCTGACCGAGGCCGCCACCCTCGCCATCACCGCGACGGCGACCTGCGACGCGCCGACCCCGGTCAACCTCACCAACCACGCCTATTTCACCCTGCAGGAAGGCGTCGACTGCCGCGCGCATCTGCTGGAGATCGCCGCCGACTTCTACACGCCCTCCGACGACACCCTGATCCCGAGCGGCGCCATTCTGCCGGTCGAGGGCACCCCGTTCGACTTCCGCCGGGCGCGTCGCATCGAGATCGACTACGACATCAACATGGTGCTCGCCGGGGCGCCCGGCGAAATGGTCCGGGCGGCGGTCGCGACCGCTCCGGACGGGCGGCTCAGGATGGAGGTGGAGACCGACCAGCCCGGTCTGCAGCTCTACACCGCCCTCGGCCTCGGGCAGGTCGACACCCCCGTCGGCGGCGTGCCGCACGGGCCCCACGCCGGCTTCTGCCTGGAGGCGCAGGGCTTCGTCGACGCGCCGAACAAGCGGCACTTCCCCTCGGTGACCCTGCGGCCGGGCATGGTCTATGCCCACGCCACGACCTATCGCTTCCTCGCCGATCCGGCCTGAGCGGCGGCGCCGCCCTGCCTCGCGAGGGTGACACGCCGGCGACGGCGGGCGAATCACCCTCGCGGATCGGGGCCGGCATCGAGGCCTCGCGACGATCCTGATTGCGATGCAGCAACGAATTGAGTTGCGCACCTCAGAAAATTGCGCGATCCATCGTCCATGAGCGTAGCGCAGGATGTATCCGCCTCCACCCTGAAGGACGTCGCCCGTGAAGCGGGCGTCTCGGTCGCCACCGTCGACCGGGTCCTGCACGGCCGTCCCGGCGTGCGCAAGGCGACCGTGACGCGGGTCGAGGAGACGATCGAGCGTCTGGGCTTCCGGCCCCACGCGGCGGCGGCGGAACTGGCGCGCGGGCGCACCTATCGCTTCTGCTTCGTCATGCCGAAGAGCCTCAACGTCTTCATGAGCGAGATCCAGGCGACGGTGATCAAGGAGCGTACCTGGCTGGTGGCGCGGCGGACGCACGTCGACATCGTCGAGACCGACGTCTTCGACGCCGACGCCCTCACCCGGACCCTCGAGGACATCGGCCCGAAATACGACGGCCTCGCCGTGGTGGCGCTCGATCACCCCCGGGTCAGGGCGGTGATCGACGATCTGATCGATGGCGGCGTCGCGGTGATCACCCTGGTCTCCGACGTTCCGACCTCGCGCCGGGTGCGCTATGTCGGCATCGACAACATCGCCGCCGGACGCACCGCCGGATCGCTGATCGGCCGCTTCATCGGCGGGCGCCGCGGCAAAGTGGCGGTGATCGCCGGCTCGCTGGCGCTCTCCGATCACACCGACCGTTTCATCGGCATCGCCCGGGTGATGGCGTCCGATTTCCCCGACATCGAGCTGATGCTGCCGGTCGAGGGGCGCGACGACGACGCCACCAACCAGAGGCTCGCCGCCAAGCTGCTCGCCGAGGTGCCCGATCTCGTCGGCGTCTACAACATCGGCGCCGGCACCAGCGGCGTCGCGGCGGCGCTGACGGAGAGTGGGCGCGGCCGGGACGTGATCTTCGTCGGACACGACCTGACGATCCACACTCGAAAATTCCTGCTCAGCGGCCTCATGGACGCGGTGATCTCGCAGAATCCCGGCCGTGAGGCGCGCTCGGCGCTGCGCGTGCTCCAGGCGCTCGCCCGCAAGGAACCGATCTCGGTCGCCCAGGAAACCATCGGCATCGACATCATCATTCGCGAGAACCTGCCCTAACGGCAGGCCATCGGAATCGCCTCTGAAGGAGTGTGTTCGATGTATCTCGGTCTCGACATCGGCACGTCGAGCGTCAAGGCGGTGCTGGTCGACGACGGCGACCGGGTGATCGGCATCGCCGAGCGTCCGCTGACCGTCTCGCGCCCCCACCCGCTGTGGTCGGAGCAGGATCCGGAGAGCTGGATCGCGGCGACGATCGCGACGATCGACGAACTCGCCGCCGGTCATCCCGGCGAGGTCGCCGCCGTCACCGGCATCGGCCTGTCGGGGCAGATGCACGGCGCCGTGCTGCTCGACGCCCGGGGCCGTGTGCTGCGGCCCTGCATCCTGTGGAACGACGGCCGGTCGCACGCCGAATGCCGTGAGCTCGAGGCGGCGTTTCCCGCCCTCCACGCGATCACCGGCAATCTCGCCATGCCCGGTTTCACCGCGCCGAAGCTCCTGTGGGTTCGCGCCCACGAGCCGGAGATCTTCGCCGCCACCGCCCTCGTGCTGCTGCCCAAGGCCTTCGTGCGCCTGCGGCTCACCGGCGAGGCGATCGAGGACATGTCCGACGCCTCGGGCACGCTGTGGCTCGATCCGGCGCGGCGCGACTGGTCGGACGAGGCGCTCGCCGCCTGCGGCCTGACCCGCGCCCAGATGCCGGCCCTGGTCGAGGGCAGCGCCGCGGCGGGGCGGCTTACCGAGAGCTTCCGCGCCCGCTGGGGCATGTCCACCGCGCCGGTGGTGGCGGGCGGCGGCGGCGACAACGCGGCGACCGCCGTCGGCCTCGGCGCGATCGCCCCCGGCGACGCTTTCCTGTCGCTCGGCACCTCCGGGGTGCTGTGGGTGACGACCGACCGCTTCGCCCCCAATCCGGCCTCCGCCGTCCATGCCTTCGCCCATGCGGTGCCGCGACGCTGGCATCAGATGGGGGTGATGTTGTCGGCGGCGTCGTGCCTGTCGTGGTGGGCGGCGATCTCGGGCGCGAGCGCCGAGACGCTGCTCGACGAACTCGGCGACGACGCGACGCCGGGCTCGGTGCTGTTCCTGCCCTATCTCACCGGGGAGAGGACCCCGGCCAACGACCCGGCGCTCAGGGCGGTCTTCGCCGGCCTCGGCGCCGAGGC
>JAFHCF010000075.1:0-31428 GCA_048497495.1 Prosthecomicrobium sp.
AGAGCGTGCTCGGCGATCGTGACACGGCACGGCGCCCTTCCTTCTCCCGTAAGGGGAGAAGGAAGGGCGCGCATGCGCGCGCAGCCTGAACCGGACAGCCGTGGGGTCGAGCCCGGGGATGACGAGGAGGAGAGGGCATGGGGGAATGTGGGCGCATCGCCGAAGTGGACGTTCGCGCCCATATCGGAGTGGTCTCGCCCGTGGTCACACCCTTCGGAGCGGTCGCGCCGGCGGCGGGCCGCCTCCCCCCCCGCGCGCTTCCTTCTCCTCCGCCGCGTCCCGCGCCGCCCGAGCCATCGTCTGCATGCGGTCGAGCGCCCCTTGCAGGATGAAGCTCGCCGCCATCTTGTCGACGGCCTCGGCGCGCTTGGCCCGCGAGGTGTCGGCCTCCAGCAGAGTGCGGGTCACGGCGGTCGTCGACAGCCGTTCGTCCCAATAGGCGATCGGTAATGTCGTCAGCGGCACCAGATTGCGCACGAAGGCGCGGGTCGCCTGGGCGCGCGGGCCCTCCGAGCCGTCCATGTTGAAGGGCAGGCCGATCACCAGCCCGGCCACCTGAAACTTCGCGGCGATGGCGAGGAGTTCGGCGACGTCGAGCGAGAACTTCCGTCGCTTGATCGTCTCGAGCGGCGTGGCGATGCGCCGGCCGAGGTCGGAGAGCGCCAGACCGATGGTCTTGGTGCCGAGATCGAGCCCGAGGAGACGGGCCGACGGCGCCAGACGGGCGGCGAGGTCGGGAAGCGAAAGGGTGGGATCGGGAGCGGCCATGGTCGAGCCCTAGCACGGCGGAGGCGCGAAGGGGAGGGCGCGTGAGCGGCCGTCCCCCTCCGCCGTCCCTCGTCGCCGGGCCGGCGCGGCGCTCAGGTGGCGTAGGTGATGGAACCGGACACGTCCGCGAGCGCGTCGGGAACGAGTTCGAGCATCTGGACGTATCGAGCCGGGATGCCGTTGGTGTTCGTCACGCCGAAATCGCTCGCCGGGCGGAAGCCGAAGCGGCCGTAGTAGGCGGGATCGCCGACGAGCGTGACCGCGTCGAAACCGTCGCGCCGACTTCGCTCGAGCCCCTCCCGCGTCAGGCGCTCGCCGAGACCGCGTCCACGGTGGGCGAGATCGATGGCGAGCGGCGCGAGAAGCAGGATCTCGCGCCGCCCCGATGCCGTATCGATCGCCGCGCGCGTCAGCATGATGTGGCCGACGAGACGATCGCCCTCGACCGCGACGAGCGCCAGATCCGGCAGGTAGGTCTCGGAGGCGCGCAATCGGTCGACGAAATCCTGCTCGTCGCCATTCGACACTTTCGCCGTCTCGAAGGCGGTCTTCACGAAGTCGTGGATCCGACCGAACTCCTCGGGTCGTTCCGGCCGGATCACGATCGACGCTTGGCCCATGGCGGTGTGCCTCGTTGCGTCCGATGCCTCACTTGCGAAAGCCGGAAATGGCGCCGATGAGGTTCGGATTGCCGTAGAGCATGAGCAGGTTGGGCACCACGGTTCTCTTCGGATCGATCGCCTCGGTGCGGCCGGTGAACGCGGCGCCGAAAATCCGGCCGGTGATCCGGCAGGCCGCGTCGATCTTGACCGATCCGTTGACCTTGGTGCCGCTCGCGCAGGTCCCGCTGACGGCGCCGGTCTGAGAGACCGTGACGTCGCAGCGGTCGCCGCCCTTGTTGTTGGTGACCATCAGGAGCCAGGCACCGGCCGCCTTGTTCGTACAGGCGGCCTCGGCGGCGCCGGAGAAGGCGAGAAACGCGGCGAAGGCGAAAATGACTCTGTTCATGTCTGTCCTCGTCGAACCGGTTCGAATGGCCGGATTCATTCTAGGAAAGTTTTTCTCTGAATGCATCGGATGAAATGCCGTCCCGAGTTCCCCATGGGTTGCGGATCTCGCCGCGGGAGAACCCGGCGTCGGCCCGATCGATCCGGGTCGAACACTCCGCCTCTCACCGGGCGCCGGCCGCGCGGCGTGAGACCGCGCCGGTCGAGCCCGGTTTGGCGCGTTGCCCCTCCCATCCCCCGATGCTAGAACGCGGGAGTGCATCCGCGTCGCCCGATCGACGTGGGCCGATCCCATGCGTTCCTTTCCCGAGGTCTCCATGTCCGTCGATCGATCGACCGTCGTCCGTGTCGCCCATCTCGCGCGCATCCGCGTCGCCGACGAGGAGGTGGACAAGCTCCAGGGCGAACTCAATTCGATCCTCGGCTTCGTCGAGCAACTCGCCGAACTCGACGTCGCGAATGTCGAGCCGCTGACCTCGATCGTCCCGATCGCCATGAAGAAGCGCGCCGACGTCGTCACCGACGGCGGCATCCCGAAGCAGGTCACGGCCAACGCGCCGCAGGCCGAGGACGATTTCTTCGTGGTCCCCAAGGTGGTCGAGTGATCCGGCGCAAGCCGTCGATCCTCGCCCCGCCCACTCATTCGATGGATTTCCGCCCGTGACCGACCTGACCGCCCTCACCATCGCCGAGGCCCGCGACGCCCTCGCCGCCAAGACCTTCACCGCCTCCGAGCTGACCGAGGCCTATCTCGGCGCCGTGGAACGCGCCCGCGACCTCAACGCCTTCGTGCTGGAGACGCCCGAGAAGGCGCGCGCCATGGCCGCCGCCTCCGACGCGCGGCTCGCCAAGGGCGAGGCCGGGCCGCTCGAGGGCATTCCGCTCGGCATCAAGGATCTCTACTGCACCGAGGGGGTGCGGACGACCGCCTGCTCGAGGATCCTCGGCAACTTCGTGCCGCCCTACGAATCGACCGTGACCTCGAACCTGTGGGCCGACGGCGCGGTGCTCCTCGGCAAGCTCAACTGCGACGAATTCGCCATGGGCTCGTCGAACGAGACCTCGGCCTTCGGCGACGTGATCAACCCCTGGCGCCGCAAGGCCGACGACGGATCGATCGACCCGACCCCGCTGGTGCCCGGCGGCTCCTCCGGCGGCTCCTCCGCCGCCGTCGCCGCGCATCTCTGCCTCGGCGCCACCGGCACCGACACCGGCGGCTCGATCCGCCAGCCCGCCGCCTTCACCGGCACCGTCGGCATCAAGCCGACCTATGGCCGCTGCTCGCGCTGGGGCATCGTCGCCTTCGCCTCGTCGCTCGATCAGGCCGGCCCCTTCGCCCGCACCGTCCGCGACGCCGCCATCCTGTTGAAGTCGATGGCCTCGGTCGACCCCAAGGACACGACCTCCGTCGATGTGGCCGTCCCCGACTATGAGGCGGCGATCGGCCGCTCGATCAAGGGCAAGGTCATCGGCATTCCCAAGGAATACCGCGTCGACGCCATGCCGGCCGAGATCGAGACCCTGTGGACACAGGGCATCGCCTGGCTGAAGGACGCCGGCGCCGAGATCCGCGAGATCTCGCTGCCCCACACCAAATACGCTTTGCCGGCTTATTATATCGTCGCTCCCGCCGAGGCCTCCTCGAACCTCGCCCGCTACGACGGCATCCGCTACGGCCTTCACGTCCCCGGCGACGACATCACCGACACCTACGAGCTGACGCGCGCCGCCGGCTTCGGCGCCGAGGTCCGCCGCCGCATCATGATCGGCACCTACGTGCTGTCGGCCGGCTACTACGACGCCTATTACGTCCGCGCCCAGAAGATCCGCACCCTGATCAAGCGCGACTTCGACATCGCTTATCGCTCCGGTGTCGACGCGGTGCTGACGCCGGCGACCCCGTCCTCGGCTTTCGGCATCGGCGAGAAGACCGGCGGCGATCCGGTCGAGATGTACTTGAACGACATCTTCACCGTGACGGTGAACATGGCGGGCCTGCCCGGCATGTCGGTCCCCGGCGGTCTCGACGCCAAGGGCCTGCCGCTCGGCCTCCAGCTGATCGGCCGTCCCTTCGACGAGGAGACGCTGTTCCAGGTCGCCGACGTCATCGAGCAGGCGGCGGGCCGCTTCACGCCGGCGAAGTGGTGGTGAGGATGGCGCGGCGGTTCGCCCCCGCGCTGGCGCTGGCCGGCCTCCTCGCGAGCCCCGGCGCGGCCTCGGCGCAGGGCCTTCCCCAAGGCGTGAAGCTCTTTTCCGCCAAGGACGTGATCGAGGGAACGAAAGTATCGCGTGAGCAGTGCGCGGCGCTGCCCAAGGCGGTCTTCGTCGAGGCCTTCGGCGACGGGATCTGCGTCCGGTATTATCTGCACGGCTCGGCCAGGGGCAAGGCGGCCGTGGTGTTCTTCACCGGCGACGTCCTCGGCCTGTCGAGGACCGGCGCGCGCGAGGTCGAGCCCGGCTATCTGACGCAAGCCCCCGAATACATCGACATCGCCTCCCGCGTCTGGGGCGAGCGGCTCGGCGTGCCGGTGATCTATTTCGGCCGGATGGGGATGAACGGCTCGTCGGGCTGGCACGGCGATCGCCGCACCGCGCTCGAGGCCGAGGTCACCCGTAAGGCGCTCGACGCCATCAAGGCGCGCGAGGGCGTCGTCGGCTTCCACCTCGCCGGCCAGTCGGGTGGGGCGATGCTGGTGCCGAGCGTCGTCGCCGCCCGCGACGACATCGGCTGCGCCGTCATCGCCTCCGGCCCGCTCGATTTCCGCGCCTTCACCCGGGCCTACGGCATCACCTTCCGCGCGTCGGGCAAACGCGCCCATCTCGATCCGATGGCGGAAGCCCGACAAGTCGCGGCGCGCACGGCGAGCGCCGACCCGACCCGGCTCTTCCTCCTCACCGATCCCGCCGACAAGGCGGTCCCGGCGAAGTTCCAGAGCCCTTACGTGGCGGCGATCGAGAAGGCCGGCGGCCACGTCCTCCAGGTGACGACCGGCGCGCGCGGGGCCGACCACCACGCCCTGATCGAGAAGGCCCTCTTCGTCACCCGCGACTGCCTCGCCGGCAAGTCCGACGCGGCGATCGACAAGGCCTGGAAGGGCAGGGGCGGGGAGGATCTGCCGCGGTAGGCTCTCTCTCCCTTCCCTTGCGGGACCATTGCGTCATTCCGAAGGTGCGGCTCATCGATCTCCCTGCGCGATGGTTCGAGACGAGCCCGTTGGGCTCTCCTCACCATGAGGTACTTCTAAAATACTTCAACAATTACAAACACCTCATGGTGAGGAGCGCTCGGCACGAGCGCGTCTCGAACCATCGCGCACAGACCTGAAGCGACGTATTCCGACCATCCGCCGGGCCATAGCGGAATGACGCGAAGGTCCCGCGAGGGGCGCGGGAGAGCGGTGCTCGCGGGTCGGCGGTTTGCCGCATCTCGCATTGGTACGGCGCACCGGGGCGTGAGGCCCAGTGCCCGTCCCCTGCGTTCCTCGCCGATCTCCCCTGCGTTCCACGTAGCTTTACGTAAGGCGTCGGACCCAGCAGAGTGTGCGGCCCGCTTCGGCCCGTCGCCCGAGCGGCCGAAAACGTTCCGGCCCCGAAGGCCGGGCAGGGGAAACGCCGAGATGACCGCCGCCTCCGAAGCCTCGCCGATGCCCCGCGCCGCCACCGAGGGGACCGCCTGGACCATCCTCGTCATGCTGTCGGTCTCGCACATGCTCAACGACACGATGCAGTCGTTGGTGGCGGCGAGCTACCCGATCCTCAAGGACGCGTTCCATCTCGATTTCGGCCAGATCGGCTTGATCACCCTGTGCTTTCAGATGACCGCGTCGGTGCTGCAGCCGCTGGTCGGCATCTGGACCGACCGTCATCCCCAGCCCTTCAGCCTCGCCTTCGGCATGGGCTCGACGCTGATCGGTCTGCTCTTGATGGCGGCGGCGCCGACCTACGGCGTCCTCCTGATCGCGGTCGGGCTGATCGGCACCGGCTCGTCGATCTTCCATCCAGAATCGTCGCGCATGGCCCGTCTCGCCTCCGGCGGGCGCCATGGTCTGGCCCAGTCGCTGTTCCAGGTCGGCGGCAATTCCGGCACGGCGATCGGGCCGCTGCTCGCCGCCTTCATCGTCCTGCCCAACGG
Source organism: Prosthecomicrobium sp. (assembly GCA_048497495.1). Lineage (GTDB taxonomy): Bacteria > Pseudomonadota > Alphaproteobacteria > Rhizobiales > Ancalomicrobiaceae > JAFHCF01. The sequence continues at coordinate 5,908 of JAFHCF010000075.1, forward strand.
CCGCGCCTCGGTGGCCTGGTTCGCGGTGCTGGCGTTGGCCGGGATCGCGATCCTGACCCGGGTCGGCATCTGGGGCCGCGAACATCGCCGCGCCCGCGCCGGCCGCCCCGTCGTCCGCCCGGTCTCGGGGCTGCCGCGATCGGTGGTGATCCGCGCCCTCGCCATCCTGATGATCCTGACCTTCTCCAAGAACGTCTATCTGGCGAGCATCTCCAGCTACTACACCTTCTACCTGATCGACACCTTCCACGTGTCGGTCAAGGAGGCGCAGATCTATCTGTTCCTGTTCCTCGGCGCGGCGGCGCTCGGCACCCTGGTCGGCGGCCCGATCGGCGACCGCATCGGCCGCAAGGCGGTGATCTGGGTGTCCATTCTCGGCGCGCTGCCCTTCTCGCTGATGCTGCCGCACGTCGGCCTGACCATGACCGCCGTCCTCTCGGTGGTGATCGGCCTGATCCTGTCGTCGGCCTTCTCGGCGATCCTGGTCTTCGCCCAGGAACTGGTGCCCGGCCGCGTCGGCATGATCTCCGGCCTGTTCTTCGGCCTCGCCTTCGGCTTCGGCGGGCTCGGCGCGGCGGCGCTGGGCGAGATCGCGGACATGACCTCGATCACCTACGTCTACCAGATCTCCGCCTGGCTCCCGGCGATCGGCATCCTCACGGTGTTCCTGCCCAATCTCAGGAAGGCGGCGTGAGGGGAACCCACCGCCGCATCGCAACGAGGTTCTTGAACCGGTTCCCGATCCGCTCTACCCAGGGAGCCACAGTTCCGTTCGTCCGATCGAGGCCGCACTCATGTTCACCGCGTTCCGCACCGCCAAGCCGTCGCAGTTCCTGAAAGGGGCGACCGGCGATTGGGAAGTCATCATCGGTCTGGAGGTCCACGCGCAGGTCGCCTCGAACGCCAAGCTGTTCTCCGGCGCCTCGACCGAATTCGGCGGCGCCCCCAACGATCACGTCTCCCTGGTCGACGCGGCGATGCCCGGCATGCTGCCGGTGATCAACGAGGAATGCGTCGCCCAGGCCGTCCGCACGGGGCTGGGGCTCGAGGCCGAGATCAACCTGCGCTCGGTGTTCGACCGGAAGAACTATTTCTACCCCGATCTTCCCCAGGGCTATCAGATCTCCCAGTACAAGAGCCCGATCGTCGGCGAGGGTGTCGTCCATCTCGACATGCCCGACGGCGAGGTCGTCGAGGTCGGCGTCGAACGGCTGCATCTCGAGCAGGACGCCGGCAAGTCGATCCACGACCAGTCGCCGGTCTCCACCTTCGTCGATCTCAACCGCTCCGGCGTCGCCCTGATGGAGATCGTGTCGAAGCCCGACATGCGCTCCGGCGACGAGGCCAAGGCCTATCTGTCGAAGCTCAGGACAATCCTGCGCTACCTCGGCACCTGCGACGGCGACATGGACAAGGGCAACATGCGCGCCGACGTCAACGTCTCGGTCAGGAAGCCCGGCGGCGACCTCGGCACCCGTTGCGAGATCAAGAACGTCAACTCGATCCGCTTCGTCGGCCAGGCCATCGACTACGAGGCCCGCCGCCAGATCGGCATCCTCGAGGACGGCGGCACGATCAAGCAGGAAACCCGCCTGTTCGATTCGGTGAAGGGCGAGACCCGCTCGATGCGGTCGAAGGAAGAGGCGCACGACTATCGCTACTTCCCCGACCCGGACCTGCTTCCGCTCGAATTCTCACAGGCTTGGGTCGACGAGCTGAAGTCGCGGCTGCCCGAGCTGCCCGACGCCAAGAAGGCGCGGTTCAAAGATCCCGATAAAGGATACGGTTTACGTGAAAAGATTGCTGATCTTCTTTGCGAAGAGAGGGAGATCGCCGACGCATTTGAAGACGCTGTTTTTGAAGCAATCGCAAAGCGTACGTCGCGAGACGTTGCATACAAGACGCTCTCGACCCGGCTTGTATGGCCGGAAGGCGTGGCAACTGGATTCAACTCCTTGCCTCAGGACTTGAGTGCCACTGAGCATGACATTTTGTGGGGAACCGCAGAAAGTGTGGCGAATTTGGTTGTTGGTCAGCTGTTTGCTTTTGCAAAGGACAGCGAGAAGCCCGTTCCGGATCTAATTCGATCCGTGGATTTTGGTGGACTGCTGAGGGCACTACTCGACACCAAGGCAATTTCTTCGAAGATTGCCAAGGATGTATTTGATATATTGATGCGAGAAGGCGGAAGTGCTGAGGAGATTGTCGAGAGCCGCGGCCTGAAGCAGGTCACCGACACCGGCGCCATCGAGGCGGCGGTCGACGCGGTGATCGCCGCCAACCCCGACAAGGTCGAGCAGATCAAGGTCAAGCCGACCATGTCCGGCTGGTTCGTCGGCCAGGTGATGAAGCAGACCGGCGGCAAGGCCAACCCGCAGGCCGTCAACGAGATTCTGAAGGCCAAGCTCGGGCTCGAGTGATACCAGAGGGCATTGAAAATGCCCTTCGGTATTCCGTATGCGAATTTCTCATGCCGCTGATGCCTATGAGAAATTCGCATGTCTTCAACGGTCGGATGCGTCGGCATCCCCGACCGTTGGTATGACGCCGCGAATTCATCCGGTCTTCGGCCGAAAAGGCCGCTTTCGCGAACGCGGGAGCGGCCTTTTCCGTCTTCACTCCCCATCAACCATACCGATCCGTCACCCATCATGGTTGATGTCGCGTCGGTCACGGTAACCCTTCCTTACCTTTGATCGCCGACACTTCGCCTCGAGGAAGGCCCCTCAGTCGGTTGGGGGCCTCCCCCGTTTGAGCGAGTAGACCATGGACATCGCGACGTTCCTCGGCATCGGCGGCGGCTTCGGCGTTCTCGTGATGGCGGTCTTCCTCGAAGGCTCCAGCCTCGGCATGTTCATGAACCTGCTGGCCACCGTCGTCGTCATCGTCGGTGCCTTCGTCACCACCATGGCGCGCTTCACCATGGGGGGCTTCTTCGCCGCCATGGGGACCGGCCTCAAGGCGGTGGCCTTCAATCACCACGTCTCGGCGCGCGACATGATCGAGAAGATCGCCGAGCTCGCCGACATCGTCCGCAAGCAGGGGCCCCTCGGCCTCGAGGCGGTCGAGATCGAGGACGAGTTCCTCGCCAAGGGCATGCGGATGATCGCCGACGGCTTCGATCTCCACATCATCCGCGAGACCCTGGAACGCGAGCGCGATCTCCACATCGAGCGCCTGGAAGACGCCAACAAGCTCTTCAACTTCATGGGCAACGCCGCGCCGGGCATGGGCATGGTCGGCACCATCATCGGCCTCATCTCGATGTTCGCCCACATGGACGACCCCAAGAAGATCGGCCCCGGCATGGCGGTGGCGCTGCTCACCACGCTCTACGGCGCGATCATGGCCAACGTCGTCGCCCTGCCGATCGCCGACAAGCTCCAGATCAAGGCGATCGAGGAGAACGTCAACTTCACGCTGGTCATCGACGGCGTCATGATGATCCGCGAGAACAAGAGCCCGGCGGTGATCCGCGACATGTTGATCTCCTACCTGCCCAACAAGCATCGCGCCGCGATGGAAGAGGCGGCCTGAGGGTCGTAGAGGACGAGACTCATGGCCAAGAAGAAGGGGCACGGCGGCGGTGGCGGGCACGGCGGTGCCTGGGTCATCACCTTCGCCGACCTGATGGCCCTGCTGATGGCCTTCTTCGTCATGCTGCTGGCCTCCGCCAGTCAGGACAAGCAGAAGCTCGCCGATGCCTCCGGATCGCTCAAGGACGCCTTCGGCGTGCAGCCGATCCCCCGCACCGCCGGCATGATCGAACGCGACGGCTTACCCGTCCGCAAGTTCATCAAGGACACCGGCGCGGTCGAGAAGAAGCTCGACGCCGAGACCGCCGATTTCCGCAACGACGACCATGCCAAACAGGGCCCGGAGGCCAACACGCACGACTACGAGGCCGCCCACAAGGAGAAGCCGCGTCAGTTCCTCACCGCCGCCGCCTCCCTGCGCCAGGCCCTGCAGGACATGCCGGAGATCACCGAGGTCTCCAAGCACGTCATGTTCGAGGAGACCGACGAGGGCCTCAACGTCCGCCTCGTCGACCAGGACGGCCGCTCGATGTTCCCGGAGAGCGCCAAGCAACCCTACGAGTTCACCCGCTCCATCCTGTCGAAGATCGCCCCGGCGCTCGCCCGCATGCCCCATCGCCTGCGCGTCACCGGCCACACCGCCGGCGGCACCCGTTGGGCGGGGCGCGGGCCGTCGCCGTGGGATCTGTCGTCGGGCCGGGCGGTCGCGATCGAGGAGATCCTCGCCGGCTACGGCGTCCCCGCCGATCGTTTCGATTCGGTGGTCGGCAAGGCCGATACCGATCCGCTCTTCCCCAACGAGCCGACGCTCGCCGCCAACCGGCGCATCGACATCCTGCTCGTCCACGAAGCCCCGCCGATGCCGCCCTCCGGGCTGAACTGAGCCGGATCCCGTCGCGATGGTCTCCACCGACCTCCTCATTCGCCCCGCGCGCCGCGACGATCTCGACGCCCTGATCGCGATCGTCGCCGCCGACGACCTCGGCGGCCACGGCGACACCACCGACCCGGCGGCGCGCCCGGACTACGCGGCGGCGATGGACGAGATTCTCGCCTCGCCCTCGGACCACCTCCTCGTCGCCGAGATCGGCGGGCGTGTCGTCGCCACCGCGCAATTCAGCCTGATCGTCGCCTTGCCCCATCGCGGACGGCGACGCGCCGTGGTCGAGGCGGTGCAGGTGGCGCCGGATCTGCGCGGACGCGGCATCGGCGCCCGGCTGATCGAGGCGGTGATCGCCGAGGCCCGCGCTCACGGCGCCGGCGTCGTCGAACTGACCTCCAACGCGGCCCGTCTCGACGCCCACCGTTTCTACCAGCGCCTCGGCTTCGCGCGCTCTCACGTCGGCTTCAAGCTCGCGTTATGAGCGCCTGAGAGCGCCCCGACCCCCTGGACCGCCGCGCCGCGCTCCCCCATCTTCATCGCAGCGACGTGTTTCCGATCGCAAGAGGCCGCCCCTCCGCTCGGGGGAGCGGCCGGTCGCCCGCGCCATCCCCCCCGGAGGAATTCCGTCATGCCCGCTCCCATCCGTCTCTGGTACTGGCCGACCCCCAACGGCTGGAAGGTCACCATCATGCTCGAGGAGCTCGGCGTGCCCTACGAGGTGATCCCGGTCGACATCCGTAAGGGCGCCCAGTTCGAGCCCGACTTCCTGACGATCTCGCCCAACAACAAGATGCCGGCGATCGAGGATCCCGACGGCCCCGACGGCGCCCCGATCTCGGTCTTCGAGTCGGGCGCCATCCTGATGTATCTCGGCCGCAAGTACGGGAAGTTCTATCCGACCGAGGAACGCGCCCGCGTCGAGGTCGAGCAGTGGCTGATGTGGCAGATGGGCGGCTTCGGCCCGATGCTCGGGCAGAACCACCACTTCGCCCTCTACGCGCCGGAGAAGATCCCCTACGCCATCGACCGCTTCCGCAACGAGACTCACCGCCTCTACGGCGTCCTCAACAAGCGCCTCGCCGATCGCGACCACATCGCCGGCGACCTGTCGATCGCCGACTTCGCGACGATCGGCTGGGCCAAGCTCTATGACCGGCAGGGCATCGACCGCGCCGAGTTCCCGCATTTCGGCCGGTGGCTCGACCGGATGCTGGTGCGGCCGGCGGTCGAACGCGGGCTCGCGGTCGCCGGTGAACTGCGCAGTGACCTCGCCAACGACGAGGAGGCCAAGAAGGTTCTCTTCGGCCAACGGGCGCGCTGAGATCTCGTCGAGGGGAAATTTCCGACTTCCCCGACGTCAGTGGGATTCGCGGTGAATCGAATCTTTCCGCGAATCCCACACCACATCGCCAGTGTCGTTGATTCGATTGACCGAATCGTCATCCGAAGGTGAATCATCGGTGAAATACATATTTCGTTCTGGATTTGGCGACATCTGATTAAGCAATCTATTTAACTCGAGTTTTAATGATCGCGGGCAGTATTTCCCACATGGAAGCCGGACAAATACTGGTATCGGCAGGGGGCAGAAAGCCCCGAGAATGTGGGAGAGTCAGATGGCCCGTTTCGAAATCAACAGCGCCGAACACGCCACGATGGGTCATCAGGCCGTCGCCGGCGACGTCTTCGTCCAGATGGGGATCAACCATTCGATCGGCCGCGGCGCGCCCGCCGATCTGGTCGCCGCCCACATGTGGTTCAACCTCGCCGCCGCCCAGGGCAACCCGGAAGCGGCCCGCTATCGCCAGGAAGTCTCCCGCGAGATGAGCGCGGCCGAGATCGCCGAGGCCCAGCGCCAGGCCCGCGAGTGGATGACCCGCCACTGAGCGCCGCCGTCGCGGGGGAGATCGCCTGTCCCGGCGCTTGCCCCGCCTTCGAGACGCATGCTACCCCGGGCATCTGCCCCGGGGAGACCGAGCGATGCGCATCCTGATCACCAACGACGACGGCATTCATGCCCCCGGGCTGCGCGTGCTCGAGCACATCGCGCGCGAACTCGCCGACGACGTCTGGGTGGTGGCGCCCGAGACCGATCAGTCGGGCAAGGCCCATTCGCTGTCGCTGTCCGATCCGCTGCGCCTGCGCAAGATTTCCGACCGCCATTACGCGGTGCGCGGCACCCCGACCGATTGCGTCATCATGGGGGTGCGCCACATCCTCGACGGCAAGCCCGATCTGGTGCTCTCCGGCGTCAATCGCGGCGCCAACGTCGCCGACGACGTCACCTATTCCGGCACCATCGCCGCCGCCATGGAAGGCACGCTCCTCGGCGTGCCGTCGATCGCGCTGTCCCAGGCCTACGGCTGGGCCGACGGCGCCGAGGTGCCGTGGGCGACCGCCGAGGCCCATGGGCCGGACGTGGTGCGCCGCCTGTTGGAGGTCGGCATGCCGGCCGGCACCCTGGTCAACGTCAATTTCCCGGCGCGTAGCCCCGCCAAGGTCGCCGGCATCGCCGTGACCAGCCAGGGCGCGCGCAACGACGCGACGATCGGCGTCGAACCCCGGGTCGACGGGCGCGGCACGCCCTATTTCTGGATTTCCTATCGACCCCAGACCACCGAGCCGGTGGTCGGCACCGATCTCGCCGCGCTGGCGGAAGGTTTCGTCTCCGTCACCCCGCTGCGCCTCGACCTCACCGATCACGGCACGCGCCAGAGCTTCGCCCACGCCTTTCGCTGACCGCCCGTCCGCGCATGGTAGGGCTGCGTCGGTTCGTGTCGCTCCGGTAACCGATCGCCAACCATTCCCGGTCTAGGGATCTCTCGCGTGTCTTCAGTCCAGCGGGAGTTCATCGATGGCGGGTCGCTTCGCGGCGCAGACGCTTCGTGCCGAGATCAGTCTGCCGCGGGCCGATCGCGTCGCGCTCGCCCGGCTGGTCCTCGCGGTGTCGCAGAAGGGGGTGCACGACCGCCGCATTCTCGGGGCGATCGAGGCCATCCCGCGTTCGCTCTTCGTCTCCGTCGAACATCACGCCAAGTCGCTGGAAGACCGCCCGGTGCCGATCGAATGCGGCCAGACCATCGACGCGCCCTCGGTCCTCGGCCTGATGTATCAGGCCGCCGGCATCGCCTCCGACCACCGCGTGTTGGAAGTGGGCACCGGGTCCGGCTACGGCACCGCCATTCTCGCCGGGCTCGGGGCCAAGATCTACACGGTCGAACGCTTCCGCACCCTCGGCGAATTGGCCGCCGACCGCTTCGCCACTCTCCATCTCGACAACGTCGTCGCCTCGATCCACGACGGTTTCGAGGGTTTCGCGCGCAACGCGCCGTTCCATCGCATCGTCGTCGACGGCGCGGTCGAGGTGCCGCCGCGCGCGCTCCTCGATCAACTCGCCCCCCAGGGCGTGTTGATCGCCGCCATCGGCGTCGCGGGCGCCCGTCAGGTGCTGACCCGTTACGTCCGCAGGGACAAGGGTCTCGACATCGAGCCGGTCGGCGAGGTGCGCCGCATCGCGCTCGTGGCGGGGCGGGCGGCGGCTCTGTGACGAGGGCGCGGCGTCGACCATGTCCGCGGCTCTTCGGCCCCACCGCGCGAGGCGGAAATCCAACGCTTTATCGCCTTGTTCGGACCGTGGTTTCGCCGTCGTCGTGAACGAAAATCCCTGTGTTCGCCGGCGCTCTTAAAGCTTTATCAACGTTACGAGTGCTTCAATGCTCCGACGTAATGGACGAGCTATCGTCATGAACGGCGTGAGTGGTGCGATGCGTTTTCCGATCCTCGACATGCGGTCTCGCAATCTTTCCCGAGTGGCGGTGATCGCCCTTGCGGCCGCCGCCGCCGGGGGCTGCTCCAGCGACACCGGTCGCTTCGGTGGGGATCCGGTCTATACCGGCTCGACGCCCAATCAGCGCGCCATTCTCGGGTCCGGGCAGCCGCAGCAGCCCGCACCCCAGAACGGCAATTGGCGCAACGTCGAGACCACCGGTTCGATCGCGCCCGCCGCCCCTCAGGTCTCGCGCCAGCCGCTGGCACAGCCGATCCAGTCCGCGCAGCCGCAGCCTTATGCGGTGCAGCCGCCCGTCGTCCAGCCGCCGGTCGTGCAGGCGCCGATGGTCCAGCCGCAGCGCGTCGTCGCCACCGGTTGGACCGGGGTCGGCGGCTCCTATGTCACCGCCCAGCACGGCGACACCGTCGACGGCCTGTCGCGCCGCTACGGTGTGCCGGCCAACGCCATCGCCCAGGTCAACGGCTTTTCCGGCGGCGGAGCGCTCCAGCCCGGCCAGCGCGTGCTGATGCCGGTCTACGGATCGAATGCTCCCGCCCCGATGGTCGCGCAGGCGCCCGCGCCGGTCGCCGCCGCCGCGCCGCCGCCGGCCCAGCCGGTGCGCCAGATCGCCATCGCCAAGCCCGCCGCCGCGCCGGCTCGCGCGCCGATGCCGGTTGCCGCCCCGACCCCTGTCACCACCAAGCCGACGGTCGCTCCGACCCCGATTCCGGCACCCGCCCGTCGTGTCGCCGCCGCTCCGTCGGCGCCCGAGCCCGGCGGCGTCAAGCTGGTCGGCGACTACACCGTCCGCCAGGGCGACACGCTCGCCTCCGTCGCCCGCACCTATGGTGTCTCCGAGCGGGCACTGAAGGAGCGCAACGGCCTCAAGTCGTCGAGCCTGCAGCCCGGCCAGCACCTGCTGCTGCCCGCCGGCACCAAGCTCATGCTCAAGACCTCGCAGGTGCCGGCCAAGTCGGTGATGCCCGAGGCGCCGATCCCGGCGCCGGTCAAGCAGGTCGCCCAGGCCCCGATCGCCAAGCCCGCCACCGCGGCCTCGCTCAAGTCGAGCCCGTCCTCCACCGCCAAGATCGATCAGCGCGCCGCCGAGACCATCGCCGTCGCCAAGGAACCCGCCGTCGAGGAGCCCTCGGGCTCCGCCGCCCCCGGTTCGTTCCGTTGGCCGGTGCGTGGCCGCGTCATCGCCGAGTTCGGCTCCAAGCCGAACGGCGAGAAGAACGAGGGCATCAATCTCGCGGTGCCGGAGGGCACCTCGGTGAAGGCCGCCGACGACGGCGAGGTGATCTATTCGGGCAACGAACTCAAGGGCTACGGCAACCTCGTGCTGGTCCGCCACCACAACGGTTACGTCACCGCCTACGCCCATGCCTCCGAACTGCTGGTCAACCGCGGCGACAAGATCTCGCGCGGCCAGATCATCGCCCGCGCCGGCGCCACCGGCTCGGTCAGCCAGCCGCAGCTCCACTTCGAGCTGCGCAAGGGCCAGCGGGCGATCGACCCCAAACCCTATCTCGCCTCCAACTGAGGCGACCACCGCTCCCGTGTCCGAGGAGGCCACTCGGAAGGCGGGGGACATGAAAGCCAAGACGACCTCGGATCGATCGATCCGAGGTCGTCTTGGCTTTCATGTCCCCCGCCTTCCGAGTGGCCTCCTCGGACACGGGAGCGGTGGTCGCCTCAGTTGGAGGCGAGATAGGGTTTGGGGTCGATCGCCCGCTGGCCCTTGCGCAGCTCGAAGTGGAGCTGCGGCTGGCTGACCGAGCCGGTGGCGCCGGCGCGGGCGATGATCTGGCCGCGCGAGATCTTGTCGCCGCGGTTGACCAGCAGTTCGGAGGCATGGGCGTAGGCGGTGACGTAACCGTTGTGGTGGCGGACCAGCACGAGGTTGCCGTAGCCCTTGAGTTCGTTGCCCGAATAGATCACCTCGCCGTCGTCGGCGGCCTTCACCGAGGTGCCCTCCGGCACCGCGAGATTGATGCCCTCGTTCTTCTCGCCGTTCGGCTTGGAGCCGAACTCGGCGATGACGCGGCCACGCACCGGCCAACGGAACGAACCGGGGGCGGCGGAGCCCGAGGGCTCCTCGACGGCGGGTTCCTTGGCGACGGCGATGGTCTCGGCGGCGCGCTGATCGATCTTGGCGGTGGAGGACGGGCTCGACTTGAGCGAGGCCGCGGTGGCGGGCTTGGCGATCGGGGCCTGGGCGACCTGCTTGACCGGCGCCGGGATCGGCGCCTCGGGCATCACCGACTTGGCCGGCACCTGCGAGGTCTTGAGCATGAGCTTGGTGCCGGCGGGCAGCAGCAGGTGCTGGCCGGGCTGCAGGCTCGACGACTTGAGGCCGTTGCGCTCCTTCAGTGCCCGCTCGGAGACACCATAGGTGCGGGCGACGGAGGCGAGCGTGTCGCCCTGGCGGACGGTGTAGTCGCCGACCAGCTTGACGCCGCCGGGCTCGGGCGCCGACGGAGCGGCGGCGACACGACGGGCGGGTGCCGGAATCGGGGTCGGAGCGACCGTCGGCTTGGTGGTGACAGGGGTCGGGGCGGCAACCGGCATCGGCGCGCGAGCCGGCGCGGCGGCGGGCTTGGCGATGGCGATCTGGCGCACCGGCTGGGCCGGCGGCGGCGCGGCGGCGGCGACCGGCGCGGGCGCCTGCGCGACCATCGGGGCGGGAGCATTCGATCCGTAGACCGGCATCAGCACGCGCTGGCCGGGCTGGAGCGCTCCGCCGCCGGAAAAGCCGTTGACCTGGGCGATGGCGTTGGCCGGCACACCGTAGCGGCGCGACAGGCCGTCGACGGTGTCGCCGTGCTGGGCGGTGACATAGGAGCCGCCGACCCCGGTCCAACCGGTGGCGACGACGCGCTGCGGCTGGACCATCGGCGCCTGCACGACCGGCGGCTGGACGACGGGCGGCTGCACCGCATAAGGCTGCGGCTGCGCGGACTGGATCGGCTGTGCCAGCGGCTGGCGCGAGACCTGAGGGGCGGCGGGCGCGATCGAACCGGTGGTCTCGACGTTGCGCCAATTGCCGTTCTGGGGTGCGGGCTGCTGCGGCTGCCCGGACCCGAGAATGGCGCGCTGATTGGGCGTCGAGCCGGTATAGACCGGATCCCCACCGAAGCGACCGGTGTCGCTGGAGCAGCCCCCGGCGGCGGCGGCCGCAAGGGCGATCACCGCCACTCGGGAAAGATTGCGAGACCGCATGTCGAGGATCGGAAAACGCATCGCACCACTCACGCCGTTCATGACGATAGCTCGTCCATTACGTCGGAGCATTGAAGCACTCGTAACGTTGATAAAGCTTTAAGAGCGCCGGCGAACACAGGGATTTTCGTTCACGACGACGGCGAAACCACGGTCCGAACAAGGCGATAAAGCGTTGGATTTCCGCCTCGCGCGGTGGGGCCGAAGAGCCGCGGACATGGTCGACGCCGCGCCCTCGTCACAGAGCCGCCGCCCGCCCCGCCACGAGCGCGATGCGGCGCACCTCGCCGACCGGCTCGATGTCGAGACCCTTGTCCCTGCGGACGTAACGGGTCAGCACCTGACGGGCGCCCGCGACGCCGATGGCGGCGATCAACACGCCCTGGGGGGCGAGTTGATCGAGGAGCGCGCGCGGCGGCACCTCGACCGCGCCGTCGACGACGATGCGATGGAACGGCGCGTTGCGCGCGAAACCCTCGAAACCGTCGTGGATCGAGGCGACGACGTTGTCGAGATGGAGAGTGGCGAAGCGGTCGGCGGCCAATTCGCCGAGGGTGCGGAAGCGTTCGACCGTGTAGATCTTGGCCCCGAGCCCGGCGAGAATGGCGGTGCCGTAGCCGGACCCGGTGCCCACTTCCAACACGCGGTGGTCGGAGGCGATGCCGGCGGCCTGATACATCAGGCCGAGGACCGAGGGCGCGTCGATGGTCTGGCCGCATTCGATCGGCACCGGGCGGTCTTCCAGCGACTTGGCGTGATGTTCGACGGAGACGAAGAGCGAACGCGGGATGGCCTCGATCGCCCCGAGAATGCGGCGGTCGTGCACCCCCTTCTGCGACACCGCGAGGACCAGCCGGGCGAGCGCGACGCGATCGGCCCGCGGCAGACTGATCTCGGCACGAAGCGTCTGCGCCGCGAAGCGACCCGCCATCGATGAACTCCCGCTGGACTGAAGACACGCGAGAGATCCCTAGACCGGGAATGGTTGGCGATCGGTTACCGGAGCGACACGAACCGACGCAGCCCTACCATGCGCGGACGGGCGGTCAGCGAAAGGCGTGGGCGAAGCTCTGGCGCGTGCCGTGATCGGTGAGGTCGAGGCGCAGCGGGGTGACGGAGACGAAACCTTCCGCCAGCGCGGCGAGATCGGTGCCGACCACCGGCTCGGTGGTCTGGGGTCGATAGGAAATCCAGAAATAGGGCGTGCCGCGCCCGTCGACCCGGGGTTCGACGCCGATCGTCGCGTCGTTGCGCGCGCCCTGGCTGGTCACGGCGATGCCGGCGACCTTGGCGGGGCTACGCGCCGGGAAATTGACGTTGACCAGGGTGCCGGCCGGCATGCCGACCTCCAACAGGCGGCGCACCACGTCCGGCCCATGGGCCTCGGCGGTCGCCCACGGCACCTCGGCGCCGTCGGCCCAGCCGTAGGCCTGGGACAGCGCGATCGACGGCACGCCGAGGAGCGTGCCTTCCATGGCGGCGGCGATGGTGCCGGAATAGGTGACGTCGTCGGCGACGTTGGCGCCGCGATTGACGCCGGAGAGCACCAGATCGGGCTTGCCGTCGAGGATGTGGCGCACCCCCATGATGACGCAATCGGTCGGGGTGCCGCGCACCGCGTAATGGCGGTCGGAAATCTTGCGCAGGCGCAGCGGATCGGACAGCGACAGCGAATGGGCCTTGCCCGACTGATCGGTCTCGGGCGCCACCACCCAGACGTCGTCGGCGAGTTCGCGCGCGATGTGCTCGAGCACGCGCAGCCCGGGGGCATGAATGCCGTCGTCGTTGGTGATCAGGATGCGCATCGCTCGGTCTCCCCGGGGCAGATGCCCGGGGTAGCATGCGTCTCGAAGGCGGGGCAAGCGCCGGGACAGGCGATCTCCCCCGCGACGGCGGCGCTCAGTGGCGGGTCATCCACTCGCGGGCCTGGCGCTGGGCCTCGGCGATCTCGGCCGCGCTCATCTCGCGGGAGACTTCCTGGCGATAGCGGGCCGCTTCCGGGTTGCCCTGGGCGGCGGCGAGGTTGAACCACATGTGGGCGGCGACCAGATCGGCGGGCGCGCCGCGGCCGATCGAATGGTTGATCCCCATCTGGACGAAGACGTCGCCGGCGACGGCCTGATGACCCATCGTGGCGTGTTCGGCGCTGTTGATTTCGAAACGGGCCATCTGACTCTCCCACATTCTCGGGGCTTTCTGCCCCCTGCCGATACCAGTATTTGTCCGGCTTCCATGTGGGAAATACTGCCCGCGATCATTAAAACTCGAGTTAAATAGATTGCTTAATCAGATGTCGCCAAATCCAGAACGAAATATGTATTTCACCGATGATTCACCTTCGGATGACGATTCGGTCAATCGAATCAACGACACTGGCGATGTGGTGTGGGATTCGCGGAAAGATTCGATTCACCGCGAATCCCACTGACGTCGGGGAAGTCGGAAATTTCCCCTCGACGAGATCTCAGCGCGCCCGTTGGCCGAAGAGAACCTTCTTGGCCTCCTCGTCGTTGGCGAGGTCACTGCGCAGTTCACCGGCGACCGCGAGCCCGCGTTCGACCGCCGGCCGCACCAGCATCCGGTCGAGCCACCGGCCGAAATGCGGGAACTCGGCGCGGTCGATGCCCTGCCGGTCATAGAGCTTGGCCCAGCCGATCGTCGCGAAGTCGGCGATCGACAGGTCGCCGGCGATGTGGTCGCGATCGGCGAGGCGCTTGTTGAGGACGCCGTAGAGGCGGTGAGTCTCGTTGCGGAAGCGGTCGATGGCGTAGGGGATCTTCTCCGGCGCGTAGAGGGCGAAGTGGTGGTTCTGCCCGAGCATCGGGCCGAAGCCGCCCATCTGCCACATCAGCCACTGCTCGACCTCGACGCGGGCGCGTTCCTCGGTCGGATAGAACTTCCCGTACTTGCGGCCGAGATACATCAGGATGGCGCCCGACTCGAAGACCGAGATCGGGGCGCCGTCGGGGCCGTCGGGATCCTCGATCGCCGGCATCTTGTTGTTGGGCGAGATCGTCAGGAAGTCGGGCTCGAACTGGGCGCCCTTACGGATGTCGACCGGGATCACCTCGTAGGGCACGCCGAGCTCCTCGAGCATGATGGTGACCTTCCAGCCGTTGGGGGTCGGCCAGTACCAGAGACGGATGGGAGCGGGCATGACGGAATTCCTCCGGGGGGGATGGCGCGGGCGACCGGCCGCTCCCCCGAGCGGAGGGGCGGCCTCTTGCGATCGGAAACACGTCGCTGCGATGAAGATGGGGGAGCGCGGCGCGGCGGTCCAGGGGGTCGGGGCGCTCTCAGGCGCTCATAACGCGAGCTTGAAGCCGACGTGAGAGCGCGCGAAGCCGAGGCGCTGGTAGAAACGGTGGGCGTCGAGACGGGCCGCGTTGGAGGTCAGTTCGACGACGCCGGCGCCGTGAGCGCGGGCCTCGGCGATCACCGCCTCGATCAGCCGGGCGCCGATGCCGCGTCCGCGCAGATCCGGCGCCACCTGCACCGCCTCGACCACGGCGCGTCGCCGTCCGCGATGGGGCAAGGCGACGATCAGGCTGAATTGCGCGGTGGCGACGACACGCCCGCCGATCTCGGCGACGAGGAGGTGGTCCGAGGGCGAGGCGAGAATCTCGTCCATCGCCGCCGCGTAGTCCGGGCGCGCCGCCGGGTCGGTGGTGTCGCCGTGGCCGCCGAGGTCGTCGGCGGCGACGATCGCGATCAGGGCGTCGAGATCGTCGCGGCGCGCGGGGCGAATGAGGAGGTCGGTGGAGACCATCGCGACGGGATCCGGCTCAGTTCAGCCCGGAGGGCGGCATCGGCGGGGCTTCGTGGACGAGCAGGATGTCGATGCGCCGGTTGGCGGCGAGCGTCGGCTCGTTGGGGAAGAGCGGATCGGTATCGGCCTTGCCGACCACCGAATCGAAACGATCGGCGGGGACGCCGTAGCCGGCGAGGATCTCCTCGATCGCGACCGCCCGGCCCGACGACAGATCCCACGGCGACGGCCCGCGCCCCGCCCAACGGGTGCCGCCGGCGGTGTGGCCGGTGACGCGCAGGCGATGGGGCATGCGGGCGAGCGCCGGGGCGATCTTCGACAGGATGGAGCGGGTGAACTCGTAGGGTTGCTTGGCGCTCTCCGGGAACATCGAGCGGCCGTCCTGGTCGACGAGGCGGACGTTGAGGCCCTCGTCGGTCTCCTCGAACATGACGTGCTTGGAGACCTCGGTGATCTCCGGCATGTCCTGCAGGGCCTGGCGCAGGGAGGCGGCGGCGGTGAGGAACTGACGCGGCTTCTCCTTGTGGGCGGCCTCGTAGTCGTGCGTGTTGGCCTCCGGGCCCTGTTTGGCATGGTCGTCGTTGCGGAAATCGGCGGTCTCGGCGTCGAGCTTCTTCTCGACCGCGCCGGTGTCCTTGATGAACTTGCGGACGGGTAAGCCGTCGCGTTCGATCATGCCGGCGGTGCGGGGGATCGGCTGCACGCCGAAGGCGTCCTTGAGCGATCCGGAGGCATCGGCGAGCTTCTGCTTGTCCTGACTGGCGGAGGCCAGCAGCATGACGAAGAAGGCCATCAGCAGGGCCATCAGGTCGGCGAAGGTGATGACCCAGGCACCGCCGTGCCCGCCACCGCCGCCGTGCCCCTTCTTCTTGGCCATGAGTCTCGTCCTCTACGACCCTCAGGCCGCCTCTTCCATCGCGGCGCGATGCTTGTTGGGCAGGTAGGAGATCAACATGTCGCGGATCACCGCCGGGCTCTTGTTCTCGCGGATCATCATGACGCCGTCGATGACCAGCGTGAAGTTGACGTTCTCCTCGATCGCCTTGATCTGGAGCTTGTCGGCGATCGGCAGGGCGACGACGTTGGCCATGATCGCGCCGTAGAGCGTGGTGAGCAGCGCCACCGCCATGCCGGGGCCGATCTTCTTGGGGTCGTCCATGTGGGCGAACATCGAGATGAGGCCGATGATGGTGCCGACCATGCCCATGCCCGGCGCGGCGTTGCCCATGAAGTTGAAGAGCTTGTTGGCGTCTTCCAGGCGCTCGATGTGGAGATCGCGCTCGCGTTCCAGGGTCTCGCGGATGATGTGGAGATCGAAGCCGTCGGCGATCATCCGCATGCCCTTGGCGAGGAACTCGTCCTCGATCTCGACCGCCTCGAGGCCGAGGGGCCCCTGCTTGCGGACGATGTCGGCGAGCTCGGCGATCTTCTCGATCATGTCGCGCGCCGAGACGTGGTGATTGAAGGCCACCGCCTTGAGGCCGGTCCCCATGGCGGCGAAGAAGCCCCCCATGGTGAAGCGCGCCATGGTGGTGACGAAGGCACCGACGATGACGACGACGGTGGCCAGCAGGTTCATGAACATGCCGAGGCTGGAGCCTTCGAGGAAGACCGCCATCACGAGAACGCCGAAGCCGCCGCCGATGCCGAGGAACGTCGCGATGTCCATGGTCTACTCGCTCAAACGGGGGAGGCCCCCAACCGACTGAGGGGCCTTCCTCGAGGCGAAGTGTCGGCGATCAAAGGTAAGGAAGGGTTACCGTGACCGACGCGACATCAACCATGATGGGTGACGGATCGGTATGGTTGATGGGGAGTGAAGACGGAAAAGGCCGCTCCCGCGTTCGCGAAAGCGGCCTTTTCGGCCGAAGACCGGATGAATTCGCGGCGTCATACCAACGGTCGGGGATGCCGACGCATCCGACCGTTGAAGACATGCGAATTTCTCATAGGCATCAGCGGCATGAGAAATTCGCATACGGAATACCGAAGGGCATTTTCAATGCCCTCTGGTATCACTCGAGCCCGAGCTTGGCCTTCAGAATCTCGTTGACGGCCTGCGGGTTGGCCTTGCCGCCGGTCTGCTTCATCACCTGGCCGACGAACCAGCCGGACATGGTCGGCTTGACCTTGATCTGCTCGACCTTGTCGGGGTTGGCGGCGATCACCGCGTCGACCGCCGCCTCGATGGCGCCGGTGTCGGTGACCTGCTTCAGGCCGCGGCTCTCGACAATCTCCTCAGCACTTCCGCCTTCTCGCATCAATATATCAAATACATCCTTGGCAATCTTCGAAGAAATTGCCTTGGTGTCGAGTAGTGCCCTCAGCAGTCCACCAAAATCCACGGATCGAATTAGATCCGGAACGGGCTTCTCGCTGTCCTTTGCAAAAGCAAACAGCTGACCAACAACCAAATTCGCCACACTTTCTGCGGTTCCCCACAAAATGTCATGCTCAGTGGCACTCAAGTCCTGAGGCAAGGAGTTGAATCCAGTTGCCACGCCTTCCGGCCATACAAGCCGGGTCGAGAGCGTCTTGTATGCAACGTCTCGCGACGTACGCTTTGCGATTGCTTCAAAAACAGCGTCTTCAAATGCGTCGGCGATCTCCCTCTCTTCGCAAAGAAGATCAGCAATCTTTTCACGTAAACCGTATCCTTTATCGGGATCTTTGAACCGCGCCTTCTTGGCGTCGGGCAGCTCGGGCAGCCGCGACTTCAGCTCGTCGACCCAAGCCTGTGAGAATTCGAGCGGAAGCAGGTCCGGGTCGGGGAAGTAGCGATAGTCGTGCGCCTCTTCCTTCGACCGCATCGAGCGGGTCTCGCCCTTCACCGAATCGAACAGGCGGGTTTCCTGCTTGATCGTGCCGCCGTCCTCGAGGATGCCGATCTGGCGGCGGGCCTCGTAGTCGATGGCCTGGCCGACGAAGCGGATCGAGTTGACGTTCTTGATCTCGCAACGGGTGCCGAGGTCGCCGCCGGGCTTCCTGACCGAGACGTTGACGTCGGCGCGCATGTTGCCCTTGTCCATGTCGCCGTCGCAGGTGCCGAGGTAGCGCAGGATTGTCCTGAGCTTCGACAGATAGGCCTTGGCCTCGTCGCCGGAGCGCATGTCGGGCTTCGACACGATCTCCATCAGGGCGACGCCGGAGCGGTTGAGATCGACGAAGGTGGAGACCGGCGACTGGTCGTGGATCGACTTGCCGGCGTCCTGCTCGAGATGCAGCCGTTCGACGCCGACCTCGACGACCTCGCCGTCGGGCATGTCGAGATGGACGACACCCTCGCCGACGATCGGGCTCTTGTACTGGGAGATCTGATAGCCCTGGGGAAGATCGGGGTAGAAATAGTTCTTCCGGTCGAACACCGAGCGCAGGTTGATCTCGGCCTCGAGCCCCAGCCCCGTGCGGACGGCCTGGGCGACGCATTCCTCGTTGATCACCGGCAGCATGCCGGGCATCGCCGCGTCGACCAGGGAGACGTGATCGTTGGGGGCGCCGCCGAATTCGGTCGAGGCGCCGGAGAACAGCTTGGCGTTCGAGGCGACCTGCGCGTGGACCTCCAGACCGATGATGACTTCCCAATCGCCGGTCGCCCCTTTCAGGAACTGCGACGGCTTGGCGGTGCGGAACGCGGTGAACATGAGTGCGGCCTCGATCGGACGAACGGAACTGTGGCTCCCTGGGTAGAGCGGATCGGGAACCGGTTCAAGAACCTCGTTGCGATGCGGCGGTGGGTTCCCCTCACGCCGCCTTCCTGAGATTGGGCAGGAACACCGTGAGGATGCCGATCGCCGGGAGCCAGGCGGAGATCTGGTAGACGTAGGTGATCGAGGTCATGTCCGCGATCTCGCCCAGCGCCGCCGCGCCGAGCCCGCCGAAGCCGAAGGCGAGGCCGAAGAACAGGCCGGAGATCATGCCGACGCGGCCGGGCACCAGTTCCTGGGCGAAGACCAGGATCGCCGAGAAGGCCGACGACAGGATCAGGCCGATCACCACCGAGAGGACGGCGGTCATGGTCAGGCCGACGTGCGGCAGCATCAGCGAGAAGGGCAGCGCGCCGAGAATGGACACCCAGATCACCGCCTTGCGGCCGATGCGGTCGCCGATCGGGCCGCCGACCAGGGTGCCGAGCGCCGCCGCGCCGAGGAACAGGAACAGATAGATCTGCGCCTCCTTGACCGACACGTGGAAGGTGTCGATCAGGTAGAAGGTGTAGTAGCTGGAGATGCTCGCCAGATAGACGTTCTTGGAGAAGGTCAGGATCATCAGGATGGCGAGGGCGCGGATCACCACCGATCGCGGCAGCCCCGAGACCGGGCGGACGACGGGGCGGCCGGCGCGGGCGCGGCGATGTTCGCGGCCCCAGATGCCGACCCGGGTCAGGATCGCGATCCCGGCCAACGCCAGCACCGCGAACCAGGCCACCGAGGCGCGGCCGTTGGGCAGGACGATGAAGGCGGCGAGCAGCGGCCCGATCGCCGTGCCGGAATTGCCGCCGACCTGGAACAGCGACTGGGCCAGACCATGGCGCCCGCCGGAGGCGAGACGGGCCATGCGCGACGATTCTGGATGGAAGATCGACGAGCCGGTGCCGATCAGCCCGACCGCGATCAGGAGGACGCCGTAGGTCGGCGCCGCCGCCATCAAGAGCAGACCGATCAGCGTCGAGCCCATGCCGAAGGCGAGGCTGAAGGGCTGGGGATGACGGTCGGTCCAGATGCCGACCAGCGGCTGCAGCACCGACGCGGTCATCTGAAAGCACAGGGTGATCAAGCCGATCTGGCCGAAATCGAGATGGAACGCGTCCTTGAGGATCGGGTAGCTCGCCGCCACCAACGACTGCATCGTGTCGTTGAGCATGTGCGAGACCGACAGCATGACGAGGATGGTCCAGGCGGTCCCCTCGGTGGCGGCGCGGGGCATCGGCGAGGCTTCGGAGGCGGCGGTCATCTCGGCGTTTCCCCTGCCCGGCCTTCGGGGCCGGAACGTTTTCGGCCGCTCGGGCGACGGGCCGAAGCGGGCCGCACACTCTGCTGGGTCCGACGCCTTACGTAAAGCTACGTGGAACGCAGGGGAGATCGGCGAGGAACGCAGGGGACGGGCACTGGGCCTCACGCCCCGGTGCGCCGTACCAATGCGAGATGCGGCAAACCGCCGACCCGCGAGCACCGCTCTCCCGCGCCCCTCGCGGGACCTTCGCGTCATTCCGCTATGGCCCGGCGGATGGTCGGAATACGTCGCTTCAGGTCTGTGCGCGATGGTTCGAGACGCGCTCGTGCCGAGCGCTCCTCACCATGAGGTGTTTGTAATTGTTGAAGTATTTTAGAAGTACCTCATGGTGAGGAGAGCCCAACGGGCTCGTCTCGAACCATCGCGCAGGGAGATCGATGAGCCGCACCTTCGGAATGACGCAATGGTCCCGCAAGGGAAGGGAGAGAGAGCCTACCGCGGCAGATCCTCCCCGCCCCTGCCCTTCCAGGCCTTGTCGATCGCCGCGTCGGACTTGCCGGCGAGGCAGTCGCGGGTGACGAAGAGGGCCTTCTCGATCAGGGCGTGGTGGTCGGCCCCGCGCGCGCCGGTCGTCACCTGGAGGACGTGGCCGCCGGCCTTCTCGATCGCCGCCACGTAAGGGCTCTGGAACTTCGCCGGGACCGCCTTGTCGGCGGGATCGGTGAGGAGGAAGAGCCGGGTCGGGTCGGCGCTCGCCGTGCGCGCCGCGACTTGTCGGGCTTCCGCCATCGGATCGAGATGGGCGCGTTTGCCCGACGCGCGGAAGGTGATGCCGTAGGCCCGGGTGAAGGCGCGGAAATCGAGCGGGCCGGAGGCGATGACGGCGCAGCCGATGTCGTCGCGGGCGGCGACGACGCTCGGCACCAGCATCGCCCCACCCGACTGGCCGGCGAGGTGGAAGCCGACGACGCCCTCGCGCGCCTTGATGGCGTCGAGCGCCTTACGGGTGACCTCGGCCTCGAGCGCGGTGCGGCGATCGCCGTGCCAGCCCGACGAGCCGTTCATCCCCATCCGGCCGAAATAGATCACCGGCACGCCGAGCCGCTCGCCCCAGACGCGGGAGGCGATGTCGATGTATTCGGGGGCTTGCGTCAGATAGCCGGGCTCGACCTCGCGCGCGCCGGTCCTCGACAGGCCGAGGACGTCGCCGGTGAAGAACACCACGGCCGCCTTGCCCCTGGCCGAGCCGTGCAGATAATACCGGACGCAGATCCCGTCGCCGAAGGCCTCGACGAAGACCGCCTTGGGCAGCGCCGCGCACTGCTCACGCGATACTTTCGTTCCCTCGATCACGTCCTTGGCGGAAAAGAGCTTCACGCCTTGGGGAAGGCCCTGCGCCGAGGCCGCGCCGGGGCTCGCGAGGAGGCCGGCCAGCGCCAGCGCGGGGGCGAACCGCCGCGCCATCCTCACCACCACTTCGCCGGCGTGAAGCGGCCCGCCGCCTGCTCGATGACGTCGGCGACCTGGAACAGCGTCTCCTCGTCGAAGGGACGGCCGATCAGCTGGAGGCCGAGCGGCAGGCCCTTGGCGTCGAGACCGCCGGGGACCGACATGCCGGGCAGGCCCGCCATGTTCACCGTCACGGTGAAGATGTCGTTCAAGTACATCTCGACCGGATCGCCGCCGGTCTTCTCGCCGATGCCGAAAGCCGAGGACGGGGTCGCCGGCGTCAGCACCGCGTCGACACCGGAGCGATAAGCGATGTCGAAGTCGCGCTTGATCAGGGTGCGGATCTTCTGGGCGCGGACGTAATAGGCGTCGTAGTAGCCGGCCGACAGCACGTAGGTGCCGATCATGATGCGGCGGCGGACCTCGGCGCCGAAGCCGGCGGCGCGCGTCAGCTCGTAGGTGTCGGTGATGTCGTCGCCGGGGACGTGAAGGCCGTAGCGGATGCCGTCGTAGCGGGCGAGGTTCGAGGAGGCCTCGGCGGGAGCGACGATATAATAAGCCGGCAAAGCGTATTTGGTGTGGGGCAGCGAGATCTCGCGGATCTCGGCGCCGGCGTCCTTCAGCCAGGCGATGCCCTGTGTCCACAGGGTCTCGATCTCGGCCGGCATGGCGTCGACGCGGTATTCCTTGGGAATGCCGATGACCTTGCCCTTGATCGAGCGGCCGATCGCCGCCTCATAGTCGGGGACGGCCACATCGACGGAGGTCGTGTCCTTGGGGTCGACCGAGGCCATCGACTTCAACAGGATGGCGGCGTCGCGGACGGTGCGGGCGAAGGGGCCGGCCTGATCGAGCGACGAGGCGAAGGCGACGATGCCCCAGCGCGAGCAGCGGCCATAGGTCGGCTTGATGCCGACGGTGCCGGTGAAGGCGGCGGGCTGGCGGATCGAGCCGCCGGTGTCGGTGCCGGTGGCGCCGAGGCAGAGATGCGCGGCGACGGCGGCGGAGGAGCCGCCGGAGGAGCCGCCGGGCACCAGCGGGGTCGGGTCGATCGATCCGTCGTCGGCCTTGCGGCGCCAGGGGTTGATCACGTCGCCGAAGGCCGAGGTCTCGTTCGACGAGCCCATGGCGAATTCGTCGCAGTTGAGCTTGCCGAGGAGCACCGCGCCGTCGGCCCACAGGTTCGAGGTCACGGTCGATTCGTAGGGCGGCACGAAGTTGCCGAGGATCCTCGAGCAGGCGGTCGTCCGCACCCCCTCGGTGCAGTAGAGATCCTTGATGCCGAGCGGAATGCCCTCGAGCGGCCCGGCCTCGCCCTTGGCGAGCCGCGCGTCGGAGGCGGCGGCCATGGCGCGCGCCTTCTCGGGCGTCTCCAGCACGAAGGCGTTGAGGTCGCGGGCGCGTTCCACGGCGCCGAGATAGGCCTCGGTCAGCTCGGAGGCGGTGAAGGTCTTGGCGGCGAGGGCGTCGCGGGCCTCGGCGATGGTGAGGGCGGTCAGGTCGGTCACGGGCGGAAATCCATCGAATGAGTGGGCGGGGCGAGGATCGACGGCTTGCGCCGGATCACTCGACCACCTTGGGGACCACGAAGAAATCGTCCTCGGCCTGCGGCGCGTTGGCCGTGACCTGCTTCGGGATGCCGCCGTCGGTGACGACGTCGGCGCGCTTCTTCATGGCGATCGGGACGATCGAGGTCAGCGGCTCGACATTCGCGACGTCGAGTTCGGCGAGTTGCTCGACGAAGCCGAGGATCGAATTGAGTTCGCCCTGGAGCTTGTCCACCTCCTCGTCGGCGACGCGGATGCGCGCGAGATGGGCGACACGGACGACGGTCGATCGATCGACGGACATGGAGACCTCGGGAAAGGAACGCATGGGATCGGCCCACGTCGATCGGGCGACGCGGATGCACTCCCGCGTTCTAGCATCGGGGGATGGGAGGGGCAACGCGCCAAACCGGGCTCGACCGGCGCGGTCTCACGCCGCGCGGCCGGCGCCCGGTGAGAGGCGGAGTGTTCGACCCGGATCGATCGGGCCGACGCCGGGTTCTCCCGCGGCGAGATCCGCAACCCATGGGGAACTCGGGACGGCATTTCATCCGATGCATTCAGAGAAAAACTTTCCTAGAATGAATCCGGCCATTCGAACCGGTTCGACGAGGACAGACATGAACAGAGTCATTTTCGCCTTCGCCGCGTTTCTCGCCTTCTCCGGCGCCGCCGAGGCCGCCTGTACGAACAAGGCGGCCGGTGCCTGGCTCCTGATGGTCACCAACAACAAGGGCGGCGACCGCTGCGACGTCACGGTCTCTCAGACCGGCGCCGTCAGCGGGACCTGCGCGAGCGGCACCAAGGTCAACGGATCGGTCAAGATCGACGCGGCCTGCCGGATCACCGGCCGGATTTTCGGCGCCGCGTTCACCGGCCGCACCGAGGCGATCGATCCGAAGAGAACCGTGGTGCCCAACCTGCTCATGCTCTACGGCAATCCGAACCTCATCGGCGCCATTTCCGGCTTTCGCAAGTGAGGCATCGGACGCAACGAGGCACACCGCCATGGGCCAAGCGTCGATCGTGATCCGGCCGGAACGACCCGAGGAGTTCGGTCGGATCCACGACTTCGTGAAGACCGCCTTCGAGACGGCGAAAGTGTCGAATGGCGACGAGCAGGATTTCGTCGACCGATTGCGCGCCTCCGAGACCTACCTGCCGGATCTGGCGCTCGTCGCGGTCGAGGGCGATCGTCTCGTCGGCCACATCATGCTGACGCGCGCGGCGATCGATACGGCATCGGGGCGGCGCGAGATCCTGCTTCTCGCGCCGCTCGCCATCGATCTCGCCCACCGTGGACGCGGTCTCGGCGAGCGCCTGACGCGGGAGGGGCTCGAGCGAAGTCGGCGCGACGGTTTCGACGCGGTCACGCTCGTCGGCGATCCCGCCTACTACGGCCGCTTCGGCTTCCGCCCGGCGAGCGATTTCGGCGTGACGAACACCAACGGCATCCCGGCTCGATACGTCCAGATGCTCGAACTCGTTCCCGACGCGCTCGCGGACGTGTCCGGTTCCATCACCTACGCCACCTGAGCGCCGCGCCGGCCCGGCGACGAGGGACGGCGGAGGGGGACGGCCGCTCACGCGCCCTCCCCTTCGCGCCTCCGCCGTGCTAGGGCTCGACCATGGCCGCTCCCGATCCCACCCTTTCGCTTCCCGACCTCGCCGCCCGTCTGGCGCCGTCGGCCCGTCTCCTCGGGCTCGATCTCGGCACCAAGACCATCGGTCTGGCGCTCTCCGACCTCGGCCGGCGCATCGCCACGCCGCTCGAGACGATCAAGCGACGGAAGTTCTCGCTCGACGTCGCCGAACTCCTCGCCATCGCCGCGAAGTTTCAGGTGGCCGGGCTGGTGATCGGCCTGCCCTTCAACATGGACGGCTCGGAGGGCCCGCGCGCCCAGGCGACCCGCGCCTTCGTGCGCAATCTGGTGCCGCTGACGACATTACCGATCGCCTATTGGGACGAACGGCTGTCGACGACCGCCGTGACCCGCACTCTGCTGGAGGCCGACACCTCGCGGGCCAAGCGCGCCGAGGCCGTCGACAAGATGGCGGCGAGCTTCATCCTGCAAGGGGCGCTCGACCGCATGCAGACGATGGCTCGGGCGGCGCGGGACGCGGCGGAGGAGAAGGAAGCGCGCGGGGGGGGAGGCGGCCCGCCGCCGGCGCGACCGCTCCGAAGGGTGTGACCACGGGCGAGACCACTCCGATATGGGCGCGAACGTCCACTTCGGCGATGCGCCCACATTCCCCCATGCCCTCTCCTCCTCGTCATCCCCGGGCTCGACCCCACGGCTGTCCGGTTCAGGCTGCGCGCGCATGCGCGCCCTTCCTTCTCCCCTTACGGGAGAAGGAAGGGCGCCGTGCCGTGTCACGATCGCCGAGCACGCTCT
>JAFHCF010000076.1:0-11257 GCA_048497495.1 Prosthecomicrobium sp.
CATCGTGTCGGCGCCGATGGGTTGCCGGGTCGGAGCCGGCAATGACGAGCCGCGAGGCGGAGATCGACAATGGCCGCAGTCCGTAGGGTGCATCAGCGAAGCGTAATGCACCGGCCGAGTCCGTTTCGAGCCGGGACCACAACACATGCGCCGCCGGTGCATTACGGCTTCGCCTAATGCACCCTACAGCGCCGCCGTCGCCGCGCCCGCCGTCGCCGCGTCGAGCATCGCCGGCGAGCCCTGCAGGGCGGTGCGTTGCATGTAGAAGCGGAGCCCGCGCAGGCCGCCGAGTTCCTCGCCGCCACCGGCCCGGCCGGGGCCACCGTGGACGCATGACGGCATGACGATGGCGTGGCCGGTGTGGGAGCGGCCGACGACCGTGTCGACGGCGAGGACGCGGCCGTGGAAGGGGGCGAGGGCCAGGGTGAGGGCGGCGGCCTCGGCGGGATCGTCGGCGTAGAGGCTGGCGGCGAGCGATCCCTCGCCCCGGGCGGCGAGGCGCACCGCCTCGGCGACATCGTCATGAGGCCGCGCGGCGTCGGCCGCGCCGTAAGGGATCACCGTCACCACCGGGCCGAAGACCTCGACGTCGTGGACCGCCTGGAGGTCGACGCCGCGATCGGCGACCAGCAGGGTCGGGGCGAGGAAGGCGCCCTGGCCCGGATCGGCGCCGACGACGGTGGCCGGGATGCCGCCGCCACGCGCCACGCGGGTCTCGGTGGCCAGCGCCGCGAGGCCGGCGAAGGCGGCGCGCAACTGCTTCTCGTCGACCAGCGGCCCGACCTCGACCTCGGCCAGGGCGGGATCGCCGACGGTGAGCCCGTCGATGCGGGCGGCGAGCGCCTCGGTGAAGGCCTCGACCAGGGGGCGGGGCACCAGGATGCGGCGGATGTTGGTGCACAGTTGCCCGGCCTTGACCGAGACGGCGGCGACCGCCTGCTCGAGCAGTCGCTCGAAGGCGGCCGAACCGGGGGTGGCGGAAGGGCCGAGCAGGGCGACGTTGACGCTGTCGGCCTCGATGCCGAGGCGCGGATTGGCGGCGAGCACCGCCGGATGGGAGCGGATCATCCGTCCGGTGTCGGCCGATCCGGTGAAGGCGACGCAGTCGAACGGGCCGACCGCGTCGAGGAGCCCGTCGGCGGCGCCGCAGATCAGCGACAGGGCGCCGTCCGGCAGGACGCCGGCGGCGGCGACGTCGCGCACCATCGCCTCCGCCAGCCAGGCGGTGACCGACGCCGGCTTGGCGACGACCGGGGTTCCGGCGACGAGCGCCACGGCGACCTTCTCCCACAGGCCCCAGGCGGGGAAGTTGAAGGCGTTGATGTGGACGGCGACGCCGGGCCGGGTCGACCAGACGTGGCGGGCCTCGAAAGTGTCGCCCTTGGCGAGGCGGTCGGCGCCGGCCTCGACGATGCGGGTGGCGGCGCCGAGGCCCTTGGCCAGGCGGGCGTAGTATTTGAGTGTGGCGATGCCGCCGTCGATATCGATCGCCGCGTCGCGCGCCGTGTTGCCGGAATTGCGGCGGGCGATCTCGCCGTAAGCCGCGCGGTTTGCGACGAGCACGTCGGCGACGGCGCCGAGCAGGGCGCCGCGTTCGGCGAAGCTCAGCCGCGCCAGCGCCGGGCCGCCGACCTCGCGGGCGTGTCGGAGGGCGGCGGCGCAGTCGACGCCGGTGGAATCGACATGGCCGAGGGTCGCCCCGGTGGTCGGATCGACGAAGGGGCGTCCGGCGGCGCGGCCGGAGACCCAGGCGCCGCTGACGTGGCTCTGGAGACGGATCATGTCTGGGTTTCCATCGGGGCTGCGACCGAGAGGTCGGGAAAGGCGCGGAAGAAACTGCTAATGGCGGCGATGGTGGCGTCGGCGGCCTCGCGGTGGGGCGAGTGCTTCACCCCGGCCAGGATCTCGGTCACGACCGGGGCCGGCGACAGGTCGCGCGCCGTCTCGACCTGAATGAGCGTGCCGTATTGATCGTCGGCGCCCTGGATCACCAGCATCGGCCGGCCGACCGTCGCCAAGGCCTCGCGGATGTCCCAGGCCTTGAAGGCCGGATCGAGCCAGGCGTCGTTCCAGCCGCGGAAGGCGGTGTCGACGTCGCCGTGCCAGCGGCCGAGCCTGGCCCTGAGATCGGTCGTCTCATAGGCGACCTTGGCTTCGGCGATCGCCGCGACGCACATGTCCTCGACCACGAAATGCGGCGCGATCAGCACCGCCGCCTCGACCCGAGGGTCGCGGCGGGTGCCGAGGTGCCAGGCGGCGATCGAGGCGCCGTCGGAATGGCCGACGAGGACGCCGGTGCGAAAGCCGATGGCGTCGAGGAGCTTCGGCAGGACCTCGCTTGCCTCGCGCTGCATGTAGTCGAGCGGGCGGGGCAGATCGACCGGGTCGGAGGCGCCGTAGCCGGCGCGCGAGAAGACGAAGACGCCGCAGCCGGTCGCCGCCTGGAGGCGGGCCGGGAAATCGCCCCATAGGCCGACGCAGCCGAGGCCCTCGTGCAGGAGCACCAGGGTCGGGGCGGCGCTCGGGCCGGGCCCGAAGTGGCGCGCCTCGAGCCGCTTGCCGGCGACCTCGACAAAGCCCTGCGCCGCCGGGATCATCAGGCATCCTCACGCAGCTTGAAGCGCTGGATCTTGCCGGTGGCGGTCTTCGGCAGGGCGTCCACCACCTCGATCCAGCGCGGGTACTTCCACATGCCGACGGTCGCCTTGACGTGGTCCTTGAGGCGGGTCTCGAGGTCTTGCGGGTGGGCGACGTCCTTCAGCACGATGAAGGCCTTGGGCTTCAAGAGGCCTTCCTCGTCGGCGTGGGCGACGACCGCCGCCTCGAGCACGTCGGGGTGGCTCGACAGCGCCGCCTCGATCTCGAAGGGTGACACCCAGATGCCCGAGACCTTGAACATGTCGTCGGCGCGGCCGCAGTAGGTGTAACGGCCGGTGCGGTCCTGGATGTACTTGTCGCCGGTCTTGGTCCATTCGCCCTGGAAGGTGGCGCGGCTCTTGTCGCGCTGGTTCCAGTAGCCGTCCGCCGCCGTCGGCCCGCGCACGTAGAGTTCGCCGATCTCGCCCGCTTCGGTCGCCTTGCCGTTCTCGTCGCGAAGCGAGAGGTCGTAGCCGGGAACCGCGACGCCGGAGGTGCCGTAGACGATGTCGTCGGGCCGGTTCGCCAGGAAGATGTGCAGCATTTCGGTCGAGCCGACGCCGTCGAGGACATCGACGCCGAAGCGCGCCTTCCAACTCTTACCGATGTGCTCGGGCAGCGCCTCGCCGGCCGAGGTGCAGATCCGGAGCCGCTTCGAGCCGGTCGCCGTGGTGTGGTCGGTGTCGTGCAGCATCGCCGCGTAGAGGGTGGGGACGCCGAAGAAGATCGTCGGCTGGTGGGCTTCCAGGAACTCGTAGACCGTCCGCGGCGTCGGCCGTCCCGGATTGAGGATCGCCGTGGCGCCGACCGACAGGGGGAAGATCAGCGAATTGCCGAGCCCATAGGCGAAGAACAGCTTGGCCGCCGAGAAGCCGACGTCGTCCTCGCGGATGCCGAGCACGTTCTGGCCGAAGAGCCGAGCGGTCGCCATCAGCGACGACTGGACATGGCGGGTGCCCTTGGGCGCGCCGGTCGAGCCGGAGGAATAGACCCAGAAGGCGGCCTCGTCGGGATGGGTCGGCGCGGTCTCGAACGACGCGGATTCCTTCGCCAGTTCGGCGGAGAAATCGAGATGCGTGCCCGCGTCGCCGCCCGACACCAGCACATGGGCGAGGCTCGGCAGGCCGGCGAGCGCCGGCGCCACCGTCGGCAGCAGCGCCGCCGAGACCACCAACGCCTTGGCCCGGCTGTCGGCCAGCATGTAGGCGTATTGTTCGGCGCCGAGCAGCGTGTTGAGCGGCACCGGGATGACGCCGGCGCGGATGGCGCCGAGGAAGACGACGGGGAAGTCGACCGTGTCGAGCATGATCATCGCGACCCGGTCCTCGCGGGCGAGGCCGAGGCGGGCGAGCAGGTTGCCCATCCGCCGGGTCTCGTCGGCGAGTTCGCCGTAGGTCAGGGTGCGACCGGGATCGACGAAGGCGGGCTTGGCGCCACGGCCCTCGGCGAGGTTGCGATCGACGAGGTCGGTCACCGCGTTGTAGACGGCGCTGGTGTAGAGGGGTTCGGACATCGGCCGGCTCCTGATATCTAGGGGGACGTCGTCAGGCGCCGGTGAACTCGATCGCGCCGTCGGGCAGCAGATAGAGCACATAGGCCGATCCGTCGGTGACGGTCGGGTGATGGGCGGAGCCGGGGCCGTAGACGTACCAGCCCTCGGGATGGCCATCGAAAGTGGGCTCGGCGACGACGGACATGATCATGCCGATCTCGCCCTTCGGGTGGACGTGGTGGGGGCCGCGCAGGCTCTCCATCAGCACCACGTCGACGGAGAAATGCCCGGCCTCGGCGCCGGGCTTGACCACCCGGCCGTAACGGATGCCGCCACCCTGGCGCGGGCAGATCCAGCCCTCGGCGTCGCCGATCTCGATCAGTTCGGCGATACGGCGGAACGCCGCGCCGGTCGGCGGCCATGTGGCGGCGAGCCAGGCGGCGAGCCCATCGTCGAGCGGCCGGTCGCCGACGGCTGCGGCGATTTCGCCGATCGCCGCGACGAATTCCCGTTGCGCGGGCGTCATCTGTGCGGTCATCTCGGATTTCCCTCCCGACCGTCCTTCGCCGGAAGCGTGGACGGAATTATAATGCACATTCTCATGGCGCGTTCGGCGGGTTGCCGTCAAGGGGCTTGTGTACTATTTTTCATATTCGCATGAGGAACGACCGATGAGCAGCCCCCTTCCCGATGGAACCGCCGAGAGTTCGAGCCCGCCTGTCGGCGACGCCGCGCCGGCGGCCGAGGCGCGTCGGCCGTCGCGCGAATTCCGCGCCGACGCGGACGAGGCGTTCCTGGTCGAACTCGGGCAACGGGTGCGGCGGATGCGGGCGCTGCGCGGCATGTCGCGCAAGGTGCTGGCGCAGGTCTCGGGCATCTCGGAGCGCTACATCGCCCAGCTAGAGAGCGGGCAGGGCAACGTCTCGATCATGCTACTTCGCCGGGTGGCGGAGGCGACGGGCGCGCCGCTCGAGGATCTGGTCGGCGGCGAGATGGCCAACAATCCCGATTGGCAGGTGATCCGCGACCTCCTGCGCGGGGCGGGCGAACAGGCGATCGTCGAGGCCAAGGCGCTGCTCGCCGACGAACGGCCGGCGGGTCCGCGCGCCGTCGGCGAGCCGCGCATCGCGGTCGACCGGGTGGCGCTGATCGGGTTGCGCGGCGCCGGCAAGTCGACGCTCGGGCGGCTCGTCGCCGAGCAGCTCGACTGGCCCTTCGTCGAGCTCAACCGCGAGATCGAGCGCGAGCACGGCTTCTCGATCAACGAGATCCTCAATCTCTATGGCCAGGACGGCTATCGCCGGCTGGAGCGCATCACCCTGAAGCGTCTCGTCGACCAGCCCGGGCCGATGCTGCTGGCGACCGGCGGCGGCATCGTCGGCGAGCCGCTGACCTTCGAACTGTTGCTCGCCTCCTATTTCACCATCTGGGTCAAGACCTCGCCGGCCGAGCACATGAGCCGGGTGCGCGAGCAGGGCGACCTCAGGCCGATGGCCAACGACAAGGCGGCGATGGCCGAGCTCATCACCATCCTGTCGAGCCGCGAGCCGCTCTATGCCCGGGCCCGCACCCAGATCGACACCTCGGGCGTCGGGGTCGAGGCGAGCGCCGCGAAGCTCCTCGGGATGATCCAGACCTATTGCGCCATCGGCTGTCCGTGGCAGTCGCGCAATCGCGGCGCCAAGGCGTGAGCGGCGGGTTCGATCCGGTCGGCCGTCCCCTCGCCGAACTCCTCGCCGCGCGCCGCCTGCTCGACGGCGAGCCCCTCTGGGCGCTGCGCGTCACCCTCGACCGGCGCGATCGCGGCGACGATCACCCCTCGCTCGCGGCGCTGGTGGCGAACGGGCGAGATCGCGCCTATTCGCGGATGCAGGAGGGGATGCGCCTCGGCTCCGGCCGCGCCATCCTCGTCTTCGTCGCCGAGCCGGGCGGGCGGGCGCGGTTCAGGGGCTTTCGTCGCTATCTCGCCCGCCGGCCGGGCGTCGCGCCGGGCGATCTGGTCTACGACTACGACGTCGCCGACCTCTTCCACGCCTTCATCGCCCGCTCGAGGCGGCCGGTGTTCTACGACGCCCTCGATCTCCCCGGCCTCGATGATCTGGTCGATCGGCTGAGCGTCACCTGGCCGCGTCCGGCGATGGTGGCGCTGCGACCGGCGGTCCATCCGGGCCTGGTCGCTTCTCTGTTCGCACCATGAACAATATTGCATGTCAGACTTGACCTAGAGGATATATGAAATAAAGTTCATTCCGTCGAGAGCGGCGCGCCGGGCTTCAGACCCACGCATCATGATAAGCGCGCCGAATGCCGATCTTCGGGAGGAACTGATCCATGTCGTCGACCAGACGCGACTTTCTTTCGGCCGCGCTCGCCGCGGGCACCTTCACGCTCGCGGCCCCCTTCGTGCGTGGGGCGAGCGCGGCATCCGGGCCGCTCAAGGTCGGTCTGCTGCTGCCGTCGAGCGGCACCTACGCGCCGCTCGGCGAGGCGATCGCGCGGGCGGCGCGCCTCTACGTCGCCCAGAAGGGCGGCAAGCTCGCCGGCCGCGAGATCTCCTTCGTGGCGCTCGACGACGAATCGGCGCCGCCCAAGGCGACCGAACTCACCAACAAGCTGGTCTACGGCGACAAGGTCGACGTGCTGATGGGCACGGTCCACTCCGGCGTCGCCGTCGCCATGGTCAAGATCGCCCGCGAGGCCGGTCTGACGACGCTCGTCCCCAACGCCGGCGCCGACGTCATCACCCGGGGGCTCTGCGCCCCCAACGTCTTCCGCACCTCCTTCGCCAACGGCCAGATCGGTTTCGCCACCGGCAAGGCGATGATCGCGGCGGGGGTCAAGGAAGCCGTCACCTGTACCTGGCGCTACGCGGCGGGCGAGGAGATGGTGAAGGGCTTCAAGGAGAGCTTCGAGGCCGGCGGCGGCAAGATCGTCAAGGACATCGCGCTGCCGTTCCCCGACGTGGAGTTCCAGTCGGCGCTCTCCGAGATCGCCTCGATCAAGCCGCAGGCGGTCTATTCCTTCTTCGCCGGCGGTGGCGCCGCCAAGTTCATCAAGGACTATGCCGCCGCCGGGCTCTCCGGCTCGGTGCAGCTGTGGGGACCGGGCTTCCTCACCGACGGCGTCGAGAAGGCGGTGGGGGCGGCCGGCGACGGCATCCGCACGGTGCTGCATTATGCCGATGGCCTCGACTCGCCTCAGAACAAGGCCTTCGTCGCCGCCTTCAAGGCGGCCCACGGCATCGATCCGGACGTCTACGCGGTGCAGGGCTGGGACGCCATGCAGGTGCTCGACATCGGGCTCACGGCGGTCGGCGGCGACGCGGCCAAGAAGGCCGAGATGCACGCGGCGATGGCGGCGGCGAAATTCGCCTCGCCGCGCGGTCCCTTCGAGTTCTCCGCCTCGCGCAATCCCAAGCAGAACTTCTATGCCCGCGAGCTGCGCGACGGGCGAAACCGGATGACCGGCATCGCGGCGGAAAGCCTCGCCGACAACGGCACGGGCTGCAAGGCCTGACACGGGCCCTCCGGGGGCGCCCCGATGCTTCGGCGCGTCCCCGGCGTGTCGCGCCGGGCGGCCGGGTGTCGCCCCCGGCGCTTCGCCGTCCGATCGATCTCGAGCGCGCGGGTGGGTGACCCATCCGGCGCTCCGTGACCCCGTGTCCTTCTCGCCGGAAAGCCCCCATGGACCTCGTCCTCGTCCAGATCTTCAACGGGATCCAATACGGATTCCTGATCTTCCTGGCCGCCAGCGGTCTGACACTGGTGTTCGGCGTCCTCGGCGTGATCAATCTCGCCCACGGTTCGTTCTACATGCTCGGCGCCTATCTGGCGCTGAGCCTGACCGCCGTGCTCGGCGACGTCTTCCTGGCGGTGCTGGTCGGGATTCCGCTCGCCGTCGCCTTCGGGGCGGCGATCGAATGGGCCTTCGTGCGCCATCTCTACGAGCGCGACCATCTGCAACAGGTGCTGCTCACCTTCGCGCTGATCCTGATCTTCAACGAGGTCCAGCGCATCGTCTGGGGCTCCCATCCCCATTCGGTGCCGGTGCCGTCCTATCTCGCGGGCTCGGTGCGGCTGACCGACACGCTGACCTATCCGATCTATCGGCTGGCGCTGACGGCGATGTGCGCGGGCCTCGCCGGCGCGATGTTCTTCGTCATCCAGAAGACCCGGGTCGGGCGGCTGATCCGCGCCGGCGAGAGCAATCGCGAGATGACCGAACTCCTCGGCTTCGACGCGCGGCGGCTCTACCGGCTGGTCTTCGCCGCCGGCACGGCGCTGGCGGCGCTCGCCGGCATGCTCGCCGCCCCGGTGGAGAGCGTCTATCCCGGGATCGGCGAGCGGGTGTTGATCATCTCCTTCGTCGTCGTCGTCATCGGCGGCATCGGCTCGATCCGCGGCGCCTTCGTCGGCGCGCTGGTGATCGGGGTGGCCGACGCGCTCGGCAAGGTGTTCCTGCCCGATTTCGCCGGCGTCGTCGTCTATGCGCTGATGGCGGCGGTGCTGGTGGCGCGCCCCGGCGGTCTCTTCGGGAGGGTGATCCGATGATCCGCCTGCCTTCGCTCACGGTTCTCGTCGTCCTCGGCGTCCTCCTCGTCGGCTTCGCCGTGCTGCCGTGGACGGGTTCGGTCTACACCGTGAAGTTCGCGACGCGCATTATGGCGATGGCGATCTTCGTCATGAGCCTCGACATCCTGATCGGCGTCACCGGCCTCGTCAGCTTCGGCCACGCCGCCTTCTTCGGGCTCGGCGCCTATGCGGTCTATTTCGTCACGCCCTCCGACGAGGGGGCGAACCTCGCCGTCGCCATCGCGGCGGCGATGGGGCTCGCCGGGCTCGGGGCGGCGGTGATCGGCTTCTTCGCGGTCAGGACGCGGGGCTTCTACTTCATCATGGTGACGCTCGCCGCCTCGCAGATGCTGTTCGCGCTGTTCCACGACACGCGGATCGCCGGCGGTTCCGACGGCGCCTCGATCGACATCAAGCCGGCGCTGGAGATCGCCGGGCGGACGGTGCTCGACTTCCAGGGCCGCGACACGCTCCTGTGGTTCGCGCTCGCCGCGCTGGTCGCGGCCTATGCCGGGACGCTGCTGTTGGTGGGCTCGCGGTTCGGCCGGGTGCTGCAGGGGCTCAAGGCGAACGAGACGCGGATGAACGCCCTCGGCTTCGACGGCGTCCGCTACAAATGGGCCGCCTTCGTCGTCGCCGGCATGATCGCCGGGCTCGGCGGCGGGATCTTCGCCTCGATCGACGGGTTCGTGCCGCCCGAGCTCCTGGGATGGCGCGAATCCGGCCTCGCCATCATGATGGTGGTGCTCGGCGGGGTCGGCACCCTGTGGGGCTCGATCCTCGGCGCCATCGTCTATTCCCTGGCCGAGGAGATGCTGAAGAGCGCCGCGACCGTCGGCCCGCTGGTCGCCGAGCATTGGCCGATCGCCATGGGGTCGCTGCTCATCGTCGCGGTGCTGGGGGCGCCGAAGGGGCTCGCCGGACTGATGCCGCTCCGCCCGGCGCGGCCCTGGAAGGCGCCGGCGGGCGGTGGCGACGGCGATCGGGCCGAGGGCGCGGCGGTTCCCGCGCCGTCGCTCGAGGTCTCCGGCCTCAGGCGCAACTTCGGCGGGCTGACCGCCGTCGACGGGGTCACCGTCGCCTTCGCGCCGAACCGCATCCATGCGGTGATCGGGCCGAACGGCGCCGGCAAGACCACCTTCACCAATCTCCTGACCGGGGCATTGCCGGTCAGCGCCGGGACGATCCGCCTCGATCATGCCGACATCACCGGGCTCTCGGCCGCCGCCAAGGCGCGGCGCGGCATCGGCCGGTCGTTCCAGCGCACCAACATCCTGCTCGCCAT
This sequence comes from Prosthecomicrobium sp., assembly GCA_048497495.1. Classification (GTDB taxonomy): domain Bacteria; phylum Pseudomonadota; class Alphaproteobacteria; order Rhizobiales; family Ancalomicrobiaceae; genus JAFHCF01. The sequence continues at coordinate 9,986 of JAFHCF010000076.1, forward strand.
GACGGTCGCCGAGAACTGCGCCGTCGCCGCCCAGGCGCGCGGTCTCGCCGGCGCCTCGGCCGACGCGGAGGCGGTCGCGGTCGCCCGCGCGCTCGCCGCCACCGGTCTCGTCGACCGCGCCGACCGCGTCGCCTCGGCGCTGTCGCACGGCGAGCAGCGTCAGCTCGAGATCGCCATGCTGATCGCCAGCGGCGCGAGGCTCCTGATCCTCGACGAACCGCTCGCCGGCACCGGCCCGGAAGAGACGCGGCGGGTCACCGCGCTGCTTCGCGACCTCGCCCGCGACCACACCATCCTCCTGGTCGAGCACGACATGGATGCCGTCTTCGCCTGCGCCGACACCGTCTCGGTGCTGGTCAACGGACGGCTGATCGCCCACGGCACGCCGGACGAGATCCGCCGCGACGCCGGGGTGCGCGAGGCCTATCTCGGCCGCTTCGCCGGTCTGGAGGACGCCGCATGACCGTCGCCGCCGTGAGATCCGCCACAGCCGCCGCTCCGCCGCCGCTGCTCGAGGCGCGCGGCATCTCCACCTGCCACGGCCGCACGCCGTGCCTGCGCGACGTCGCGCTCTCGATTCGTCCGGCCGAGACCGTGAGCCTCCTCGGTCGCAACGGCATGGGCAAGACGACGTTGCTCCGGACCCTGGTCGGGTTGATGTCGGGGGGGCCCGAGGCCTCGATCCGGTTTCGCGGCGAGGATCTCGCCGGGCGGCGGGCGGCGGCGGTGTCGCGCGCCGGCATCGCCCTGGTGCCGGAGGGGCGGGGGATCTTCCCCAATCTGACGGTCGAGGAGAACCTCACGCTGCCGGCGCGCCCCGGGCCCTCGGGCAAGCGGGCGTGGACGCTGGCGCGGGTGTTCGAGCTCTTCCCGCGTCTCGCCGAGCGACGCGCCAACTGGGGCGATCAACTGTCGGGCGGCGAACAGCAGATGCTGTCGATCGGCCGGGCGCTGATGACCAATCCGGAGCTCCTGATGCTCGACGAGGCGACGGAGGGGCTGGCGCCCAAGGTGCGCGACGAGATCTGGGCGACGATCCGGGTGGTGGCTTCGACCGGCATGGCGATCGTCGTCGTCGACAAGAACCTCGAGGACCTCTTCGACCTCGCCGACCGCCACTTCGTGCTGGCCAAAGGCGAGATCGTCTTCGCGGGCACCACCGCCGACCTCACCGCCGACCGCCAGGCGATCCACCGCTGGCTCGGGGTGTGAGCGGGGAGGGGTGGTGGGGAAATGCGGCACCGGGGTCCCCGTGCGCGATGGTTCGAGACG
>JAFHCF010000077.1:0-5917 GCA_048497495.1 Prosthecomicrobium sp.
AATGTGGGCGGGATCCGCGCGCCTGATCGAGACGTGTCGCCCAGCCGGGGAGGGCTGGCGCCGTCCGGCTCACTGGCGATAGAGGCAGCGGCGATAGAGAGCGCTGCCGGGGCGATATTCGCCGCAGGCTTCCGTCGGCACGGTGCGCACGTGACGCGGCGGACGATGGGTGGGGCCGCAGGCGATGGTCGGCGGGCAGTTGCCCGGCGTGCCGTAGACGATGACGGCGGAAGGGCTGCCGGTGCCGTCGCCGTTGTCGCCACCGCCGCGACCATTGCCGCCGCCGGCGGTGGCGGCCTGAGCGGAGGCGATGGAACCGACGAGCGCCACGGCGAGGGTCGCGGCGACGGCGGTGAGACGGAAGCCGCGAAGGGTGGAGGACGAAACGGCGGGGGCGGTGAGATCGATCGACATGGGGGCTCTCCTCGGGGTTCGAGCGGGGGGATTTCCCCGCCTCTTGCCCATGGGTCGCGCCGCCTCGCCGATCGGTTCAGAGAAAAATGCCCGGCCTCGAGGATTTCTTCCGACCGGCCCTGCGCCGCCTCGACCGTCCGGTTCTCCACCTCGGCGCGTCGTGACGGCGAATGTCGCGGACGAGCTTGCCGCATCGTCGTCGCCGGCCTCCATGGCGCGGCGACCTCGAGCCGCGAGATCCTGTTCGCCCACGCCCTGCCGGCGGCGCTGGCCTCGGCGGCGCTGGGCGCCGGGGTGTGAGGGGGGCGACCGCTTTCCGGCGTTGACCCCGCCCGCCCCCGTGGCTAGGGTCCGGCACGATTTCGAAGAGATGCGAAACAAGCCGCCATGATCGATCCCGCGACGCCTTCCCACATGCGCCCCGATCGCTCCTTCCAGGGGCTGATCCTCACCCTCCAGCGCTTCTGGGCGGACTACGGTTGCGTGGTGCTGCAACCCTACGACATGGAGGTCGGCGCCGGCACCTTCCATCCGGCGACCACCCTGCGCGCGCTCGGGCCGAAGCCCTGGAACGCCGCCTATGTCCAGCCCTCGCGCCGCCCCAAGGACGGCCGCTACGGCGAGAACCCCAACCGTCTCCAGCACTATTACCAGTTCCAGGTGATCCTGAAGCCGTCGCCCGCCGACCTCCAGGACCTCTACCTGAAGAGCCTCTACGCCATCGGCATCGACCCCAAGACCCACGACATCCGCTTCGTCGAGGACGATTGGGAGAGCCCGACGCTCGGCGCCTGGGGTCTCGGCTGGGAGTGCTGGTGCGACGGCATGGAGGTCTCCCAGTTCACCTATTTCCAGCAGGTCTGCGGCTTCGAATGCGCGCCGGTGGCGGGTGAACTGACCTACGGCCTCGAGCGCCTCGCCATGTATGTCCAGGGTGTCGACAACGTCTACGACCTCAACTTCAACGGCCGCGACGGCCACGACAAGGTCACCTACGGCGAGATCTTCCTCCAGGCCGAGCAGGAATATTCGCGCCACAACTTCGAGCACGCCGACGTCGAGATGCTGTTCAAGCAGTTCGACCTGGCGGCGGAAGCGGCGCAAAAATACCTCGCCGCCGGCTGGGAGACGTCGGAGGAGAAGCGCCATCTGATGGCGCTGCCCGCCTACGACCAGTGCATCAAGGCCTCCCACGTCTTCAACCTGCTCGACGCGCGCGGCGTCATCTCGGTCACCGAACGCCAGAACTACATCCTGCGTGTGCGCGAACTGGCCAAGGCCTGCGGCAAGGCCTGGCTGGCGACGGAAGCCGGCGGAGCGATGTGAGGGGGGCGGGGCGATCGTCGCGACATCGAACGACCCTTCCCCATGACGGCGATGAATTCGTCGGCACGGGACTTCATCGTCGCTTGGAACGCCTCTAATCTCCTCCCGACGCGGCCATCAGAGCCGCCCCACGAGGAGACACCCATGACCGATCCCGTCGTCGCGCAGAAGGCCCCCTATCCCGTCGAGGTGAAGGAGGGCGAGGCCTATTTCTGGTGCGCCTGCGGCAAGTCGCAGAATCAGCCGTTCTGCGACGGCAGCCACAAAGGCAGCGACTTCGCGCCGGTCAAATACGTCGCCGACAAGACCGGCAAGGCCTTCTTCTGCGGCTGCAAGCACTCCAAGACGCCGCAACTGTGCGACGGCTCGCACAAGGCGCTCTGAGCGCGGGCGATCGAACGGCCGGCACGCGCGGTCTCCCGGGCGGCGTCTCCATCAGGCGCCGCCCGACGTCGTCTCGGCCCGCCTCGCTCTCAGCCTGCTTCCGTGTCGAACCGCCGGCGGTTCTCGTTGATCCGCCCCTGGTGGGTGACCGCCCAATCGGCGAGGCCGCCGATCGGGCCGGCGAGCGAGTGGCCGAGATCGGACAGCGCGTATTCGACCTGCGGCGGATTGGTCGGGTGGACGGTGCGCGAGACGAGGCCGTCGCGCTCCAGGCTCCTCAGCGTCACCGTCAGCATGCGCTGCGAGATGGCGCCGACCTGCCGCTTCAAGGCGTTGAAACGCTGCGGGCCGTCGCCGAGGCGCAGGATGACGAGCACGCTCCAGGCGTCGCCCAGACGGTCGAGCACGTCGCGGATCGGACAGGTGACGGCGCGCGGATCGGCGATCGGCGCCACCACGCCGGCGATCAGCCGCACGTCGTTCATCAAGCGCGGCGTGCCGCCGGGCATCGTCGGGTCGGCCGTCTCGGCGCCAGGGGCGGTTACGCGGCGGTGCCCTGCGTTCATGAAAGTGCGTCCTTCTCGAGCCTGTCACTCTATGGCATCTGGTTACTGATCGTAACCTACATGCGCAATCTACCCCACCCGGGCGGCGCGCTCAACGAGGAAGTTCCCCCATGAAGATCGCTCTCATCGGCGCCACCGGCTATGTCGGCGCCGCCGTTCTCGACGAAGCCCTGTCGCGCGGCCACGAAGTGGTGGTGCTCGCCCGCACCCCCGCCAAGATCGAGGCCCGCGCGGGCGTCACTGTCGTTTCCGCCGACGCCTATGACGCGGCCTCCGTGGCGAAGGCCGTCACGGGGACCGACGCGGTGATCTCGGCCTTCAACCCCGGCTGGACCGATCCCGAGATCAAGGCGCATTTCCTCGCCGGCTCGCAGGCGATCGACGCGGGCGTGCGCGCCTCCGGCGTGACGCGTCTGCTGGTGGTCGGCGGCGCCGGCAGCCTCTTCGTCGCCCCGGGCATCCAGCTGATCGACACGCCGCAGTTCCCCAAGGAGTATTTCGAGGGCGCCGACGGCGCGCGCCAGATCCTCGCGATGTATCGCGACGGTTCGGTCGGTGCCGGGCTCGACTGGACCTTCCTGTCGCCGCCGGTGATGTTCTCGGCTCATGCGCCGCTGGCCCACGCCCCGCGCAGCGGCCGTTACCGCGTCGGCGCCGAAGCCCCCCTGATGGACGGCGACACCCCCGCCGGCATCTCGGAGGCCGATCTCGCCGTGGCGATCGTCGACGAGATCGAAACGCCGAAGCATATCCGCGCCCGCTTCACCGTCGCCTCGGCCTGAGGGCACGACGAAGCCTCGAGAGTCACGAAGGGGTCGGCCGCCGCCGGCCCCTTCGCCGCACTTGCGGCTGGACACCGCCGTCGCCCGATCGTATGCCTCGACCCCGACCGTCGAAGTGCCTTCAAGATCGAGCCCGTCCATGCCCGAACTGCTTCTCGAACTCTTTTCCGAAGAGATCCCCGCCCGCATGCAGCGCAAGGCGTCGGAGGATCTGAAGAAGATGATCACCGACGGGCTGGTGGCGGCCGGTATCGGCTACGAGGCGGCCAGGGCCTATGCGACGCCGCGTCGGCTGACGCTCCACGTGGTCGGCGTGCCGCCGAAGGGCATGGACGTCCACGAGGAGAAGAAGGGCCCGCGCGTCGGCGCGCCCGATCAGGCGATTCAGGGCTTCCTGAAGGGCGCCGGCCTCGCCTCGCTCGACCAGGCGACCGTCGTCTCCGACAAGAAGGGCGATTACTACGTCGCCGAGATCGCGCGGCCCGGCCGCAGGACCCTCGACGTCCTGGCCGAGCTGGTGCCGGCGACGATCCGCGCCTTCCCCTGGCCGAAGTCGATGCGCTGGGGCGCCGGGAGCCTGCGCTGGGTCCGCCCGCTGCACTCGATCGTCTGCACCTTCGGCACCGACCAGGAGGAGCCGGAGATCGTCCCCTTCGAGGTCGACGGCATCCACGCCGGCAACATCACCCGCGGCCATCGCTTCCACGCGCCCGCCACCTTCTCGGTCAATCGCTTCGACGACTACCAGCAGAAGCTGCAGAACGCCCATGTGGTGCTCGATCCCGAGCGGCGCCGGCACATCATCCTGGAGGACGCCAAGACGGCGGCCTTCGCCCAAGGGCTCGAACTGATCGAGGACGACGGGCTGCTCGACGAGGTCTCCGGGCTGGTCGAATGGCCGGTGACGCTGATGGGCTCGTTCGAGGAGGAATTCCTCGAGGTGCCGGCCGAGGTGATCCGCGCCACCATCCGCGCCAACCAGAAGTGCTTCGTCCTGCGCTCCCACCACATCGACCAGAAGCTCGCCGCCAAGTTCCTGCTGGTGTCGAACATCGAGGCCAAGGACGGCGGCGCCAAGATCATCGCCGGCAACGGCCGCGTCATCCGCGCCCGCCTGTCGGACGCCCGCCACTTCTACCACACCGACCTCGCCGACCTGCCCGACTACAAGTCCGCCGGCAAGCCGCTCGACCAGCGCCTCGCCAAGCTCAGGGCGCTGAACGTGGTGTTCCACGAGAAGCTCGGCACCCAAGGCGAGCGCGTCGACCGGATCATTCGCCTGGCCCGCGAGCTGGCGCCGCTGGTCGGGGCGGATGCGGACAAGGCGGCGCGCGCCGCCGAGCTCGCCAAGGCCGACTTGATGACCGAGGTCGTCGGCGAGTTCCCCGAAGTCCAGGGCCTGATGGGCAAGATCTACGCGCGGGCGCAGGGCGAGTTGCCCGAGGTCGCGCGGGCGATCGAGGATCACTACAAGCCGCAGGGGCCCGGCGACCGGGTGCCGACCGCGCCGACGTCGATCGCCGTGGCGCTCGCCGACAAGCTCGACGTGCTGGGGGGCTTCTGGGCGATCGACGAAAAGCCGACGGGGTCGAAGGATCCGTTTGCATTGCGTCGGGCGGCGCTGGGGGTGATCCGGATCATTTTGGACAACCAACTTCGACTCAATATCAAGAACATCATTCGTGGTCCGGTGTGCATCGCTCTCTCACGCTATATGAGCATTAGGTCCGGATTTCTGGAACAATGGACGAAGTTCCATTCCACCGTCGACATTGCGAAATATGAAGTCGCAGAATGGTCGAAGATGTATGCCGTTCAATTCGGCGCCGGTTGGAAGAAGGATGAAGACACGTTCCCTGAAGAGGTACGGCAGCTCGAAGCCGACCTCCTCGCCTTCTTCGCCGATCGCCTCAAGGTCCAGCTTCGCGACGCCGGCGCCCGCCATGACCTCGTCGACGCCGTCTTCGCCCTCGGCACGCCCGAGACCCCGCAGGACGACCTCGTCCTCGTCGTCAAGCGGGTCGAGGCGCTCGCCGCCTTCCTCGGCACCGACGACGGCAAGGCGCTTCTCGCCGGCTATACCCGCGCCGCCAACATCCTCAAGGCCGAGGAAAAGAAGGACGGCCGCGCCTTCGACGGCGAGCCCGACGCGGGCCTTCTCGCCGAGCCGGCGGAACAGGCGCTGGCGCGTGCCGTCGCCACCGCCCGCGCCACCGCGGCGGAGGCCGTGGCGCGCGAGGACTTCGCCGCCGCGATGACGGCGCTGGCGAGCTTGCGCGCGCCGGTCGACGCCTTCTTCGACGCCATCCTGGTCAACGCCCCGGACGCGGCCGTCCGTGACAACCGCTTGCGGCTCCTGACCCAGATCCGCGCCGCCTGCCACACCGTGGCCGACTTCTCGCGCATCGGCTGATCGGCCTGTCGCCCACACGGAAGAGGCGCCCC
>JAFHCF010000078.1:0-10933 GCA_048497495.1 Prosthecomicrobium sp.
CAGCGGGCGGTGTCGGCGCCCCAGGTCGAGAGGATCTCGTCGGGATCGACGGTGTTCTTCTTCGACTTCGACATCTTCTCGATGGAGCCGATCTCGACCGCGCCGGAGCCGTCCAACATGTGCGCGGCGCGCTTGCCGTCGATCTCGTCGACGACGATCTCGGCGGGCGAAACCCACTGACCGGTTGGGCTCTTGTAGGTCTCGTGGACCACCATGCCTTGGGTGAACAGGCCGGCGAAGGGCTCGTCGAGGCCGACGTGGCCGGTCGCCTTCATGGCGCGGACGAAGAAGCGCGAGTAGAGCAGGTGCAGGATCGCGTGCTCGATGCCGCCGATGTACTGGTCGACCGGCAGCCAGCGATCGACCGCCGAACGGGTGGTCGGGCTCTCCGTGTTCCACGGATCGGTGAAACGGGCGAAGTACCAGGACGAATCCACGAAGGTGTCCATGGTGTCGGTCTCGCGCCGTGCCGGCTTGCCACACTTCGGACAGGCGACATGCTTCCAGGTCGGGTGATGGTCGAGCGGGTTGCCCGGCTTGTCGAAGCCGGCGTCGTCGGGGAGGAGCACCGGCAACTGGTCGACGGGGACGGGCACGGTGCCGCAATCGTCGCAGTGGATCATCGGGATCGGGCAGCCCCAATAGCGCTGCCGCGAGATCAGCCAGTCGCGCAGGCGGAAGTTCACCCGGCGTCTGCCCATGGCGGCGCCGTCGACGGTGCGGGCCTCGAGCCGGCTCGCCACCGCCTCGAAGGCGTCGTCGACCGCCATGCCGTCGAGGAAGTCGGAATTGTAGAGCGTGCCCTCGCCGTCGAAGGCGACGTCGTCGACGCGATTCGCCGCCGGATCGGCGCCGATCGGCAGCACCACGGGGGTGACTTCCAGGCCGTATTTGCGGGCGAAGTCGAGGTCGCGCTGGTCGTGGGCGGGGCAGCCGAAGATGGCGCCGGTGCCGTAGTCCATCAGGATGAAGTTGGCGACGTAGAGCGGCAGGGTCTTGCCTTCGACGAAGGGGTGCTTCACCCGCAGCCCGGTGTCCCAACCCTCCTTCTCCGCCGTCTCGAGGACGGCGACCGAGGTGCCCATGCGGCGGCACTTCTCCTGGAAGGCGGCGAGATCGGCGTTCCGCTCGCCCAACGCCTTGGCGAGGGGATGATCGGCCGCCATGGCGAGGAACGAGGCGCCGAAGAGCGTGTCGGGGCGGGTGGTGAAGATCTCCAGCGCGGTCTCGCCGTTCGGGCCCGGCGTGGCGAGCTCGAACCGCACCTCGAGACCGGTCGACTTGCCGATCCAGTTCCTCTGCATCAGCCGGACCTTGTCGGGCCAGCGATCGAGGCCGTCGAGAGCGGAGAGCAGCTCATCGGAGAACTGGGTGATCTTGAAGTTCCACTGGACGAGCTCCTTCTGCTCGACCAGAGCACCGGAGCGCCAGCCACGCCCGTCGATCACCTGCTCGTTGGCGAGCACGGTCATGTCGACCGGGTCCCAGTTGACCTTCGAGGTGCGGCGATAGGCCAGGCCCGCCTCGAAGAAATCGACGAACATCTTCTGTTGATGGCGATAGTAATCGGGCGAGCAGGTGGCGATCTCGCGCTTCCAGTCGAGGGATAGGCCCATCGACTTCAGCTGATTGCGCATGGTGGCGATGTTCTCATAGGTCCACTTGGCGGGATGGACCTTCATCTGCATGGCGGCATTCTCGGCCGGCAGGCCGAAGGCGTCCCAACCCATGGGGTGGAGAACCGAGAAACCCTTGGCGCGCTTGTAACGTGCGACGACGTCGCCCATGGCGTAGTTGCGCACATGGCCCATGTGGATGCGCCCCGAGGGGTAGGGGAACATCTCGAGAACGTAGTACTTCGGCCGCGGATCGTCGTTGCGGGTGGAGAAGACCTCGCCCTCGGCCCAGGTCTTCTGCCACTTGGGCTCGGATTCGCGGGGATTGTAACGCTCGGAAGCCATGGGTCTCGTCGTCCGTCGGTATCGTCATCGAGCACGGCGCGCGAGATCGTGCGAAGCGCGGCGGTGCGGCATCGGTTTTCGGCGCCGACCTTCACCAGAAAGCGGCCGGACGGTCAATGGCTTCGGCCGAATCGCGGGCGCTTTCGGCCGAATGCGGCGGCGGCGGCGTGGCGCGGCGAGGTCGAGCCGTGGTAAGCCGCTCGCTTCCACCTGACGAGGACGACCCCGATGAGCGCCGCCGACAATCTCGCCGAGATCCGCAATCGCATCGCCCGCGCCGAGCGGATCGCCGGGCGGGGGAAGGATTCGGTGACCCTGGTGGCGGTGTCGAAGACCTTTTCGGTCGAGGAGATCCGGCCGGTGATCGCGGCCGGACAACGGGTGTTCGGCGAGAACCGGGTGCAGGAGGCGAAGGCCAAGTGGCCGGAGCTCCGGGGCGAGACCGCCGGGATCGAATTGCATCTGATCGGGCCGCTGCAGTCGAACAAGGCGGCCGAGGCGGTCGAACTCTTCGACGTCGTCCACACCGTCGACCGCGACAAGATCGCCGCGACGCTCGCCGAGGAGATGAAGAAGCAGGGCCGGACCCTGCGCCTCTTCGTCCAGGTCAATACCGGAGCGGAGCCGCAGAAGGCGGGGGTCGATCCGCGCCAGGCGGTCGCCTTCGTCGAGCGCTGTCGACGTGTCCACGGGTTGGCGATCGACGGGCTGATGTGCATCCCGCCGGCGGAGGACCATCCCGGTCCGCATTTCGCCCTGCTGTCCAAGCTGGCGAAGGAGGCGGGCGTGTCGGGTTTGTCGATGGGGATGTCGTCGGACTTCGAGACGGCGATCGACCTCAGCGCCACTCACGTCCGGGTGGGCAGCGCGATCTTCGGCACGAGGCCGCGGCCGGCGTGAGATTCGCGCATCGCGAGTCAGTCGACTTGATTCGCTTCCGAATTGATTTCGAATTCGAAACGATCGACTCTCTCAGAGACTCCTGGGCGGGCGTTTCGATGTGGTTTCGAGGGGTTGGAGCGGCGGCGCGGAACCGCCGCCGGTGAGACTCCCAGGCGCCTCCACGCGGCTCCTCGATTCGCTCCCGATCCGAATCGGTCGAATTGTCCGATCTACCCGACGATCATGATCGGCCGGGCGCCGAGGCGCGGCAGCAGACGGCGCATGTCGGCGGGACGAAGCGCGACACAACCGGCGGTCGGCTCGAAGCCGTCTCGGGCGAGGTGGAGGAAGATGGCGCTGCCGCGTCCGATCGAGCGGCGGCGAATATTGGCGTCGAGGACGATCACCACGTCGTAGAGATGGTCGTCGCGGCGCATCGTCTCGTGCGAGGCGCGCAGGGGCAGGCGGACCGGCCGATTGTAGCGGCCGTCGCCGACATCGTCGCACCAACCGTCGTCGACGCGGATCGGCGCCAGCGCCAGCGGCCCGCCGGGGGGCAGGGCGCGGTCGGCGCGCCGGTAGCCGCCGAGGAGCTCGTATCGGCCGGCCGGGGTGGCGCCGTCGCCTTCCTGCTTGAAGCGGGTGAGACCGGCGCGCCCGAGGGCGCAGGGCAGGGTGAGGCCGGCGACGCGCAGCAGGCCGAGATGGGCGGCGGCCCCCGGGCGCGAACTCACCCGCAGGAGGCGCGGCTTCTCGGCCGGGCCGGGCCGTCTCGTCGGCGACATCGGATCACCTCGCACCGTCCTACTCCATCCCCGGCGGCGTCTCGCACCGGGTGGCGCCCGCCGCGGGTGGAATCCTCTGCGAGAACCGGGCGCGACGCAATCGCTCGGGCGTTCCCGAATCGACGTCCGGAGGAACCGATTCGGCCCCGAGACGGCTCCCGCTTCGCGAGGACGCGCGTTCGAGGCTTGTCAGACCCGTCCACTCGTTCGATCATGACGGTTCGACGAACGGAGTCGGAGACGTCACATTGAGCGAGGCGAGGAGCGGCGGCGACGTCGAGCCGTCGGTGATCGTGCTCGGCCGGCCGAAGGTGGACCGCGACGTCACCTTCGATCGGCGCGAGCTGTTCGAGATCCTGAGGCTCTACGGCCGCATGGTGGCGAGTGGCGAATGGCGCGACTACGCCATCGATCATCTCGCCGACCGCGCCGTCTTCTCGGTGTTTCGCCGCAGCTGCGAGGCGCCGCTCTACCGCATCGAGAAGAACCCGCGTCTGGCGGCGCGCCAGGGCGCCTACGCGGTGATCGACCAGGGCGGGCGCATTCTCAAGCGCGGCGCCGATCTCGCCCGGGTCGTGGCGGTTCTCGAAAAGAAGCCGAAGCTGGTCGTCCCGTGAGCATGGGCCGAGCGACGGCGCGTCGGTGGCGCGGTGTCGGGCGTCGGCCTTCTCAGGAGGCGGGGCGGTCGACCAGACGGGCGCCGACGATGGCGCCGGGGGCGCCGTCGTGGTCGATCTGCACCAGGATGGCGCAACCCTCGCCTTCCTGGTGAACCATCTCCTGACGGGGAAGTTCGATGCGGACGGCCTTGCCCTTCCACATGCCGATCGGTTGCAGCGTCTTGACCAGATGGCTGTAGGTGACGGTCTTGCCGGAATTCTCGCCCTTGCCGATCGGCACGGTGCGGGACCGCTCATAGCGGGCGAGCCAGACGGTGGCGCGGCCGCGCGCGACGTCGGCGGGGGCGTCGCCGACCTTCACCACGATGGTGTCGGCGCTGGTCTCGACGTCGACGTCGACCATCGGGGCGCGCGCCTCGGCGGCGAGGGCGGCGATGGTGGCCTCGATGGCGACGCGGTCGCTGCCCACCACATGGGCGCGGCCGCCGATCACCGCCTGCGGCGTATAGACCGCCTGATCGCCGCGCCGTTCGGCATAGGCGCGCTGGCGTTGGGTGAATTCGGGGCGGGCGGCGGTGTCCTTCCAGCCGAGATAGTCCCAATAGTCGACGGCGTAGGACAGGGTGACGAGGTCGGGGTCGCGGCTCAACTGTTCGAGCAGGGCGTCGGCCGGCGGGCATCGGCCGCAGCCCTGGCTGGTGAAGAGCTCGACGACGGCGCGCGGATGGGCGGAGTCGGCCCGCGCCTCGGTGACGCCGAGCCCGGAGGCGACGGCGACCAGGGCGGCAATCGAGACGGCTCCGGGTAGGGTCCTCACCGATGGTCCTCGCTGAACGGCATGGCGGGGTTCGCGTCGACGGCCGTCGACTTCGACGAAACCCCTCTCGCGCCCGGCGGTCACCATAGTCCGGCGGCCGGCTCGCGAACCAGTCACTTCGGGGTGAAAGAGGATCGCGGCGCGGTTTCGCCGCAACGGTCTCGACCGTTTCTTCGCCGCCGATCTTCCTGTAAGACCGGCCGAAGCGACGCGCCGTCCCTCGCCGAGGGCAGCGGCGAGCGAGCCACGGCGGAGGGATCGGCGCAATGACGACGAGGGTGACGCGCCTCATCGGTCGATCCCTGTCGCTCGATCGCGGCGGACGCCGGGTTCTCCACGATCTCTCCTTCGAGGCGGCGGCGGGCAGCGCGCTGGTGGTGACCGGCGCCAATGGCGCCGGCAAGTCGACGCTGCTGCGCCTGATCGCCGGGCTTCTGCGGCCGATCGCCGGCGAACTGGCGGTCGAGGGCGGCGACGCGGAACTCTCCATCCCGCAGCAGTGCCACTATTTCGGGCATATGGACGCGCTCAAGCCGCAGCTCAGCGTCGAGGAGAATCTCGCCTTCTGGCGCGCCTTCTCCGGTGTCGCCGACGATCCGGTCGGCGTGGCGCTCGATCGCGTCGGGCTCGCGCGGCTCGCCACGCTGCCGGCGGCCTATCTGTCGGCCGGTCAGCGGCGGCGTCTCGCCTTCGCCCGGCTTCTCGTGACCCGCCGGCCGATCTGGCTTCTCGACGAGCCGACCTCGGCGCTCGACGCGGCCTCAGAGGCGCGGCTGATCGAGATCGTCGGCGAGCATCTCGACGGCGGCGGGCTGGTGGTCGCCGCCACCCATCTCGCCCTGCCCTTCGCGCGGATGGACAGCCTGCGCCTCGGGGTGGCGCGGGTGGCGGAGGCGACGGCATGAGCGCGCTCTCCGCCCTCTTCGTCCGCGAATTGCGGCTCGCCACCCGGGTCGGCGGCGGCGCCCTGATGGGGGTGCTGTTCTTCCTCATCGTCATCACCGTGGTGCCCTTCGGGGTCGGGCCGGATCTCAAGCTTCTCGCCCGCATCGGCCCGGCGATCCTGTGGATCGGGGCGCTGCTCGCCACGCTCCTGTCGCTCGACCGGCTGTTCCAGGTCGATCGCGACGACGGCGGTCTCGATCTGATCGCCATGGGCGAGACGCCGCTCGAGCTCGTCGTCTTCACCAAATGCCTGGCCCATTGGACGGCGACCGGGTTGCCGCTGGTGATCGCCTCGCCGATCCTGGCGGTGTTCATGAACATGGAGCCGATGGCGATCGGGGCGACGTCGCTGACGCTGCTGGTCGGCACGCCGGCGCTGACCTTCATCGGGGCGATCGGCGCGGCGCTGACGGTGTCGCTGCGGCGCGGCGGGTTGCTGCTCGCCATCCTGGTGCTGCCGCTCGCCGTGCCGGTGATGATCTTCGGCGTTTCGGCGGCGTCGGCGGCGGTGCAGGAGCCGGTGCCCTTCGCCACGCCGTTCTCGATCCTCGCCGCGCTCGGGCTCTTCTCGATGGTGCTCGGGCCGGTGGCCGGCGCGGCGTCACTGCGCTTCGCCGGCGACTGAGCGGCGAAATACGTCCGAACCGGCCCGCGACTTGATCCGGCGCAAGGCGAGGGCCGGCAGATCGCCGCATTGATGCCGGCATCGTGGCGTTCTAGAACGAGTCCAGCGCCGCTTCGGCGCCACGGAAATCCGCGACGACGGGAGGCGAGGGGCCTCGCCGATCGCGAGAAGGCCCGACCAGGGGCCCGCACGGGACGAGACGATGCGCCTGATCGACTATGCCAATCCGACCCGCTTTCTGGGTCTGTCGGCGGCACTCCTGCCGTGGATCGCCGGGGCGACGGCCCTCACCTTCGCCGTCGGGCTGTGGTTGGTCTTCTTCGTCGCGCCGGCCGACTATCAGCAGGGCGAGACCGTGAAGATCATGTACATCCACGTGCCTTTCGCGTGGCTCGCCATGTTCTGCTACATGACCATGGCCCTGTCGGCCTTGGGCACGCTGGTGTGGCGCCATCCGCTCGCCGACGTCTCGGCCAAGTGCGCCGCGCCGATCGGCGCCGCCTTCACCTTCCTGTCGCTGGCCACCGGATCGCTGTGGGGCAAGCCGATGTGGGGCACCTGGTGGGTGTGGGACGCGCGACTGACCTCGGTCCTCGTGCTGTTCATCATGTATCTCGGCCTGATCGCCCTGCAGGAGACGATCGAGGAACCGGCGCGCGCCGCCAAGGCGACCGCCATCCTGACCCTGGTCGGTGTCGTCAACATTCCGATCATCAAATTCTCGGTCGACTGGTGGAACACGCTGCATCAGCCGTCGTCGGTGTTCCGCATGAGCGGATCGACCATCTCGACCTCGATGCTGGTGCCGCTCATGATCATGGCGGTCGCCTTCACCGGTCTCTTCGTCGTCCTCCACCTGATGGCGATGCGCAACGAGATCCTGAGACGACGCATCCGCGCCATGCGGATGATCGAAGCGGCGGGAGCGGAATGACCATGCTGGGAAATCACGCCGGTTTCATCGTCGCGTCCTATGGGCTGACGATCCTGGTGGTCGCGGCACTGTTCGCGTGGATCGTCGTCGACGGTCGCGCCCAGCGCCGCCAACTCGCCGAACTCGAAGCGCGCGGCGTGCGCCGCCGCTCGACGCAAGACGATCGTTGATTTCTGTGATTACAATAGAACTTGAGGACCAATAATGTTAACTCAAGCATTAACAATTGCTTTAGGGATCGTTATCGCTTCCGTAATTTTATTTTTGTTTATCCCTCTTATTTTATACATTATTATTTCCATTATTGGTCCCATAGCATTTGTCACGATGGATTTATACGACCTCGTTATGGGGAAGTATGGCAATATCATGCGGAAGTTTCGCAATATAATTGTATATTTGCCAATTATAATATTCGCGGCGCTCGCCGCCCTGTTTCTCTACCGGCTGGAGAGCGGCGCCGATCCCAACAAGCTGCCCTCGGCCCTGATCGGCAAGCCGATCCCGAGCTTTGCGCTGCCGGGGGTCGTCGGCATGGAGCGCGACGGCAAGCCGGTGCCGGGCTTCGCCAGCTCCGAGGTGAAGATCCCGGGCAAGGTCACGGTGGTCAACGTCTTCGCGTCGTGGTGCGTGCCCTGCCGACAGGAACACCCGTTCCTCGGGCTCTTGGAAAAGGATCCGCGGGTTCGCCTCGTCGGGCTCAACTACAAGGATCAGCCGGAGAACGCCCGCCGCTTCCTCGGCACGCTCGGCAACCCCTACGCGGCGATCGGCGCGGACGAAAACGGCCGCGTCGGCATCGACTTCGGCGTCTATGGCGTGCCGGAGACCTTCGTCATCGATGCGGCCGGCACCATCACCTACAAATTCGTCGGGCCGTTGTCGGAGGTCTCGCTGCGCGAGGTGCTGTCGCCGGAGATCGACAAGGCGCTGAAGCGCGCCGCGCCGGCGTCCTGAACCGCCGAGCATCCTGAGAAACCGGGCGCCCGACGATCCGTCGCGCGCCCGGTTTCTTCGTCGTGAGATCGGAAATCAGCGGCAGACGCGGACCCGGCGCCAGCGATGGCGCGGACCGTTCGACGTCCAGACGCGGACGCGACGGCTTTCGGTCCAGCAGTCGTGACGCCGGAAGCTGCGATGATGACGCCAGCCGGGCGCCGGGGCGACCCAACCGGGGGAGACGATGATCTGGGCCCGCGCCGGGGCCGAGCCGTCGATGGCGACGAAGCCGCCGAGAAGCGCGAGCATCATCATCAGTTTCCTGAGCTTCGGGATCGTCGTCATGTCGGGGCTCCTCGAGCGGTCTGGTTCTGGTTTCGCGTTCGTCTCCGTATCATTGGTGCGCACGGCCAGTCGGGCGAGAGTGGCGTGCACGGCCAATCGGCCGAGAGTGAGCGGCCCCGGATGAACCTGGGGTGAACCACGTAGGTAATCACCGACGCGCGGACGACGAAAGGCCGGCCCCCCGGGGAGCCGGCCTCGCCTCATCGTCGATGAACGATCGTTATCAGTAGCAGACGCGGCGATAACGCCACCGCAGATGCCAGCCGGTGTCGGTGAGGACGCGGACGCGGCGCTTCACCAGACGGCACTCGGTGCCGTAGACGCCCGGCGGATAGAGGTAGACGCCGGAGGTATAGCCGTAGCGATAGCCGTATCCCCATCGGCCACGGGGCCGGTGACCCCAACGCTGCCGGGGCGGGTGATGCCAGCCCGGACCGCGGACGCGCGGCGGGTTGTTGTAGCCCGGGCCGCGCACCCGCGGCGGATGATTGTAGCCCGGACCGGGGGCCCGCCATTGACGCTGCGGGGCGTTGTGCATGCCCTGCGCCGCGGCCGGCGCGCTCCCCATCAACCCACCGAACCCGATGATCGCGGTCGCGGTGGCGAAAGCCAGAAGTGTCTTCTTGAACATCCGATCGCCCTCCCTGGACGAAGTTTCGTCTGGACCCGAGAGGGGCGCGATCCGGCGGCTCTCGGCACTCGATGGTGGCAGGATAGGGCGGGGGGCGTGAACCGATCGTGAGATCGACGTTAATCGGGTGTTCACGAACGGCCGAAGCGGCTCCCCCGAGCCCTCGGGGCTTCGCACGGGCCGGATCGTCGAGGATCGCCGTTCAGATCGCCTCGCCACGCAACAGCCGGGGCGCCGCGCCGCCGACGCCGGCCGCCTCGCCTATGACGCGGGACTTCAGGGCGGCGAGGCGGTCGACCACACCGAGGCCGATGTCGCGCAGGGCGCGCAACGGCCCGAGGTCGTTGGAGAACAGCCGATTGAGCACGTCGGTGACGATGCCCATCTCGACGGCGTCGAAGCGGCGCCAGCGCTGATAGCGCTCCAGCACCTCGATGCGGCCGGGATCGAGCCCGAGGCGGCGGGCCTCCACCACCACTTCCGCCAGCGCGGCGACGTCGCGGAAGCCCATGTTGAGCCCCTGGCCGGCGATCGGGTGAATGCCGTGGGCGGCGTCGCCGACCAGCGCGAAGCGCGGGCGGACGAAGTCGCGGGCGAGCGTCAGCCCGAGGGGGAAGGCCTTGGGCCTGGCCAACACCTCGAGGCGGCCGAGATGACGGCCGAAGCGACGTTCGAGCTCGAGGCCGAAGGTGAAGTCGTCGCCCTTCACCAGTCGGTCGGCGGCGGCGGTCTTCTCGCTCCACACCAGCGAGGAGCGGTGGCGGCCGGCCTCGTCGTTGCCGAGCGGCAGGATGGCGAAGGGGCCGGAGGGGAGGAAGTGTTCCTCGGCGCGGCCACCGTGGGGGCGTTCGTGGCCGATGGTGGTGACGATGCCGGACTGGCCGTAATCCCATTTCACCGTGCCGATGCCGGCGAGATCGCGCAGCTTCGAGCGCACGCCGTCGGCGGCGACCAGCAGGCCGGCGGTGAGGATGCGGCCGGACGCGAGGCGGATCGTCGCCCGGGTCTCGTCGACCTCGAAACCGCTCACCCGATCGGGCATCACCACCACAACCCCAGCTTTTCGCGCCGCGTCGAGGAGGCTCGCCACCATCACGGCGTTGGGCACCATGTGGGCGAAGGGTTCACCGGTCGAAAGCACCCCGTCGAAGGTCAGGAAGACCGGGCGGACGGCGTCGTCGAGACGCGAATCGGTGACGACCATGTCGACGATCGGCTGGGCGTGCGGCTCGATCTCGGCCCAGACGCCGAGGCGGTCGAGCATGCGACGGGCGGCGGCGGCGATCGCCGAGGCGCGGGTGTCGGGGCCGGCTCTCGGCGGGGTCGGGTCGACGATCGCCACGGCGAGGCGGGGGTCGGCCTGGGCCAGCGCCAGGGCCAGCGAGGCGCCGACATGGCCACCTCCGGCGACGACGACATCGAATTCGGACGTCATGTTCGGCGATCTCC
>JAFHCF010000079.1:0-32038 GCA_048497495.1 Prosthecomicrobium sp.
CCCCCCCACACCACATGCGCCCCGGGGGGAGACCCGACCATGACCGACCGTATCCGCGAATTCCTCCGCACCCGCCGTCCCGACGGTCCCTGCCTGGTGGTCGACCTCGACGTCGTGCGCGAGAAGTACATGTCCTTCGCCAAGGCGATGCCGGACACCCGCGTCTTCTACGCGGTCAAGGCCAACCCGGCGCCGGAAGTGCTGGCGCTCCTCGCCGAGCTCGGCTCGTGCTTCGACACGGCTTCCGTGCAGGAAGTCGAGATGGCGCTCGCCGCCGGCGCCGCGCCGGAGCGCGTCTCCTTCGGCAACACCATCAAGAAGGAGCGCGACATCGCCCGCGCCTTCGAGCTCGGCGTGCGCCTCTATGCCGTCGACTGCGAGGCCGAGGTCGAGAAGATCGCCCGCGTCGCCCCCGGTAGCCAGGTGTTCTGCCGCATCCTCTCCGACGGCGCCGGCGCCGAGTGGCCGCTCAGCCGCAAGTTCGGCTGCGATCCCGCGATGGCGCCGCGCATCCTCGAGCATGCCCATCGTCTCGGCCTCGATGCCTACGGCGTCTCCTTCCACGTCGGTTCGCAGCAGCGCGACACCGGCGCCTGGGACGCCGCCGTGGCTTCCGCCGCCTGGATCTTCCGGGAGATGGCCGAGCGCGGCATCCATCTGCGCATGGTCAATCTCGGCGGTGGTTTCCCGACGAAGTATCTCAAGGACGTCCCGGCGGTGCAGGCCTACGCCCAGGCCATTTCCGACGCCATCCTGACCCACTTCGGCAACCACACGCCCGAGACCATCATCGAGCCGGGTCGCGGCATGGTCGGCTCCGCCGGCATCATCAAGTCGGAAGTCGTGCTCGTCTCCAAGAAGAGCGACGACGACGAGGTGCGCTGGGTCTATCTCGACATCGGCAAGTTCGGCGGCCTCGCCGAGACCATGGACGAGGCGATCCGCTATCCGATCACCACGGATCGTGACCACGACGAGAAGGCGCCCTGCGTCCTCGCCGGCCCGACCTGCGATTCCGCCGACGTGCTCTACGAGCGCGAGCCCTATTTCCTGCCGATCAGCCTCGCCATCGGCGACGAGGTGCTGATCGAGGGCACCGGCGCCTACACCACCACCTATTCGGCGGTGGCGTTCAACGGCTTCGCGCCCTTGAAGAGCTACGTCATCTGATCGATGACCCGCCGGCCCGACCTCGGGCCGGATTTCCCCGTCAGCCGCTCCCGACCGGCCGGAACCCGTTCCGGCACGAGGGTCGTCGTCCGCTCACAGCGAGGACCTCGACCATGCATCGCGTTCAACTCGCCGCCCTCGCCTCCCCCGGCTTCCGCCTGCGTGACGAACGTCGCCACGACGTCGCGGCGCGCGAAGGGCTGCTCGACGCCGCCTTCGGCGCCGCCCGCTCCGCCAAGACCTGCGAACGCCTACGCGAGGGTCGCCGCCCGGCCGAAGGCCTCGCCCTGGTCGCCCACGACGACGCCGGTCGGCTGATCGGCACGGTGCGGCTCTGGCACGTCGACGCGGGATCCGCCGGCGCGACGCTGATGCTCGGCCCGATCGCGGTGGCCGAGGACGCCCGCTCGCTCGGCCTCGGCCGCGCCCTGATGGAGGTGGCGATCGATCGCGCCCGCCGTCTCGGCCACGGCTCGATCGTGCTGGTCGGCGACGCGCCATACTACGCCCGCTTCGGCTTCTCGCCCGACCTCACGCTCGGCCTCGACCTGCCCGGCCCGGTGGAACGCGCCCGCTTCCTCGGCCTGGAACTCGTCGCCGGCGCGCTCGAAGGCGCCACCGGCATGGTCGTCGCCACCGGCACTCCGGAGGAAGCCGTCCGCGCCGCGTGAGTGCCGAGCACGACCCGGTCCGCCCACGGGAGTGCGCAGCACGACCCGATCCGCCCGCGGGAGTGCGGAGCACGACCCGATCCGACGGTCGTGCTCGATGGTTCGAGGCGCGCTCGCGCCTCACCATGAAGCGTCTGTATTGGTTTTCGAATTTCGACGAACTCGAGAAAATCGGAGCGCTTCATGGTGAGGTGCCCCGCCATCGGCGGGGCCTCGAACATGGCGCACCGAGACGCCCCCGGTAAATTCCGCGCGCTCATCGCGAGGTCGCGCCCTTCCCTCCGACTTGGCAGCCCTCTTGCTATCTCCCCTGGAAAACGCCCCGCGTCGGACTCTTCCGGCGCGGGCGTGTCGGCGTTTGTCGCGAAGGAGACGGCCGTGGGTGAGGAAGCCATCGAAATCGATCGTTCGCGTGACGCCCTCGCCGTGCTCGAGGGAGCGCGTGCCGCCCGCACCGCGCCGGGGGCCTCGGAAGCCGCCGTGCTCGAGGCGTTGACCGTCGCCCCCGACGACCGCGCCGTGCGCATGGGCGCCTACAAATTCTATTTCTACGACGGTCGCCTCGCCGAAGCGGTGCCACACGCCGAATGGTGCATCGCCGCCGCCGCCCGGGATCTCGACGTGCCCGGGGACTGGCGCGCCGTCGCCCCCGGCGCGGCGGCCTTCGACGGCTACGACGAGGGGCCCCGCCTCTTCCTCCAGTCGCTGATCGCCTGGGGCTATTGCAAGGCCCGCCTCGGCGACCTCACCGCCGGCCTCGAGGCACTGGCCAAGGCGGTCGAGCTCGACCCCGCCGACAAGTTCGGCGCCGCCCGCCTCGCCGCGGTGATCCGCCGCCGGGGGGACGACGAGGAGGCGTGACGCCGAACCTCGTGTCCCGCCGTCACTCCGGTTGGAGCATCCACGACCGGAAACGCTCGGCGCCGAGGCCGGGGCCGGCCCACAGGCCGCTCGCCCGGTTGCCGGTCACCGTCCCGGCGAATTTCTGCACGCAATCCCTCCGCCCGCGACACAGCCGGGTGAAGCTGATCGACCCGTCGGTGATCCGTCCGTGGACGATCGGGTCGCGATGGGCGCTGGGCAGGCTCCAGTCGGAGACACCTCGGAAGCGATCACCGGTGAAGGTCAGATCGACCACGGCGCTGTAGGCCGAGGTCTTCAACACGTAGCGGCCGCTGGTGAAGCCGGTGGCCGGCGGTCGCGTGTCCCTCGCATCGGTGGCGTCGGGCATGCCGAGCCCGGCCTTCTGCACCACGCATTGCACGGTGATCGCCGGCCGCGTGCAGCCGAAGGCATTGTAGGGCACGCTCGCCCCGGCGCGGTAGCGCCCCTTCGCCGGCTTGCCGCAGGCGGTGTCGGCCGGATAGGCGCAGCCGGCGAAGGTCGTGCGGGTGACCTGCGATCGCCAATCGCCGCCCGACTGCCGCCAATGGGTCTCGTAGTCGCCGCGCGGCAGGCGGGACGCCGTGCCCGACCCCGCGCCCTGCGCCTGGACTGGGCCCGCCGTCGCCATCGCCGCGAGCAGCATCGATGCCGCGACTGTTCCCCGACCGATCATGTCACATCGTCTCCGCGTCCGCCCGAGCGCCGCCTTCGTCGCATGGCGACGGGTCACGCCGAGTTTAACCTCGCCGCGCGCAGGAGCACCAGAGCCCGCCGCACGGGAAGCGACGTCGCCGCGCACCGCGCCTCCGCCCATCGGTGACGGTTCGACGACGCGCTTTTCCGTTGACCTGACGGTTCGGCTCTGTTTTGTGATCACAGCCGCGCGTTCCGGGATTGACGGCGGGCGGCCTCGCCTTTTTGAGCGGCCTCGCTCATTCGGGCGCCCGGCGCCCAACCACGGAGTGACGAAGAATGACGAATTGGCCGATCCACGGCAAGATCACCGGCCCCATCGTGATGATCGGCTTCGGCTCGATCGGCCGCGGCACCCTTCCGCTGATCGAACGCCATTTCGAGTTCGACAAGTCGCGCCTGGTGGTGATCGATCCCTCCGACGCGGACCGCGGACTCGTCGACGCGCGCGGCTATGCCTTCGTCCACCAGCCGGTGACCAAGGAGAACTACCGCGATCTGCTCACTCCCTTCGTCACCGCCGGCGAGGGTCAGGCCTTCATCGTCAACCTCTCGGTCGACACCGGCTCGCTCGACCTGATGAAGTTCGCCCGCGAACTGGGCGCCCTCTACATCGATACCGTCGTCGAACCCTGGCTCGGCTTCTATTTCGACAAGACGATGAAGACCGCCGATCGCTCCAACTACGCCCTGCGCGAGACCGTTCGCGCCGAGAAGGCGAAGAACCCGGGCGGCACCACCGCCGTCTCCTGCTGCGGCGCCAATCCCGGCATGGTCTCTTGGTTCGTCAAGGCCGCCCTCCTCGACATCGCCCGCGACACCGGCGTGACGACCGAGACGCCGACGAGCCGCGACGGGTGGGGCAGGCTCATGCAGTCGCTCGCCGTCAAGGGCGTCCACATCGCCGAACGCGACACCCAGCGCTCCAAGACCCCCAAGCCGCGCGACGTCTTCGTCAATACCTGGTCGGTCGAGGGCTTCATCTCCGAGGGCCTGCAGCCGGCCGAACTCGGCTGGGGCACGGCCGAGACCTGGATGCCCGACAACGCCCGCACCCATGAGAAGGGCTGCATGGCGGCGGTCTACCTGCTCCAGCCCGGCGCCAACAGCCGCGTGCGCAGCTGGTGCCCGACGCCCGGCGCCCAATACGGCTTCCTCGTCACCCACAACGAGGCGATCTCGATCGCCGACTACTACACCGTGGGCGAGGCGGCGAAGCCCGACTTCCGCCCGACCTGCCACTACGCCTACCATCCCGCCGACGACGCGGTTCTGTCGCTGCACGAGATGTTCGGCGCCGAGGGCCGGCAACAGTCGGCCCACCACATCCTCGACGAGAACGAGATCGTCGACGGCATCGACGAACTCGGCGTGCTGGTCTACGGCCACGCCAAGAACGCCTATTGGTACGGCTCGCAGCTCTCCATCGAGGAGACCCGGGTGCTCGCCCCCCATCAGAACGCCACCGGGCTCCAGGTCTCCTCCGCCGTCCTCGCCGGCATGGTTTGGGCGCTGGAGAACCCGAAGGCCGGCATCGTCGAGGCCGACGAGATGGACCACGAGCGTTGCCTCGAGGTGCAGAAGGCCTACCTCGGCCCGGTCTGTGGCTATTACACCGACTGGACCCCGCTCGAGGGTCGGCCGGGCCTCTTCCCCGAGGACATCGATTCGACCAACCCGTGGTCGTTCCGCAATGTCCTGGTGCATTGACCTTGGGTCAACAACTCTCTCCGAACCATCTCGCTGAGATTTGGTTCGAATTCGGAACGCGGCCGAAGACCTGATCTTCGGCCGTGTTTTGTGGCGAGAGCTGTTATTTCAGATACCGTTTCAAATTTCACCAGAAACAATCAACTCTTTTTTCATCATCGAGGCAGACTTTTGGGGGAAACCTCAAAAGGTGCCCCTCCGATGAAGAACTGGTCGATCTCGTCTAAATTCACCCTGCTCTTCGTCTCCGCGATCGCCGTGTCGGTGATCTTCGGAGCCTTCAATCTGTGGTCCGGAAGCGAACAGGGGCGTCTCGACGACTCGATGCGCCAGGCCTTCCTCGGTCAGGCGCATGTCGAGAAGATCAACGGCCTCGTCTATGCCGTGGTGATGGACAGCCGCGGCGTCTACATGTCCGAGGAGCCGGCGAAGCTGAAGAAGTTCGCCGACGGCTTGGCCAAGTCGCTCGACAAGACCGTCGCCGCGGTCGCCGAATGGGAAAAGGACATCGATCCGGCGCTTCGTCCCAAGTTCGACGAGATGAAGGCCCGCGTCGCCCAGTTCCGCGACTTCCGTCTGGAGATGACCCGTCGCGGTATCGCCGAGGGCTCCGCCGTGGCCCGCGAATTGGGCGACAACGACGCCAACCGATCGGTGCGCTCGGCGCTCAACAAGGATCTCGAGGCGCTCGCCGCCGGCCTGCAGGCCCAGGCCGGCCGCACCGGCGTCGCGCTCGACCGCCTCGCCGACATCTCTCGCGTCGTCGACGGGACCCTCATCCTGATCTGCCTCCTGGTCGGCGGCCTCGGCATCTGGACCGCCCGCGCCCAGATCGCCCGCCCGATCGCCCAGTTGATCGACACCATGTCGGCCATCTCCGGCGGCGAGACCGCCGTCGAGGTGCCCCATCGCGACCGTGGCGACGAGATCGGCCGCATCGCCGGCGCCGTCGCCGATTTCCGCGACGCCGTCGAACGCTCCGAGACGATGAAACAGTCGCTGTCGGCGGAGGGCCGCGCCCGCGCCGAACGCCAGACCCGGGTCGAGACCGCCATCGGCGCCTTCGAGATCGAGATTCGCGACGTCTCCTCGCAGCTCGCCCAAGCCGCCGCCACCCTGTCCCAGGCGGCGCGCGGCCAGATCGACGACGCCGGATCCGCCTCCGGCCGGACCCGCTCGGTCGCCGAATCCTCGACCCGCGCCAACGAGAACGTTCAGACCGTCGCCGCCGCGGCCGAGGAGCTCTCGGCTTCCGTCGCCGAGATCAACGCCCGCGTCACCGAGGCGACCGCCACCGCCCGCGCCGCCGTCGAGACCGCCGACCGGTCCTCGTCCTCGGTCCAGGGCCTGGCCAGCTCCGCCCAGAAGATCGGCGACGTCGTCAATCTCATCCGCTCGATCGCCGAGCAGACCAATCTCTTGGCGCTCAACGCCACCATCGAGGCGGCGCGCGCCGGCGACGCCGGGCGCGGCTTCGCCGTGGTGGCGAGCGAGGTCAAGGCGCTCGCCGACCAGACCGCCAAGGCGACCGAGGAAATCTCCCAGCAGATCATCCAGATGCAGACCACGGCCCGCGCCTCGGTCGAGGCGATCGAGACCATCGGCGCCACCATCCGCACCATCGACACCATCACCGTCGCGGTCGCCGCCGCCGTCGAGGAGCAGAGCGCCTCCACCAACGAGATCGCCCGCAACGTCGCCCACGCGGCGCGCGCCACCGGCGAAGTCAACAGCGACATCCGCGAGATCGATCTGGTGGTCGCCGGTTCGGTGAAGAATGCCGACGGCCTCCTCAAACTCGCCGAGAGCATCGACGGCCGTACCGCCGACCTCACCGGTCGTGTCGACCACTTCCTCGCCTCGATCAAGGCGAGCTGACCGACCTCACCGGCCTTCGGCGAAAATGCGCCGAAGGCCGGTGGCGTAAACGAAAAGAAGACGAGTCTTCCCACAAGATGCCGCCGGCATCGGGGAAAAGGGGGGAGAAGAACATGCGGGTCGTGGCGTCCTACGTCGGCGCGGCATTGATCTCGGCGTCGGTCGCCGTATTGCTGCTGACCTTTGGTCACATCGATCCCACCGCGCCGAAGGGCGCGCTTCAACTCCCCGGCATGATCGTCGCTCTCTCGCCCGAGATCGCCATCCAGACCCGCCGCGCCGGCGCGTTCCTCGCCTCCGCCGGCCCGGAGGTGACGATCCCGTTCCGGCTCATCGCCGCCACCATCGTCTTCGTCGTCCTCAACCTCGCCGCCCTGGTGCTGTTCGAGACCACCGACGACGCCTGGCGCGGCGCCCGCCTCTGGGAAGTGCCGAAGCCACTCTGGGCGGCCCTGATCTTCACCACCCTGACCTCGGCCCTCTACATGGCGGCGATCCTGTGGGAGATCGCCCCCCTCGCCCGCCTCGGCCTGACGCCCGCCGGCTTCGCCATGGCGGCCCTCGCCGGCGGTCTCGCCTTCGGCCTCGGCAAACCTCGGCGCGAAGCGTTGGAGGATTGAGGCCGGCGAGGAGGTCCCGCCTCCGCCTCAGGCGCGGATGTCGATGATCCCGGCCTCGCCGTTCTCCGCCCCGAAGGCCACCCGCACGCCGCCTCGGTCCCAAGCCAGCGCCGTGAGCGGCGCCGTGCCCGCTCTGCGCAACAGCACTTCCGCCTGATCGCCGAAACGCACCGCCATGATCATGCCGTCGTCGTAGCCGATCGCCACCACGTCCTCGGACGGGTGGCAGGCGACCTGGGCGACGATGCGGTCGCGCGGTCCCAGTTGCAGCGGGTTCTTGCCCATCGGTCCGTCCTTGGTCAGGAACGGCCAGAGTATCGCGGCATTGGCCCCCGCCGTGGCGAGGAACCGCCCCTTGGCCGACCACGAGATCGACTTCACCTTGGTCGGATAGCCGGTCATCCGCATGTGCTTCATGTCGTCGATGCGCCAGCCGTGCAGCGCCGGCTCCTGCATCGTCGTCACCAGGAAGCGGCCGTCCGGCGAGGCGGTGATGCCGGTGTGCGCCCCCTTCCACGGAAGATCCACCGGATCGCCCTTGGCGGTCACCCAGTGGAGCATCGCCTTGTCGGTGGTGGCGGTGGCGAGCCTCAGCCCCTTGGGCAGGAAGCCGACGGCGCCGACCGACTTCTCGTGGGGGAATTCGATCACCCGGCCGTCGGCGAGCCGCACCCAGGCCATCCGGCCGGCGGCGGTGGCGATCGCCCCTTGCGGGCCCTCCGCCACCTGGTCGAGCCATTTGCCCGGCTTCTCGAACAGCGTCTCGCTCGCCCCGTCGGCGGTGGTGCGCGCCACCCGGCCGTCGTCGCCCGAGGTGAGGATCGCCCGACCGTCGGCGGTGAGGCGGCCGGCGAGAATGCCGCCGTCGTGGGCGACGACGCGGCGCGAGGCCTCGCCGTCACGCAGGGCGATCCGCCCGTCGCCGAGGGCGAAGACCGCCGTCTCGCCGAGGAAACCGCAGGCGACGACGAAGCCGTCGAGTTCGAAGGGGTCGACGATCGCCATGGATGTCAGGCCCTGCAGGCTTCGAAGCCGGCGCGCAGCGCGGCGAAGTCGAGATCGCGGCCGATGAAGACGAGCCGGCTCTCGCGCTTCTCGTCGGCCTTCCATTCGCGCTGGTGGTCGCCCTCGACGAGCATGTGGACGCCCTGGACGACGTAGCGCTCGGGATCGTCCTTGAAGGCGATGATGCCCTTGAGCCGGCGGATCTTCGGCCCCTGCTCCTGGGTGGCGCGGTTGATCCAGTCGAAGAACACCTCGGGCTCCATGTCGCCGGCGGTGAGCGAGATCGACTTCACCGTCTCGTCGTGATGGTGGTGACCGGACGTCAGGAAGTCCGGCTCGACCGTCAGGATGCGGTTGAGATCGAAGGCGCCGCGATCGAGCACGCGCGCCAGATCGACGGCGCAGCGCTCGGTCTCGATCACGTCCGCGTAAGGGTTGATCGCCAGGATCTCGTCGCGCACCACCGCCAGTTCGTCGGCGCTGACGAGGTCGGTCTTGTTGAGCAGGATCACGTCGGCGAAGGCGATCTGGTCCTCGGCCTCGGGGCTGTCGCCGATGCGGGCCAAGAGGTTCTTGGCGTCGGCGACCGTGACGATGGCGTCGAGCCGGGTCTTGGAGCGGACGTCGTCGTCCATGAAGAAGGTCTGGGCGACCGGCGCCGGATCGGCGAGGCCGGTGGTCTCGATCAGCACCGCGTCGAAGCGGCCCTTGCGCTTCATCAGCCCCTCGATGATGCGGATCAGATCGCCGCGCACGGTGCAGCAGATGCAGCCGTTGTTCATCTCGAAGATTTCCTCGTCGGTGTCGACGACGAGGTCGTTGTCGATGCCGATCTCGCCGAACTCGTTGACGATCACCGCGTATTTCTTGCCGTGGTCCTCGGTGAGGATGCGGTTGAGCAGCGTCGTCTTGCCGGCGCCGAGATAGCCGGTGAGCACGGTGACGGGGATCGGAGGAAGCGCGGCAGTCGACATGTCATATCCTTCGAACGAACGATCTCCCCGGCGGACGCCGGAGAGATCGCAGGTCTTCATCGATCGGGGGGGACGACGGCGCGGAAACTCAGGCGCCGATCATCGCCCGGGTCAGGAGCGTCACGTTGTGGCGGACCATATCGACATAAGTGGGGGCGGGTCCACCCTTCGGCGAGAGGGCGTCGGCGAAGAGTTCGCCGCCGAGTTTCACCCCCGTCTCCTCGGCGATGCGGTCGACGAGACGACGATCGGTCATGTTCTCGACGAAGACCGCCGTGATCTTCTCCTTGCGGATCTGGCGGACGAGCTCGGCCACATCCTTGGCGGTCGCTTCGGTTTCGGTCGAGATGCCCTGGGGCGAGATGAAATCGATGCCGTAGGCGGCGGAGAAATAGCCGAAGGCGTCGTGGCTGGTGATCACCCGCCGACGATCCGCCGGCACCTTGGCGACCGCCGCCTTCACTTCCGCGTCGAGCGCCGCGATCTCGGCGAGATAGGCCGCCGCATTGGCCTCGTAGCTCGCCTTGCCGGCCGGATCGGCGGCGACGAGCGCGTCGCGGATGTTGGCGACGTAGATCGCGGCATTGGCGACCGACTGCCAGGCGTGAGGATCGAGCCCGCCGTGGTCGTGACCCTTGGCGGCGTGATCGTGGTCGTGCCCCTTCTTCGCGGCGGCGGCCGGCGCCTCGTCGTGATCGTCGTCGGCCATCTCGTGCGTTTCGATGCCGGCGGTCGTGGTGACGATCGTCGCCGAGGTGCCCGACGCCTTGGCGAGGCGGCCCATCCAGCCCTCGAAGCCGAGGCCGTTGACGAAGACCAGCTTCGAGGCCGCGACCGCCTTGGCGTCGGCGGGCGTCGGCTCATAGACATGGGCGTCGCCGTCG
Source organism: Prosthecomicrobium sp. (assembly GCA_048497495.1). Lineage (GTDB taxonomy): Bacteria > Pseudomonadota > Alphaproteobacteria > Rhizobiales > Ancalomicrobiaceae > JAFHCF01. The sequence continues at coordinate 10,491 of JAFHCF010000079.1, forward strand.
GGACCGACGAGCACCTTCACACTCACCCGGTCGCCGCCGACCTTCCCGACGAAGTCGCCGAGGATCGAGAACGAGGCGACCACCGGCAGCTTCGCCGATTGCGCGGTGGCGGGCGTGGCGGACGCGAGGCCGACCAGGCCCAAGCCGGCGACGGCGCCGAGGAGGAAGCGGCGAGAGACGTGGATCATCGTGAGATCTCCGAAAGGAGGAACGGGTTCAGGCTTCCAGGTGTCGCCCGGCGAACCGGCCGACGAACAATCCGCGCCGGCCGAAGACCAGCGACAGGAAATAGAAGGCGCCGGCGGTCAGGATGATCGCCGGACCGGCGGGCAGGCTGAGGTGGTAGGAGACGAGCAGGCCGCCGAGCGCCGAGGCCGCGCCGATCAGGGCGGCGACGCCGATCAACGCCGTGAGATCGTCGACCCACAGCCGGGCGCTGGCCGCCGGCAGCATCATCATGCCGACGGCGAGCAGCGTGCCGAGCGCATGGAAGGCACCGACGAGGTTCAGGACCACCAGCGCCATGAAGGCGAGATGGACCATCGCCCCGACCCGTCCGACGGACGCGAGGAAGATCGGATCGATCGATTCCATCACCAGCGGCCGCAGGATCACGGCGAAGCCGACCAGCGTCACGGTGGCGATGCCGACGATCAGGTAGAGCGCCTGATCGTCGAGCGCCAACACCGTGCCGAACAGCACGTGCAGGAGATCGACGTTGGAGCCCTTGGCCGAGACGATGGTGACGCCGAGCGCCAGCGACAGGAGATAGAAGGCGGCGAGCGCCGTGTCCTCCTTGAGCACCGAGGCCCGCGCCACCGCTCCCGCCCCGACCGCCACCGTGACGCCGGCGAAGAGCCCGCCGAGCGTCATCGCCGGCAGGGACAGTCCGGCGAAGAGATAGCCGATCGCCGCCCCCGGCAGGATGGCGTGCGACATGGCGTCGCCGGTCAGCGACATCCGCCGGAGCATCAGGAAGACGCCGACCGGCGCCCCGGCGACCGCCAGAGCCAGCGCCCCGACCAGCGCCCGGCGCATGAATTCGAATTCGCCGAAGGGCGCGACCACCAGGTCGTGGAACAACGATAGCATCGCTCGGATCCTCGGCGCGCCGCGCCGCGTGGAGTTCGGGAACCGTCCGTCGCCTCAGGCGGCCGGCCGCTCGCAGACATGGGCGTGGGTGTCGAAGGCCTCGATCATCCGCCGCGCGGTGCCGAGATTCGCCTCGGTGATCACCTCGGCCGTCGGCCCCCAGGCGACCTTCTCGCGGGCGATCAACAAGGCGTCGCGACACAGCGAGGCGACGATGCCGAGGTCGTGCAGCACCGCGATCACGGTGCGGCCCTCGCCGTGCCAGCGTTCGACCAGCGCCACCAGATCCTCGGTGGTGCGTTGATCGACGGCGTTGAACGGTTCGTCGAGCAGGATCACCGCCGCGTCCTGGACCAGGAGCCGGGCGAACATCACCCGCTGCATCTGCCCGCCCGACAGCGTGCCGATCGGCCGCGTCTCGAAACCGACGAGACCCACCGCCGCCAGCGCCTCGGTGATCGCGCCGGCCCGTCGCCGGCCGATGCCGCCGAAGGCGCCGACCCGCCGCCACAGGCCGAGGGCGACGAAATCGAACACCGACAGGGGAAACGACCGGTCGACCTCGGTGACCTGCGGCAGATAGGCGATGTCGCGCCGATCGAACCCGTCGAGACGGATCGACCCGCCGAGCGGCGACAGAGCCCCGCTGAGCCCCTTGAGCAGCGTCGACTTGCCGGCGCCGTTGGGCCCGATCACCGCCGTCAGGGCCCCCCGGAGGATGCGACCGGTGAGATGATGGACCGCCGGATGGCGGTCGTAGCCCAGCGTCAGGTCGTCGAATTCGATCGCCGCCGATGCGGTGCCGGCCATGTCGCGTTCTCCCTCAACCGCCGATCGGCGTCACCGCCCACAGCGTCGCGCCCCACAGCAGCGCCGCGACGCCCGCCGCGATGGCGAGCCGCCCGACGAGCGACATCCTGACCAGCGAGAACGGCAGCCGCGCCGGCATCGCCGGCCCGTGGGCGTGGTCGTGGTCGTGGTCGTGGTCGTGAAGATGGCCGTGCTCGTGGTCGTTCCCGCCCACGGCGTGGTCGTGGTCGTACGAACCGGCCGCGATCGGCGCGGCGGTTCGCCCGGAGGCCGGCTCGGCGTTTCGCGATGTCCGATCTTGCGGCATGATCGAGGTGATGTTCATGGCGGATGTTATAACGTAACACTTCGCCTCAGGCAAGTGACGTGCGAGGCTCTCGCCATCACTTCCCGGCGATCCGAAGCGTCGGACGGCGCGTATGCTCGCCCGTGGACCGCAATAAAATCGCCGACGAGGACCGAACGCCCCCATGGCCCGACCCCATTCCCTCGGCTCCGCCGCCCTCGACCCCGCTCGCGCGCCGCGCCTGCCCGCCGACCATCCCCGGATCGAGACCGGCCGCGTCGGCGTGCTGCTGGTCAATCTCGGAACCCCCGACGCCACCGACTTCTGGTCGATGCGGCGCTATCTGAAGGAGTTCCTCTCCGACCGCCGGGTGATCGAGGTGCCGCGGGCGATCTGGTGGCCGATCCTCAATCTGATCATCCTCACCACCCGACCGGGCCGCAAGGGCCGCGACTACGACACGATCTGGAACCACGAACTCAACGAGGGTCCGCTCAAGACCATCACCCGGGCGCAGGGCGAGGCCCTCGCCACCCGCCTCGCCGATGCAGGAGACCGCCTCGTCGTCGACTGGGCGATGCGCTACGGCAACCCGTCGATCGCCGCCCGCCTCGACGCCCTCGTCGCGCGCGGCTGCGAACGCATCCTGGTGGTGCCGCTCTATCCCCAATATGCCGCCGCCACCACCGCCACGGTGGCCGACGCAGCCTTCGACGCGTTGAAGCGGATGCGCCGCCAGCCGGCCTTGCGCGTCGCCCCGCCCTGGCACGACGATCCCGCCTATGTCTCCGCCCTCGCCTCGAGCCTCCAGGCCGAACTGGCGACGCTCGACTGGGAGCCGGAGGCGATTCTCGCCTCCTTCCACGGCATTCCGAAGAGCTACTTCGACAAGGGCGACCCCTATTGGTGCCACTGCGCCAAGACCATGCGGCTCCTGCGCGAGATGACCGGCCTCGACGAGACCCGCCTGCGCATGACCTTCCAGTCGCGCTTCGGCAAGGCGGAATGGCTGCGGCCCTACACCGCCGAGACCGTCACCGAACTGGCGCGTACGGGGGTGAAGCGGTTGGCGGTGATCACCCCCGGCTTCGCCGCCGACTGTCTCGAGACGCTCGAGGAGATCGGTCACGAGGTCGCCGGCCTCTTCCGCGAGGCCGGCGGCGAGAAGTTCCATCTCGTGCCCTGCCTCAACGATTCGGCCCTCGGCATCGACGTGATCGAGGCGGTCGCCCGGCGCGAACTCGCCGGCTGGATCTGAGGCCGCTCACGAAACGTCCGTGCGACGCTCCCGGCGTCGCGGTACGGTCAAGAAGTGGATACACTGTGCCGAGATCGACACGAGGTCACGACTCGCCCCCCACCGGGCGGCGCGAGGACACTGGGAGAAGACCATGAACGGATTTTCGCTCACCGGATTCGACATCGTCATCATCGTCTTCCTGGCCTTGCTCGTCCTGGTCTTCTTCGCCGGCGTCAAGACCGTGCCCCAGGGCCAGAATTGGACGGTCGAGCGCTTCGGCCGCTACACCCGCACCCTGAAGCCCGGGCTCAACGTCATCCTGCCCTTCATCGACCGGGTCGGCGCCCAGCTCTCGGTGATGGAACAGGTGTTGGACGTGCCGACCCAGGAGGTCATCACCAAGGACAACGCCACCGTCGCCGTCGACGGCGTCGCCTTCTATCAGATCCTCGACGCCGCCCGCGCCGCCTACGAGGTGCAGCAGCTCGAGGTGGCGATCCTCAACCTGACCATGACCAACATCCGGACCGTCATGGGCTCGATGGAGCTCGACCTGCTCCTGTCGCATCGCGACGAGATCAACACCAAGCTGCTCCACGTCGTCGACGCCGCCGCCGAGGCCTGGGGCCTCAAGGTCACCCGCATCGAGATCAAGGACATCGTGCCGCCCGCCGACCTCGTCGCCTCGATGGGTCGCCAGATGAAGGCCGAGCGAGACAAGCGCGCCGCCATCCTCGAGTCCGAGGGCATGCGGCAGTCCGAGATCCTCAAGGCCGAAGGCCAGAAACAGGCGCTGATCCTGGCGGCGGAAGGCCGCAAGGAAGCCGCCTTCCGCGACGCCGAGGCGCGCGAGCGCTCGGCCGAGGCCGAGGCGAAGGCGACCGAGATGGTGTCGAAGGCGATCGCCGCCGGCGACGTCCAGGCGCTCAACTACTTCGTCGCCCAGAAATACGTCGAGGCCCTCGGCCAACTCGCCTCCGCCCCCAATCAGAAGGTGCTGATGCTGCCGGTCGACGCCACCTCGATCCTCGGCGCGGTCGCCGGCATCGCCGAGATCGCCAAGGCCACCTTCGGCGAGACCGGTGAACAGCGCCGCCGTCCCACCGGCGTTCCCGACACCCGGATCTGAGAGCGGAGGCATGACCATGCTCGAAGCGCTCGAGACCCTGTTTCTACGTTACGGCGCCTGGAGCTGGTGGGTGCTCGGCCTGGTGCTGCTCGCCCTCGAACTGGTGCTGCCCGGCTTCGTGCTGGTGTGGTTCGGGGTCGCCGGCCTCCTGGTCGGCGTCCTGGCGCTGATCGTCGACTGGCCGGTGCAGACCCTGGCGCTGATCTGGGCGGGGACGTCCGTCGTCCTGCTGCTCTTGGGCCGGCGCTGGTTCCTGCGCGACGACAGCCGCTCCGCCGAACCGCTCCTCAACGACCGCGCCGGCCGCCTGATCGGCCGTGTCTTCACCCTCGCCGAGCCGCTGTCGGAGAACGGCGGCAGCCTCACCATCGCCGATGGCGTGTGGCGCATCACCGGCCCGCTGCTGCCGGCCGGAGCCAAGGTGGTGGTGCGCGGCGTCCAGGGCACCACACTGGTGGTCGACCCCGCCGAGTGAGCCCGCCACGCCGAGAAAGGCCGCGGAATGGGCGGAGGGGTCGGGTCGGCCGCCTCAGGCGACGCCGGCCCGGAGCAGGTCGTGCATGTGGACGATGCCGACCGGACGCCCCTCCTCGAGCACGAACAGGGCGGTGATCGACGACGACGACAGGATCTCGATCACCCGGGCGAGCAACATGTCGGGCCGGATGGTCTTCGGTCCGACGGTCATGATCTCGTCGACCGAGCAGGTCAGCAGGTGGTCGGAGAGATGGCGGCGCAGATCGCCGTCGGTGACGATGCCGATCAACCGGCCGTCGCCGTCGATGATGCCGACGCAGCCGAAGCTCCGGCCGGTCATCGTCACCAGCGCGTCCTTCATCGTCGTGCCCGAGGCGACCAGCGGCATCGCCGCGCCCTTGTGCATGACGTCGCGCACCAGCCTGAGGCTCGCGCCGAGTTTGCCGCCGGGATGGAAGACGCGGAAGTCCTGGGCGGTGAAGCCGCGCCCCTCGAGCAGCGCCAGCGAGATCGCGTCGCCGAGCGCCAGTTGCAGCAACGTCGAGGAGGTCGGCGCCAATCCGTGCGGACAGGCCTCCTCGACCTTGGGCAGTTCGAGGACGACGTCCGCCGCCCGCCCGAGGGTCGAGCCGGCGCTGGAGGTCAGGGCGATCACCGGAACCTTGAAGCGGCCGGCATAGGCGAGGATCGCCGCCAATTCGCTCGATTCCCCCGACCACGACGCCGCCAACACCACGTCGTCGGCGGTGATCATGCCGAGATCGCCGTGCCCGGCCTCGGCCGGATGGACGAAATAGGCCGGCGTGCCGGTCGAGGCCATGGTCGCGGCGATCTTGCGGCAGACGTGCCCGCTCTTGCCCATGCCGGTGACGATCACCCGCCCCGTCGCCTGGAGGACGAGTTCGACCGCCCGCTCGAGCGCCGCCCCGAGACGTCCGTCGAGCGCGGCGCGCAGCGCCGCGAGGCCCTGCGCCTCGATGTCGATGGTCTTGCGGGCGGAGGCGAGAAAGGGCTTGTCCATGGTGCGTCCGAAATCCGGTTGGTCGGCCACGGCCGCGATCGTGAAGGAAGGACGCTCGCGACCGGTGGAGGCCGGCGGCGTCGGGCTCTCTAGCATGATTCAGCGGATCTTGGGGAGGCCGCCGGGTCGCACCCTCGGCGGCGGGCGAGCGCCCGCGCCGCTCCCCGCGCGGAAAGAAAGCGTTAACCATGGACGTTTACCTTTCGGCAAGAGACCGTCGAGCCTCCCTTCGCGCCGGGAGACGTCGACCGCGCCCGAGGAACCATGCGTCGTCGACCCGCCCTCGCCTCGCCCCTCGATCGGGCGGCCCCGACGTCCCGGACGGTCGCGGCCGCGAGCCCCGGGCGTGACCCGCGCCGCTCTCTCCGACACTCTCGACATGCCCTGTTCCTCGCTTCCGCGCTGAGTCTCGTCACCGGCCCCGCCTTCGCTCAGTCACCGACACAGCCCGCCGAGGTGACCGATCCTGGCCTCGATACGCTGCGCCGCCCGACGGTCCGCACCACCGCCCCGAGGGCCGGCGCGCCACGGACCTCGGCCGAGGCGTCGCCGTTGCGCGGCGCCCTCGATCCCACCCGCCCCGGCGACGCCGTCGACGATGCGCTCGCCCCCCTCCCCGGCCTCGATGCCGACGTCTTCGGCGTGCCTCCGCTCGCCCTCGACCCGCTCGCCGCCGATGTCGGTTCGCCGCGCGCCGCGACGCTGACGCGGATCGGCACGCCGACGCCGCCGCCCTCCAACCAGGGTACGCCGACCACCGCCCCCCGGATCGACCCGACGACCGGCCGTCCCTTCCCGCCCGGCACCGAGCCGACCGATGGTTCGGCGAACGCGGCGGCGCGACGCGGCCCGATCGAAGCCGTCACTCGGACCGGGTCGGTCAAGGACGGCGGCCCCTCCCGCCCCCTCGCCGCGACCCAGCCGGTGCCCCGCGACATGCTCGCCGACAAGCGCGACGAGGCGGAGATCCAGGACGACGAATATGCCCAACTGGGCCTCAGGACCGGTGGCTTCACCTGGCTGCCGGCGGTCGAATCCTCGCTCGGATGGAGTTCGAACATCGCCACCAAGGCCGGCGGCGCCTCGGGCATGACCTATCGCGTCGCCCCGGAACTGCTCGGCAAGTCCGACTGGTCGCGCCATTCGCTGGAGTTCGAGCTGCGCGGCGCCTACATCGGCAACACCACCGACCACGACTACGACAAGCCGACCTTCCAGGGCGCCCTTCGCGGCCGCGTCGATCTCGGCGACGAGACCCGCCTCGACATCAAGGGCACCTGGGGCCACGACCGCCAGGCGCCGTCGAGCGCCGACAATCCGGCCGACACCGTCATCCCGGCGACGGTGGAGACCGCGACCGCCTCGCTCGGCCTGACCCGCGACGTCGGCCTCCTGGCGCTCACCCTGCGCGGCGACATCGAGCGCGCCGACTACAGCGGCGGCACCAACACCTCCGGCACCGCGCTGGGCGCCGACGTCCAGAACAACACCCGCCACATCGCCGCCCTGCGGGCGACCTGGGGCTCGAAGGGCTCGATCCGTCCCTTCGCCGAGGTCCAGGTCTCCACCCGCGCCTATGACGACGCGATCGTCGCCGGCAGTCCCCGCGACACCACCGGCGCGGCGCTGAAGGGCGGTATCGTCGCCGACCTCGGCCCCACCCTGCGCGGCGAACTGTCGACCGGCTGGGGCGTCGAGCGGCCCGACAAGGGATCTCTCCCCGACATCTCCGGCTGGCTCCTCGACGGCTCACTGGTGTGGTCGCCGACCCGCCTGACCTCGATCAAGCTCGACGCCCGCACCAGCTTCGAGGCGACCACGCTGGTCGGCGCCACCGGCTCGGTCTCCCGCACCGTCGGCGTCACCGTCGAGCACGCCCTGCGCCGCGACCTCGTCGCCTCCGCCGGCATCGCCTTGACCGACAAGCGCTACGTCGGCGCCGCCCTGCGCGAGGACGATCTGGTGCTGAGTTCCGGTCTCACCTACAAGGTCGACCGCAACATCCAGACCTTCGTCAAGGGCAGCCTCGAACGCTTCACCTCCTCGGCCGGCGGCGCGAACTACGACGCCGCCGCGGTGATGGTCGGCGTCCGCCTGCAGCGCTGAGGCATCGACCACCGCGAGGTGTCCGCGAAACGAAGACGGCCGGCCCCGCGAGGGACCGGCCGATGTCGTCTCGAAACCGTGCGACGCCTCACAGGCTCTTCAGGATCGCCTCGATCTCGGCGCGGAAGTCGGCGACCAGATCCGGGCGCTCCAGCCCATAGGCGACGTTGGCGGCGAGGAAGCCGACCTTGGAGCCGCAGTCGTAGGTCTTGCCCTCGAAGCGCACGCCCCAGAACTCCTGCTCGTCCATCAGCGTCCGCATCGAGTCGGTCAGCTGGATCTCGTTGCCGGCGCCGCGCTCCTGGGTCTCGAGCAGTTCGAAGATCCGCGGCTGGAGGATGTAGCGGCCGTTGATGAAGAGGTTCGACGGCGCGGTGCGCTTCGGCGGCTTCTCCACCATCGAGGTGATGCGGAAGGCATCGCCCCTGGCCTCGCCGACCCCGACGATGCCGTATTGATGGGTGAGGTCGGGCGGACATTCCTCGACCGCGACGATGTTGCCGCCGGTCTCGACGAAGACATCGGTCATCTGGGCGAGGCAGCTCTTGGTGTGGCCCTTCATGATCATGTCGGGCAGCATCACCGCGAAGGGCTCGTCGCCGACCAGCTCGCGGGCGCACCACACCGCGTGGCCGAGGCCGAGCGGCTCCTGCTGGCGGGTGAACGAGGTGGTGCCGGCGTCGGGACGCTGGGCGTCGAGGATCGCCAGCTCGATCTTCCTGCCGCGCGTCCGCAGCGTGTTCTCGAGCTCGTAGGCGATGTCGAAATGGTCCTCGATCACCGCCTTGTTGCGGCCGGTGATGAAGATGAAGTGTTCGATGCCGGCCTCGCGCGCCTCGTCGACGATGTACTGGATCACCGGCTTGTCGACGACCGTCAGCATCTCCTTCGGCATCGCCTTGGTGGCGGGCAGGAAGCGGGTGCCGAGGCCCGCGACGGGAAACACGGCTTTGCGGATCTTCTTCGTCATACCGAGAACTTTCTCGTGGCTCGAGGCTTTGCGGCCGCCGCACCGCCCTCGATGCGCGCCGACCCCTGCGTAGTCGATCGGCTCGAAGCGGGCAAGCCGGACGAAGCCATACGTTCGGCGGCGCCGTGACGGCGGACGAGGGAAAGCTCGACCGATCGCGGCCGTCGGGAGAATGACCGGAGGGTGTTAAGACGGTGTTAAGCTCCTCTTAACCATGATCGGCGGCAGGAAACGCCGGTCCCCGGCGCGAGGTCGTGTGTCGCAGCGGCCCGTCGGCGAGGAGAGTTCTCGATGTCCACCGCTCGCAACCCGATCACGCCGCCACCGGCGATCGACCTCACCACCAGTCGGCGCGGCTTTCTCGTCGGCGCCGGCTCGCTGGCACTCGGCGCCTGCTCGGCCTCGCCGATCGCCGGCCTCGGCATCGCCAAGGCGGAGACCGGCCCTGCCGCCACGGCGAGCCCCGCCCCGGTGGCCTCCGCCGAATTCACCGAATGGGTCGCGACCTTCCGCACGAGGGCCCTCGCCAAGGGGATTTCGCCGGCGACCTACGACCGGGTGATGCGCGCCACCGTGCCCGACACCGCCGTCTACAAGTTCGACAAGGCCCAGCCCGAGTTCCAGGAACCGATCTGGCGTTACGTCGATCGCCGGTCGGGCGAATACAACGTCGCCACCGGCAAGAAGCGCATCCGCGAATACGCCCAACTGTGGGATCGCATCGAGGCGAAATACGGCGTCGACCGCCACCTCCTCTGCGCCCTCTGGGGGCTGGAATCCTCCTTCGGCGATCTGGTGATCGCGCCGAAATACATGCGCAAGGTGATCCCCAGCCTGGCGGCGCTGGCCTGGGGCGAGGCGCGCCGACGCTCCTATTGGGAGGCGGAACTCCTCAACGCCCTGGTCATCGTCGATCGCGGCTGGGCCCAGCCCGACGAGATGATCGGTTCCTGGGCCGGCGCCATGGGGCACACCCAGTGGATGCCCGAGGTCTGGCTCAACATGGGCGTCGACTTCGACGGCGACGGCCGCATCAACCCCTTCGGCAAGCCCGACGACGGGCTCGCCGGCACCGCCCGCTACATGATCGAGCGCGGCCACTATCGCCGCGGCGAACACTGGGGCTACGAGGTGACCCTCGCTCCGAAATTCGATGTCGGCCTCGCCGACGGCAAGACCAAGAAGACGCTCCGCCAGTGGACCGCCCTCGGCATCCGCCGCGCCGACGGCAAGGATTTCCCGCAACCCGACGTCGTCATGCGGATTTCCCTGCCCGCCGGCGTCAAGGGGCCGGCTCTCGCCATCGGCCAGAACTTCTTCGCCGTGAAGTCCTACAATCCGTCCTTCAAATACGCCCTGGCGATCTGCGTTCTCTCCGACAAGATCGCCGGCCACGGCGGGTTCATCCACCCCTGGCCGGTCGACGAGCGGGCGCTCTCGCTCACCGAGACCCAGGAGATGCAGGAGCGGCTGACCGCGCTGGGCTTCGACACCGGCGGCGCCGACGGCCGCTACGGCGAGAAGACCCAGGGCGCCATCCAGGCCTGGCAGAAGTCGATCGGCATGCAGCCGGCCGACGGCTACCCCTCCGACAAGGTGCTGGCTCGGCTTCGCGGCGGCTGAGATCGCGCTTCGCCGTGGCGCGCCGATTCTTTTCCCCGCGAGCGAATTCAGTCCGGCGGGAACTTGTTCTAGACTGACGCCCCGACGAATCCGGCGCCGCGTGCCACGCGCGGTCGGATCCCATGTCCGGATCTCGAGGTGAGGCGTCTCATGCGCGTTGGTCTTGCCAGGGCTCTTCTGCTCGTCGCCGCGCTCGGCTGCGTCGTCTGCGGCACGGTGCCCGCGAGCGCCCAGAACGATCCGGTCAGCGGCTTCTTCCGCATGCTCTTCGGCGCGCCGCAGCAGAGCCGCCAGCCACCCGTCGCCATTCCCGATCCGAACGCCGCGCCGAAACGACCGAGCGAGCCGCGCGTCGTCGAGACGCCGAAGAACCCGGATGCCCAGGTGGTCCTGGTGATCGGCGACATCGAGGCCCAGGGCCTCGGCACCGGCCTCAAGATGATCTTCGCCGAGGAACCCTCGATCGCCGTCACCACCAAGACCCGCAACGCCTCCGGCCTGACCCGCGAGAGCGAGGGCGAATGGAGCACCCTCGCTCCCAAGGTCCTCGCCGAGAACAAGGCCGACTTCATCGTCGTCATGGTCGGCGTCAACGACTGGCAGACCATCCCGGTGCCCGGTTCCAAGAGCCTGGAGATCGCCGGCGAGGAGTGGAACAAGGTCTATGGCGAGCGCCTCGACAACTTCATCGCGCAATTGAAGGCGACCGGCAAACCCTTCTGGTGGGTCGGCCTGCCGCCGACCGCCGACGCCGACCGCCGCCCGACGGCGCGCGCCGCCTACGCCGCCTTCCTCTCCGCCCTCAACGATCTCGCCCGGCCCCGCGTCCAGGCCGCCGGCGGCGGTTTCGTCGACATCTGGAACGCCTTCACCGACGAGGAGGGCCACTACACCGCGATGGGCCCCGACGTCGAAGGCCAGATCAAGAAGCTGCGCACCAACGACGGCATCCTCTTCACCCGCGTCGGCCAGCGCAAGCTCGCCTTCTTCGTCGAACAGGAGATCCGCAAGGTGATGCGCGGCGAGACGGCGCCTTCCGTCCTGTCGCTGCCCGAGGAGACCACCATCCAGCCCAAGGGCGAGGAAGCGCTCGCCGCCGGCCCGCCGCCGTTGCCGCCGGCGCCGTGGAGCGTCGTCGGCCCGGTGATCCCCCTCGGCCGCACCGCCGGCCAGGACGGCGACGGCGGCCTCGCCGGCGGGCCCGGCCGGGCCCGTGGCGCCGAGTACATGCCCGGCGGCTTCCCCGTCGCCGCCAATCCCGCCCATCGCCGTCTGGTCGAGGGCCTGCCGATCGACCCGCCCGCCGGCCGCGTCGACGACATGGTGCGCCGGACGCCGTGACCCGGAGCTTTTCCGACCGGAACAGCTCCGATAGAGATACCGAGCGGGCCGATGCGATCGGATCGCGCACCGCACTACCCCCGAACCGGAGTGGCGACACGGCGATGACCACACCCGCTCCCTGGCTTCTCTGGGCTCTCGCCTCGGCGGTCTTCGCCGCCCTCACCGGCATTCTCGCCAAGCTCGGCGTCGCCGGCATCCCCTCGGATCTGGCGACGGTGGTGCGCACCGCCGTGGTCCTCGTCTTCGCCGGGGCGTTGATCGCGGTGACCGGCGAATGGCGCTCGACCGGCGAGATCACGGCGCGCGGCTGGCTGTTCCTGGTGCTCTCGGGGCTCGCCACCGGCGCGTCGTGGCTCTGCTGGTTCCGCGCCCTGTCGCTCGGCGACGCCGCCCGCGTCGCCCCGATCGACAAGCTCTCGGTGGTGCTGGTCGCGATCTTCGGCGTCACCCTGCTCGGCGAGCACCTCACGCCCACCGCCTGGGCCGGGGTCGCGCTGATCGGTCTCGGCTCACTGCTGGTGGCGGTCGGCTGAGCCCGCGCGCGCCCTGAAACGAAGGCGGCGCGCCCCTCGCAGGGCACGCCGCCGCCGTTCATTCGGTCGACGTCGACGCCTCAGCGCGGCAGTTCGGTCTTGCCCATCAGGGCGAGGTCGATGGCGCGCGCCGCCTGACGGCCCTCGCGGATCGCCCACACCACCAGGGACTGGCCACGCCGCATGTCGCCGGCGGCGAAGACCTTGGGGATCGAGGTGGCGTAGTCGTCCTCGTTGGCCGCGACGTTGCCGCGGCCGTCCTTGGCGACGCCGAGCGCGTCGATCATGCCCTCGTGCACCGGCGAGACGAAGCCCATGGCGAGCAGCACCAGGTCGGCCTTGAGCACGGTCTCGGTGCCCGGGATCGGCTGGAACTTGCCGTCGACCTGGGCGCAACGGACCTCGCTGACGCGGCCGTCGACACCCTCGAACTTCGTCGCGGTGATCCCGAACATGCGCTCGGCGCCCTCCTCGTGGGAGGACGAGGTGCGCAGCTTGATCGGCCAGTTCGGCCAGGTGGCGAGCTTGTCCTCCTTCTCCGGCGGACGCGGCATGATCTCGAGCTGCGTCACCGAAAGCGCCCCCTGACGCACCGAGGTGCCGATGCAGTCCGAGCCGGTGTCGCCGCCGCCGATGACCACGACGTGCTTGCCGCCCGCCAGGATCGGCGCCACTTCGCCGAGCGGCTCCTCGGAGACCCGACGGTTCTGCTGCGGCAGGAACTCCATGGCGAAGTGGATGCCGGCGAGGTTGCGGCCCGGCGCCGGCAGATCGCGCGGCTTCTCCGATCCGCCGGTGAGCAGCACCGCGTCGTGAGAGGCCACCAGTTCCTCGGCCGAGACGTCGAGGCCGACGGTGGTGTTGTAGCGGAACTGCACACCCTCGGCGACCAACTGCTGGACCCGGCGCTCGACCACGCCCTTGTCGAGCTTGAAGTCGGGAATGCCGTAGCGCAGCAGGCCGCCGGCCTTGGCGTTCTTCTCGTAGACGTGGACCTCGTGGCCGACGCGCGCCAACTGCTGGGCGGCGGCGAGGCCGGCGGGCCCGGCGCCGACGACCGCCACCTTCTTGCCGGTCTTCACCTGCGCCGGTTCGGGCGTGAGCCATCCCGCCTCCCAGGCCTTCTCGGCGATGGTCGCCTCGATGGTCTTGATGGTGACCGGCGCGTCGAACAGGTTCAGCGTGCAGGCGGCCTCGCACGGCGCCGGGCAGATGCGACCGGTGAAGTCCGGGAAGTTGTTGGTCGAGTGGAGGTTGTTCGACGCCGTCTCGTAGTCGCCGTCGTAGACAAGATCGTTCCAGTCGGGGATCTGGTTGTTGACCGGGCAGCCGCGATGGCAATAGGGCACGCCGCATTCCATGCAGCGCGCCGCCTGGCGTTCGACGTCGGCGGAGCCCAGCGGCAGGATGAACTCCCGGTAGTGGCGGATGCGATCCGCCGCCGGCTGGTACTTGAGTTCCTGGCGATCGTATTCGAGGAAGCCGGTGACCTTGCCCATCGGTGTCTCCGTGTCTGTGTCTGTCCGGGTCGATCCCCTCCGGGGCGCGAGCGAGGCGCGCCGTCGTCGGGAAGGACCGCCGGTGGTGTCCGGGGATCGGAGGTCGGCCGGGCCGACCTCCGCGTCGTCACGGGGCGCCGATCACTCGGCTGCCTGACGGCTCTGCTGCATCCGCTCGAGCGCCTTGCGGTACTCCACCGGCATGACCTTGACGAACTTCGGCCGGAACACCTCCCAGTGCTCCAGGATCTCCTTGGCCCGGGCCGAACCGGTCCAGTGGAGATGGCTGGAGATGAGCTGCCACAGACGCTCGTCGTCGTGGCGGGTCATGTCGCCGGAGATGTCGACCTTGCCCTTGAAGTCGAGGTCGCCGCCCTGGTGATGCAGCTTCTCGAGCAGGATGTCCTCTTCTGGCACCGGCTCGAGGTCGACCATGGCGAGGTTCACCCGCTTGGAGAAGCCGCCGTCCTCGTCGAGCACATAGGCGATGCCGCCCGACATGCCGGCGCCGAAGTTGCGCCCCGTCGGACCGAGCACCACGACGATGCCGCCGGTCATGTACTCGCAGCCGTGGTCGCCCACGCCCTCGACCACCGCGATGGCGCCGGAGTTGCGCACCGCGAAGCGCTCGCCGGCGAGGCCGCGGAAGTAGCACTCGCCCTCGATCGCGCCGTAGAGCACGGTGTTGCCGACGATGATCGAGGTCTCCGGCACGATCCGCGAGATCGGGTTGGGCTTGACCACCAGACGGCCGCCCGAGAGCCCCTTGCCGACATAGTCGTTGGCGTCGCCGATCAGCTCGAGCGTCACGCCGCGCGCCGCCCAGGCGCCGAAAGACTGGCCCGCGGTTCCCGTCAGCGTGACGTGGATCGTGTCCTCCGGCAGGCCGGCATGGCCGAAGCGCTTGGCGACCTCGCCCGACAGCATGGCGCCGACCGAGCGGTTGACGTTGATCACCCCGGTCTCGATGCGCACCGGCTGCTTGTGGTCGAGCGCGGCCTGCGCTTGCGCGATCAGCTTGCGGTCGAGCACGTCGTCGATCGGATGAGTCTGGCGCATGGTGTGGCGCTTCTCCTCCGGCGCCGCGTCCGGCACGTGGAAGAGACGGGTGAAGTCGAGGCCCTTGGCCTTCCAGTGGGCGATCGACTGCTTCTTGTCGAGGATGTCGGTGCGGCCGGTGAGGTCGGAGAGCTTGGTGAAGCCCAACGACGCCAGGATCCGGCGCACTTCCTCGGCGACGAAGAAGAAGAAGTTGATCACGTGTTCCGGCTGGCCGTGGAAGCGCTTCCTGAGCACCGGGTCCTGGGTGGCGATGCCGACCGGACAGGTGTTGAGGTGGCACTTGCGCATCATCAGGCAGCCCGCCGCGATCAGCGGCGCGGTGGCGAAGCCGAAACCGTCGGCGCCGAGCATGGCGCCGATGGCGACGTCACGGCCGGTGCGCACGCCGCCGTCGACCTGCAACTCGACACGCGAGCGCAAGCCGTTGATCACCAGCGTCTGCTGGGTCTCGGCGAGGCCGATCTCCCAAGGGCTGCCGGCGTGCTTGATCGAGGTCAGCGGCGAGGCGCCGGTGCCGCCCTCGAAGCCGGAGATGGTGATGTGGTCGGCGCGCGCCTTGGCGACGCCGGCGGCGACCGTGCCGACGCCGACTTCCGAGACCAGCTTCACCGACACCTCGCCGGTCGGGTTGACGTTCTTCAGGTCGAAGATCAGCTGCGCCAGATCCTCGATCGAATAGATGTCGTGATGCGGCGGCGGCGAGATCAGCTGCACGCCGGGGGTGGCGTGACGGACCTTGCCGATCACCGCGTCGACCTTGTGGCCGGGCAGCTGACCGCCCTCGCCGGGCTTGGCGCCCTGCGCCATCTTGATCTGCATCTGGTCGGAGTTGACCAGATATTCGGTGGTGACGCCGAAGCGGCCGGAGGCCACCTGCTTGATCGCCGAGCGCATCGAATCGCCGTTGGCGAGCGGCTTGAAGCGATCCGCCTCCTCGCCGCCCTCGCCGGTGTTGGAACGGCCGCCGATGCGGTTCATGGCGATCGCCAGCGTGGTGTGCGCCTCGCGCGAGATCGAGCCGTAGCTCATCGCCCCGGTGGCGAAGCGCTTGACGATCTCGACCGCCGGCTCGACCTCGTCGAGCGCGATCGGGGTCCGGCCGATCTCCTCGGCGCTCTTGATGCGGAACAGGCCACGGATGGTGGTCAGCCGCTCGTTCTGCTCGTCGATCGGCTTGGAGAACTCCGCCTGGAACTGCTCGAACGAGTTCCTGCGCACCGCGTGCTGCAGACCGGCGATGGTGCCGGCGGTCCACACGTGGGCCTCGCCGCGCATGCGCTGGGCATATTCGCCGCCGACGTCGAGGGCGTGCGCCAGGACCGGGTCGCCGCCGAAGGCGGAACGATGACGCTCGACCGTCTCCTTGGAGATCTGCTCCAGACCGATGCCCTCGATCTTGGTGGCGGTGCCGAAGAAGTACTGCTTGACGAAGTCGGACTTGAGACCGACCGCGTCGAAGATCTGGGCGCCGCAATAGGACTGGTAGGTCGAGATGCCCATCTTGGACATGACCTTGAGCAGTCCCTTGCCGATCGACTTGATGTAGCGATAGACGATCTCGGATTCGTCGACGCTCTCCGGGAACTGCGCCTTCATCGCCAGCAGGGTGTCGAAGGCGAGATAGGGGTTGATCGCCTCGGCGCCGTAGCCGGCGAGCAGCGCGAAGTGATGCACCTCGCGCGGTTCGCCCGATTCGACCACCAGACCGGCGCGGGTGCGAAGCCCCTTGCGGATCAGGTGATGGTGGACGGCGGCGGTGGCGAGCAGCGCCGGAATGCCGATGCGCTCGCGCCCGACCATGCGGTCGGAGAGCACGATGATGTTGTAGACCTGACCGGTCGCGGAGAAGCGTACGGCGGCTTCCGCCTGGACGCAGATGGCGTCAAGAGCCGGGCGCATGCCGGAGGCGCCGTTGGCGGCCGGATAGGTGATGTCGATGGTGATCGACTTGAAGCCGTAGTCCTCGTTGTCGCCGATGGTGCGGATCTTCTCCAGATCCTCGTTGGTGAGGATCGGCTGGCGCACCTCGAGCCGCTGCTGCGCCTCCGCCCCCTCGAGGTCGAAGAGGTTCGGCCGCGGTCCGATGAACGACACCAGGCTCATCACCAGCTCCTCGCGGATCGGATCGATCGGCGGGTTGGTGACCTGGGCGAAGTTCTGCTTGAAATAGGTGTAGAGCAGCTTCGACTTGTCCGACAGCGCCGAGATCGGCGTGTCGGTGCCCATCGAGCCGATCGCCTCCTGCCCGGTGACCGCCATCGGCGGCATCAGGACCTTGAGATCCTCCTGGGTGTAGCCGAAGGCCTGCTGCAGATCGAGCAGGCTCTCGAGCGTCTTGGGCGCGCGCGCCGGCACCTCCGGCAGATCCTCGAGCACCAATTGGGTCTCGTCGATCCACTTGGCGTAGGGGTTGGCGGTGGCGATCGTGTGCTTGATCTCGTCGTCGGAGACGATGCGGCCGGCCTCGAGGTCGATGAGCAGCATCTTGCCCGGCTGCAGGCGCCACTTGGCGACGATCCTGTCCTCCGGCACCGGCAGCGTGCCGGCTTCGGAGGCGAGGATCACCCGATCGTCGTCGGTGACGATGTAGCGGGCGGGGCGCAGGCCGTTGCGGTCGAGGGTGGCGCCGATGGCGCGGCCGTCGGTGAAGCACACCGCCGCCGGCCCGTCCCACGGTTCCATGATCGCGGCGTGATACTCGTAGAAGGCCTTGCGGTCCTCGTCCATCACCTGGTTGCCGGCCCAGGCCTCGGGGATGAGCGTCATCATCGCATGGGTCAGCGAATAGCCGCCCTGCACCAGGAACTCGAGCGCGTTGTCGAAACAGGCGGTGTCGGACTGGCCCTCGTAGGAGATCGGCCAGATCTTCTCGATGTCGTCGCCGAACACCTTCGAGGTGGTGGTCGCCTGACGCGCGTACATCCAGTTGACGTTGCCGCGCAGGGTGTTGATCTCACCGTTGTGGGCGACCATCCGATAGGGATGGGCGAGCTTCCACGACGGGAAGGTGTTGGTCGAGAAGCGCTGATGCACCAGCGCCAGCGCCGAGACGAAGCGCGCGTCGGCGAGGTCGGGGAAATAGGCCGCGACCTGATAGGACAGGAACATGCCCTTGTAGACGATGGTGCGGCTCGACAGGCTGACCACGTAGAAGGCGTCGAGATCGCGCTTGGTGGCGCCGTTCCAGTCGGCCTCGTAGACCTCGCCGGAGAGCAGCTTGCGGGCGATGTAGAGCTTGCGCTCGAAGGCGTCCTGGTCGGCGAGCGGCGAGACGCAGCCGACGATCACCTGACGCTGCACCGGCTCGGTCGCCTTGACGCCCGCGGAGAGCTTGGAATTGTCGACCGGCACCTCGCGCCAACCGAGCACACTCATGCCCTCGGCCTCGATGCAGCGCTCGATGATCGCCACCGCGCGGTCGCGCTCGCCGGCGTCGCGCGGCAGGAAGATCTGGCCGATGGCGTACTTGCCCACCGCCGGCAGGGTGATGCCGATCTCGGCGCAGGCCGCGACGAAGAAGTCGTGCGGGATCTGGACCAGGATGCCGGCGCCGTCGCCCATCAGCGGATCGGCGCCGACGGCGCCGCGATGCTCGAGGTTCTCGAGCACGAAGAGCGCGTCGGTCACCACGTCGCGGCGCTTGCGGCCCTTGATGTCGGCGACGAAACCGACGCCGCAGGCGTCGCGGTTCTCGGCCGGATCGAACATGCCCTGCTTCGGCGGCAACGCCGAAACCGTCGCGAGCGCGGAGCCCTCGACGGGAGTGGTGGCGGAAGCTTCCGCGGCCGCGGTGCTCTGGAAGCCGTCCGACGCGATCCGTTCCATGGGATCCATCCTCGCAATTCGCCGCGCCTCATGGGAAGCACGGCCGGTGTTCTCCGGTCCCGGCCGCGGAGAGCGCCGTCCCTCCCCGCGACCGGCGCGGTGGGGAAAATTCGGCGCCGACATCGGCCGGCTCTCGCATCCTCGTCGCCGCGAAAACCTCCCCGGGATACCCTCTCGTCGCCGAAAGGACCGCCCCGAGGGGAAATCCGGCAGAAGAAGCCACTCGAAAATCGGCTGATTTCCGCCGTTGTTCGAAGGTTCCTCGAATATAGGTCAGTAGTACTGACCTATATCTTCCGAGCGGAAGATCGCAGAAAACGGCGCTTCTCGCAAGCCGCTGTTCCCGGCGGCATGCTCGAGGATTGACCAAGGGCGTCGCCGGCTCGAAGCCCGACCGTCGCGGAACCGCGACCCATCGCCACCACGCCATTGCCCGAGACACGATCGACCCTTGTGCGCGCGCCGCGCCCGGTGTCATCTACGCTCATGATGTTTGCATCCGACAACTGGGCCGGCGCCTCGCCCAAGGTTCTCGCCGCGCTGGCCGCCGCCGGCTTCGGTACGCCGCTTCCCGCCTATGGCGACGACGAGATCACCCGACGCCTCGAGGCGCGCTTCGCCACGCTCCTCGAGCGCGACGTCGACGTCTTCCTGGTCGCCACCGGCACCGCCGCCAACGCCCTCTCGGTCGCCGCCTTCGCCCCGCCCTGGGGCCAACTCCTCATCCACGAGGAGGGCCACCTCGCGGTCGACGAATGCGGCGCGCCGGAGTTCTTCGCCGGCACCCGCACCGCCACCCTGCCCGGCGCCCGCGGCAAGCTCGACGCGACGGATCTCGCCCGCCGCCTCGCCGCTTGGCCGGTCGACGTCCATCACGGACGCCCGGCGGTGCTGTCGATCACCCAGGCCAACGAGAGCGGGCAGGTCTATACCGTCGCCGAGGTCACGGCGCTCGCCGGGATCGCCCACGCCCATGGCCTCGCCGTCCACATGGACGGTGCCCGGCTCGCCAATGCGATCGCCCGCCTCGGCTGCTCGCTCGCCGAGATCACCTGGAAGGCCGGCGTCGACGTCCTCTCCTTCGGCGGCACCAAGGGCGGCTGCCTGATGGCCGAGGCGATCGTCTCCTTCGATCCGACGAAGCGCGACGAACTGGCCTATCGCCGCAAGCGCGCCGGCCAGTTGATCTCCAAGCACCGCTTCGTCGCCGCCCAGTTCGACGCCTGGCTCGACCGCGACCACTGGCTCGATCTCGCGACCCACGCCAACGCCATGGCCGACCGCCTCGCCGCCGGCCTCGCCGCCACCCGCGACGTCCGTCTCGCCTGGACACCGCAGGCCAACGAGGTCTTCGCCGTCATGACGCCGGCGACCGCCGAGCGCCTGCGCGCCGCCGGCGCCCGCTTCTACGACTGGTCGACCGCCGGCCTCGCGCCCGAGGACCGGCTCGCCGAGGGCGAGGCCCTGTGGCGCCTGGTGACGAGCTTCGCCACCACCGAGACCGAGGTCGACGCCTTCGTGGCGCTCCTCGATCGCTGAGAGGCCCCACGACGCAGCGAGAACGAGTGCACGATGGTTCGAGACGGCGCGCGAGACGCGCGCCTCCTCACCATGAGGCATCTGAAATTGTTGCGGAAATTAAAAGCGCCTCATGGTGAGGAGGGCCGCGAGGCCCGTCTCGAACCATCGCCCACCGCGCCCGCCACGCGCGCCGCGCTGCCCTGCCCCGCTCAATCCAACTCGAAATCGGCGGCGATCCTGAGATCGCGCTTCGGCCGGACCGCGGCGATCGAGGCGGCGTAGGTCGGGTGCGCCTTGTAGGCGGCGAGCGCCGCCGCGTCGGCGAATTCGCCGTAGACGACGAAGTCGACCTCGCCCGACAGATCGTCGCGGCGCAGGTTGCGGCGAATCACCAGTCGCGAGGCGTGCGGATTGGTCTCGAGGATCCTCAGGCCGTCTTCCACCGCTGGGTGGTCGGCCGGATCGGCGACGGAAAAGAAGACGACGTGGCGGATCACGGGGCCTCCGTAGGAAACTAAGTATGCGTGGCCGCATTTCGCATACAGCACTTCCAACCGACGATACACAATCTATAATTATGTACGATCTCGATGCTGACCGGAGGTGAAAAATGACCGACGTAACTGATGTTTCAATGGGGTTTTCTGAAATTTCATTCTGCAAGAAAGACCCGGGGAGGCCTAGATCAACTAAAGTTGAAGGAAATGTAACGATAATAAATGAAGAAATTGCAGAAATAGCGTCATATTTTACGACGTCTACTTTTGTATCTTTCACTCTAAATAACTCAAGCATATCCGAACATCAAAGCATAATATTAAAAAATATCGTCTTATCGGAAGACATGGATGCTGAATATTCGAAGATTGACTCAAAGTCAGCCAACGAAATACCACAAATCTTACGCTCGCTTGCCGATAAATTGGAAGAAATTTGCGCTCGGTCGAATGGCACTTAACGAGCCAATTGCAGCCGTGCCCCGAAACGAAGACCGCCCCCTCGTCTTGCGA
>JAFHCF010000080.1:0-9457 GCA_048497495.1 Prosthecomicrobium sp.
GCACCGGCGGACCCGGCGGCGCCGACATCGTGCTGGTGATCAACGGCCCGGCGCTCAAGGCCTTCCATGCGATGGGCGGCGACTCGAAGCTCGCCGACCGTCTCGCCGTCCTGAGGAAGGGTGGCGTCGGTCTGAGCGCCTGCGCCAACACGATGACGGCCCAGAAGATCGAGCTCGACGAGCTGATGGACGGCTTCGTCAAGGCGGGCAAGGGCGGCGTGGTGCGGATCGCCGAGCTCCAGGCACAGGGCTACGCCTACATCCATCCGTGATCGGGGGCCGTACGGTGCTCGAATTCTTCGTCGAACTGGTCGGCGACGCCTGGGCGCCGCCGCTGCTCGGTCTCGCCGTCGGCATGCTGTTCGGCTTCTTCGCCCAGAAGAGCCGCTTCTGCCTGCGCTCGGCGGTGACCGAGTTCGCCCGCGGGTCGATCGGGCCGAAGGTGTCGGTGTGGCTCTTGACCTTCGCCACCGCCCTCCTCGGCACCCAGGTCCTGGTGGCGCTGGGGTCGCTCGACGTCTCCGAGACCCGGCAATTGGCGCTGCAGGGCAGCCTCTCCGGCTCGCTCGTCGGGGGATTGTGCTTCGGCTCGGGCATGATCCTGTCGCGTGGCTGCGCCAGTCGGCTCCTCGTGCTCTCCGCCAACGGCAATCTGCGCGCCCTGATGTCGGGCCTGGTCTTCGCGGTGGCGGCGCAGGCGGCCTATCGCGGCATCCTGGCGCCGGTGCGCGACTGGATCACCCGGCTGTGGCTGGTCGACGGCGGCCCGGGGCGCGATCTCGTCGGCGTCTTCGGTGGGGGGACCGCGATCAAGTTGACGCTCGCGGCGCTCTGGCTCGCGGTCGCGCTCCTCGCCTGGCGACGCAATCGGCTCGCCGCGAGGATCGCGATCGGCGCCGTCGGCGCGGGGCTCGCGGTCGTTGCCGGATGGCTCGCGACCTACGGGCTGGCGCGGACCAGCTTCGAGCCGGTGTCGATCAAGAGCCTCACCTTCTCGGGGCCCTCCGCCGACGTGCTGATGTGGACCCTGGTCGCCGACCGACCGCCGGACTTCGATCTCGCCATCGTTCCCGGAGTCTTCCTCGGCTCCTTCGTCGCCGCCGCCCTGGCGCGCGAACTGAAGCTCGAAGGCTTCCGCGACGGCGAAGGCATGCGCCGGTCGATCGGCGGCGCGGTGCTGATGGGTTTCGGCGCCATGCTCGCCGGGGGGTGCGCCGTCGGCGCCGGCATTTCCGGCGGCTCCGCCTATGCATTGACCGCCTGGGTGGCGTTGACCGGCATGTGGATCGCCGCCGCGGTCACCGACGCGGCGATCGACCGCCGGGCGGGGAAATGACGTCTCGGTTCGTAACCTCAGGTAAACTCGAGTTCATCGACCACGAGACTCGAGGTGAACGCGAAGTGCTTTCACAACACCGAAATCTCGAGGAATGCGACTTTTCGGGCGTCACTCGTCCCATGCGTTAAATCGCCGTTGGGGATTGGCCCTCTAGATTGCGACATTGTCACAACAAGCGCGCTGGGCGGAGTTCGATGGCGGTCGATACCTCTCCGATGAACGGAAGGCTCTGGCATCGCGCAATCCGATTCGTCATCGGGCCGCGGGCGCCCGATATTTCACCGGATGAAGAGACGGCTCGACGTATCCGCGGCGAGCAGATCGCGGCGATCGTCGAGCTTTCGCCGATGAGCGCGGCGGTCAATCTGTTGTGCGCCGTCATCATCGCCTATTCGTTCCACGACACCGCCTCGGCCGCCTTTCTCTACTCGTGGGGCGCCTGCGTCGCACTCTTCGCGATGATGGCGTTTCGCAATTGGCGGATGACACGGCATCGCTCGAAAGCGGGCGCCAGCGAGCGGGCGCTGCGGCGGTTGACGCTCAATGCGATGTTCCTCGCCGCCCTGTGGGGCGCGGCGCCGATCTTCGTGTTGTCGGGATCCGACATCCAACACCAACTGGTTCTGCAACTCCTGGTCACCGGCATGGCCGCCGGCGGCGCCTTCGCCCTCTCGACGGTCCCGTGGGCGGCGATCGCCTTCGTGTGGATCATCATCGCGTCGTCGACGGTCGCCATGACCATGGCGGGCACCGGAAACGGCTTCGGCGCCGACATCCTGATCCAGGCGCTGTGGATCGGCTACGGCCTCTATCTCACCCGCAACATCTCGATCCACGCGGCGCGCTTCTACGAGAATTCGCGCAACCGTGCCGAGCTGACGGAAAAGAGCGAGGTCATCGGACTTCTCCTCAAGGACTTCCAGGAACACGGCGGCGACTGGCTGTGGGAAACCGACGCCCGGGGTATCCTGGTCGAGGCTTCGCCACGGCTGGCGCAAGTCGCCGGGCGGACGCTCGAGGAGCTCTCGGGCATGTCGTTTCGCACGCTCCTCGCCAGTGCCGACGCCAGCGGCGCCGACGAACTCCTCGATGCGATGGAGTGGTACGAGATCTTCCGCGATCTCCTGGTGACCACCAAGATCGCCGGGGAGACGCGCCACTGGAGCCTGACCGGGCGGCCGGTGTTCCGCTCCACCGGCCAGTTCTGCGGCTACCAGGGGGTCGGGTCCGACATCACCGAGCGCCGCGCGGCGGAAGAACGCATCACCTATCTCGCCGAGACCGACCCGGTCACCGAACTGGTCAATCGGGTCAAGTTCTCCGCCGAACTCGACCACGCCATGGCCGACCCGGCGCATCAGGGTCGAAACACCCTGTTCTATCTCGATCTCGATCAGTTCAAGTCGATCAACGACACGATGGGCCACCCGGTCGGTGACGTGCTCTTGAAGCAGGTGGGCGAGAGACTTCTCGAGTGCACCGGACCGCAGGACGTGGTGGCGCGCATCGGGGGCGACGAATTCGCCATACTCAGGCCCGGATCCGACCGGCCGGACGACGCCGGCGCGATCGCCGAGAAGATCCTGGCGACCTTCGACACGCCCTTTACCCTCGATGGCGCCGACTTCACCGTCGGAACCTCGATCGGCATCGCCATCGGCCCGGCCGACGGGGCGACGCCGATGGACCTGATGAAGAGCGCCGATCTGGCGCTCTACCGGGCCAAGGCGGAAGGGCGCGACGGCTACCGGTTCTTCGAGCCGGGCATGGACGAGCGCGCCCGCCGTCGCCGACTGTTGGAACAGGGTCTGCGCACGGCGATGGGGACCGACGAACTCTTCCTGGTCTACCAGCCGATCGTCGACCTGACCTCCAACCGCATCACCGGCTTCGAGACCCTGGTGCGCTGGAACTCGCCGGATTTCGGCAATGTCTCGCCGGCGGAATTCGTGCCGATCGCCGAGGACTGCAAGCTGATCGTGCCGATCGGCGAGTGGATCCTGCACGAGGCGATGCGCCAGGCGGCGACGTGGCCGCGCGAACTCAGGATATCGATCAACCTGTCGCCGGTGCAGTTTCGCAATCGGCGCCTGCTCTCCACCATCGTCTCGGCGCTGGAGCACAGCCGCCTGATGCCGCAACGGCTACAGGTCGAGATCACCGAATCGACCCTGCTCGATGCCGGCCAGCAGACCCTGACGATGCTGCGCGACCTGCGCGAACTCGGGGTCCGCGTCGCGCTCGACGATTTCGGCACCGGCTATTCGAGCCTCAACTACCTGCGCAAGTTCCCCTTCGACAAGATCAAGATCGACAAGAGCTTCGTCGACGACATCAGCGACCGCGAGCAGAGCCGCGCCATCGTCAAGGCGATCGTCGAATTGACCTCGGCGCTCGGCATGTCGACGGTGGCGGAGGGCGTCGAGACGACGGCGCAACTCGAGACGCTGCGCGATCTGGGATGCGACGAGATCCAGGGCTACGTGATCTCGGCGGCGGTCGGGAGCGAGGCGATCCCCGACCTGCTGTCGGCCAACTACGAACTCACCACCGGCGATCTCGTCGAACCGATGGATCTCGAACTGGTCGACATCGCCGAGGCGAAATCGACCGCGGCCTGAGGCCTGTCGCGGCCGCAAGGTATCAGCGGCGGGACCGGGCGCGGGTCAGCACGGCGACGGCGAGCGCCGATGCCACCATTATCGGCAACACCATCATGATCGCGAAGAAGGCGGCCGCGGCCGCCTCCCCGCCGACGGTGACGCGCGAGGCGGTGCCGGCGGCGAGCGCCGCGCCGAGGAAGGCGCCGAAGGTGGCGAGGAAGCCGACACCGACGGCGCGGCCGAGCGAGATCCCCTCCGGGCGGATGACGAAGCCGCCCCACAGGGCCACGGTGACGGCGGCGGCGCCGAGCCCGGCGCCGAGGGCGGCGAGCGGCTCGCCGGTCATCTGATGGGCGAGGAGCGCCGCTACGCCGGCGAGCACCACCGTGGCGACGAGGCGGCCGACCCGCCGCAGCGCGACGAGGCTCGGGTCCAGGTTGTCGTTCATGCGCTACCTCCCCTCGCCCGCGCCGACCTTCGACGGGGCTCGCCGTTCGATTGCCCCGAACCGCGCCTCACCGCAAGGGTCGATCACGCCGCAGGCGCCTCATCGCGACACAGAGAACTCCAGCGCCGCGTCGGCGAGGAAGCCGTGGACATAGGGCGCGAAGGAACGCCAGCACTCGAGGTGGAAGCGGTCCGGCGCCCGCCGCCACAGCACGACCTCGGCCTTGTTGAGCAGCGTCCGAGTGCACATCCCGACCGGGAAGGCGGCCGGCCGCAGATCGAGCGGGCAACCGGAATTGATAACCAGCGTCGCCTTCGAGCCCGACAACACGAGACCGGTGTTGCGATGGGCGACGTCGACCAGCGAATGCGGCGCGGTGATCTCCCGAAACGCCGCCGCGATCGCCGGTCCCTCGCCGTCCGGGGCGATCAGCAGCCATTCGTCGGGGCCGAGCCAGAGGGCGGCGCGATCGCCCGCCTCCGCCGCGCGGCAGGCCTGGCGCGGCAGCGCGACGCCGAAGGCGGCGGTGGCCGCGTCGATCGCCGCCTCGCGGCCCCGGAAGACGAAGCGGGCGCGCGGGCCCGCCGGCTCGGCCGAAAAGCGGGACTTGTGGGCGATGGGGGCGAGGCCGGCGAAGGCGTCGACCCGGGCCGGGTGAGTGGCGGCATCAGGCATCGAGGCGCTTGCCTTCCTTGTCGTAGAAGACGGGATCGACCACCGTCACGGCGATCCCGCCCGAGGGCATCGGGATGTGGAGGGTCTCGCCCATCCGGGCGCGCCCGCCTTCCAGCACGGCGAGCGCGATGCCGCGATCGAGCACCGCCGACCAATAGGCCGAAGTGACGTGGCCGAGGGCATGGCTACCCTTCGCCGGCGCCGGCTCGAGCGTGATCTGGGCGCCCTCCTCGAGCACGGTCTTCGGGTCGGCGGCGACGAGGCCGACGACCTGGCGCCGGTCGGGACGGTTGAGATCGGGACGGGCGAGGCCGGCCTTGCCGACGAAGTCGGCCTTGGTCTTGCCCACTGCCCAACCGACGCCGGCATCGTCGGGCGTCAGCGTGCCGTCGGTGTCCTGGCCGACGATGATGTAGCCCTTCTCGGCGCGCAGCACGTGCATGGTCTCGGTGCCGTAGGCGCAACCGCCATGCTTCAGCGCCTCGGCGTGGAGCGCATCCCACAGGGCGCGGCCGTGGTCGGCCGGCACGTTGAGCTCGTAGCCGAGTTCGCCGGTGAACGAGACGCGGAACAGTCGGCCGGGCAGCCCCATGATCCGGCATTGCGCCACGCTCATGTGGGGGAAGGCGGAGGAGGCGAGGTCCTGGCCCTCGACGAAGGGGGCGACGACCTCGCGCGCCTTCGGCCCCTGGACGGCGATCACCGCCCATTGTTCGGTGGTCGAGGTCAGCCAGACGTCGAGGTCCGGCCATTCGGTCTGGAGATAGTCCTCCATCAGCGCCAACACGCGCGGCGCGCCGCCGGTCGTCGTGGTGACGTGGAAGCGGTCGGGGGCGATACGGCCGATGACGCCGTCGTCGTATACGAAGCCGTCGTCGCGGGTCAGGATGCCGTAACGGCACTTGCCGACCCCGAGCTTGAGCATCGGGTTGACGTAGATGCGGTGGAGGAACTCGGCCGCGTCGGGGCCGACCACCTCGATCTTGCCCAGCGTGGTGGCGTCGAAGACGCCGACGCTCGCGCGCACCGTCGCGCATTCGCGGGCGACCGCCGCATGCATGTCCTCGCCGGCTTTCGCGAAATACCAGGCGCGCTTCCACAGGGCGACGTTCTCGAACTCGGCGCCCAGCGCCACCGCCGCGTCGTGGATCGGTGTCTTGCGCAGCGGATCGAAGAGATCGCCGCGATTCGATCCGGCGAAGGCGCCGAAGCTGACCGGGGTATAGGGCCGGCGGAAGGTCGTCAGCCCGACCTGCGGCACGTCGAGGCCGATCGAGGCGGCGGCGATCGCCAGCGCGTTCATGTTGGACGACTTGCCCTGGTCGGTCGCCATGCCGGTGGTGGTGAAGCGCTTGACGTGCTCGATCGAGCGGAAGCCCTCGCGGGTGGCGAGCCGGATGTCCTTGGCGGTGACGTCGTGCTGGATGTCGACGAAGCACTCGACCCGCGAGGCGTCGCGCCCGTGCGGCGCCTCGCCGAAGTGGCCGCCGATCTCGATCGCGGTGCCGGTGGCGGCGAAGGTCTTGGGGCCGCGCGGCGGCCGGCCGGCGGCGCGCGCCGCCGCCTCGCCCCGCGCCCAGCCCTCGTCGAGGCAGGCGGCGAGTTCGGCGGTGCCGTTGCAGGCGCCGGCGCAGGCGTTGTCCTCATGCGCCGCGCCGGGGAGGAAGACGCCGCGCGCCGCGTCGAAGGCGAGCTTGCCGCGCGACTGCGAGAAGAGATGGACCGAGGGGGTGAAACCGGCGGAATGGAGCACCAGATCGCAGGCGACGGTCTCGCCCGGCGAGACCGAGCCGTTGGCGGCGACGCGGGCGAGGCGGACCCTCTCCACCGCCAGCGTGCCGGAGGTCCCGTCGATCACGGTGGCGAGCTCGACGCGCAGGCCGGCGGCGCGCGCCGCTTCCGCCACCGGCGAGGCGGTGGGCCGCAGATCGGCGACCAGCACCACGTCGACGCCCGCCGCCTTCAGATCGAGGGCGCCGGCATAGGCGCTGTCTGTGGCGGTGAAGACCACGGCGCGGCGGCCGGCCATCGCCCCGAAGCGGTTGAGATAGGTGCGCGCCGCGTCGGCGAGCATGATGCCGGGCCGGTCGTTCTCGGGGAAGACCAGCGGGCGCTCGAGCGCGCCGGCGCAGATCACCACCCGTTTCGCCCGGACCTGCCACAGGCGTTCGCGGGGCATGTGGGCGGGGGGATCGCAGAGATGGTCGGTGAGGCGCTCGAGCAGGCCGACGGCATTGTCCTGGTAGTAGCCGAAGGCGGTGGTGCGCGGCAGGATGGTGACGTTGTCCTTCAGCGCCAGGTTGAGGATCACGTCGGCCGACCAGTCGCGGCCGGGACGGCCCTCGATGGTGGCGCTCGGATCGGCGAGGAGCGAGCCGCCGAGTTCGGCGTTCTCGTCGCAGAGGACGACGTCGGCGCCGCTCTCGGCGGCGGCGAGAGCGGCCGCGAGCCCGGCCGGGCCGCCGCCGACCACCAGCACATCGCAATGGGCGAAGCGATTGGCGTAGCGGTCGGGATCGGCGGCGGTCGGCGCCTTGCCGAAGCCGGCGGCGGCGCGGATGCGCGGCTCGTAGACCGACTTCCAGAACGCCTTCGGCCACATGAAGGTCTTGTAGTAGAAGCCCGAAACGAAGATCGGCGCGAACAGGCCGTTGATCGCGCCGACGTCGAACTTCAGCGACGGCCAGCGGTTCTGGCTCTCCGCCGCGAGACCCTGGTAGAGCTCGACCGCCGTCGCCGGCAGGTTCGGCGTCGCGCGGCCGGCGTCGCGGGTCACCGTGACCAGCGCGTTGGGCTCCTCGGTGCCGGCGGCGACGAGGCCGCGCGGACGGTGATACTTGAAGGAACGGCCGAGCAGGCGGACGCCGTTGGCGACCAGCGCCGAGGCCAGCGTATCGCCCTGGAAGCCCCGATAGGTGACGCCGTCGAAGGTGAAGTCGAGCGGCTTCGACCGGTCGATGCGGCCGCCCTGGGGGGCGCGGAAGGGCGCGGTCATCGGGCGGCCTCCCCGGCCTTCAGGGCCTCGGCGAGGATTGCCAGATCCGGCTTGGGCTCGCCGACCCGGTAGGTCACGACGAACTTGTCGGTGACGGTGTGGCGCACCGCGTTGAAGAAGCGGCCGCATCCCGACAGGTGGCGCCAGCGCTCGGCGAGCAGGCCCTTGGTGTTGTCGCGCAGATAGAGGAAGGCGGCGAGCGCCTCGGCGTCGGCATCGGCGCCGGGGCGGGCGACATGGGCCTCGCCACGGGCGACGAACTCGATTTCCGGGCGCGGCCCGCAATAGGGACAGGTGATCAACAACATCGGACGGGTCCCTCAGTGCGCCACGGCGGCGGCGGCGGCTTCGTCGATCAGGCGGCCACGGGCGAAACGATCGAGCCCGAAGGGCGCGGCGATCGGGTGCGGCTCGCCGCGCGCGATGGTGGCGGCGAGCAGATGGCCGGCGCCGGGCGTCGCCTTGAAGCCGCCGGTGCCCCAGCCGCAGTTGACGTAGAGGCCGGGAACCGGGGTCAGGCCGAGGATCGGCGAGCGATCGACGGTGTTGTCGACGATGCCGCCCCAGTTGCGCATCATCCTGACCCGCCTGAGGGTGGGGAACAGCTCGCAGATGGCGTCGAGCGTGTGGGCGGTGATCTGCAGGCCGCCGGTCTGCGAATAGGAGACGTATTGGTCGGTGCCGGCGCCGATGACCAGGTCGCCCTTGTCGGACTGGGAGATGTAGGCGTGGATGGTGTTGGACATCACCACGCAGGAGATGATCGGCTTCAGCGGCTCGGAGACCAGCGCCTGGAGCGGCGTCGATTCGAGCGGCATGCGGATGCCCGCCATGTCCATCACCACCGAGGTGTGGCCGGCGGCGGAGACGCCGATCTTCTTCGCCGAGATGAGCCCACGCGTGGTGTCGAGCCCGGTGACGGCGCCGTCGGGGCCGCGCCGGATGCCGGTCACCTCGCAATTCTGGATGATGTCGACGCCCAGCGCGGAAGCCGCGCGGGCATAGCCCCAGGCGACGGCGTCGTGGCGGGCGACACCGGCGCGGCGTTGCAGCGTGGCGCCGACGACCGGGTAGCGAATGTCCTTGGAGATGTTCAACCCCGGGCAGAAGTCGCGCGCCGCTTCCGCCGAGAGCCATTCGGCGTCGATGCCGGCCAGCCGATTGGCGTGGAGATGACGCTTGAAGGACTGCACGTCGTGGACGGTGTGGGCCAGCATCATGACGCCACGGGCCGAGAACATGACGTTGTAGTTCAGCGTCTGGGAGAGGTTCTCCCACAGTTTCAGAGCGTGATCGTAGAGCGCCTCGGACTCCTCCAAGAGGTAGTTGGAGCGCACGATCGTGGTGTTGCGGCCGGTGTTGCCGCCGCCGATCCAGCCCTTCTCGACCACCGCGAC
>JAFHCF010000081.1:0-11424 GCA_048497495.1 Prosthecomicrobium sp.
GACCCGACCGCTGGTCGAGGGCGAGGCGGCCGGCCGCGACGATCCCGCCCGCGCCGTCGCCTGGGGGCCGGGGCCGCGCGCCGGTCAGGCATTGATGCTGACGGTGCGCGCCCGGGCGTTGATCCAGGGGCGTCTGGCGCCCGATCTCGGCGACGTCGCGGCGCTCGCCGAGCCGGTGCTGCAACATCGCATGGCGCTGACCTTCGCGGCGCGGGCCGACGGGCTTTCGGTGCGCGACGTCGTCGCCCGCGCCGCCGCCCGCATCGGCTGAACCGATCCGGGCCGAAAGGGGCATCACATTGGCTCGACCGGCCGCCACCCTCGCTTCCCGTCTCGGCCTCGGCGTCCGCGCCTCGGGGGTGGGCGGGGCCGCGACCGTGATCGACCGGTCGCGGCTGGTCGCCGCCCGCTCGCTCGCCGAGGCGATGCCCGACCTCCTGGTCGAGGCGAGGCGGGTCGCCGCCACCGTCTCCGCCGGCTGGCACGGGCGTCGGCGCGCCGGCTCGGGCGAGGCCTTCTGGCAGTTCCGGCCGCTGTCGAGCGGTGAGGCGGCGAGCGCCATCGACTGGCGCCGCTCGGCTCGCGACGACCAGCTCTACGTGCGCGAGCGCGAATGGGAGGCGGCGCACACGGTGTGGTTCGCGCCCGACCTCTCGGCCTCGATGGACTGGCGCTCCGATCTCGCCGCCGTCACCAAGCGCGACCGCGCCGTGGTGCTGACCCTGGCGCTCGCCGATCTCCTCGGCCGTGCCGGCGAGCGGGTCGGGATGCCGGGAGTGATGCGGCCGATCACCCATCGCCGCGCCGCCGAGCGGCTCGCCATGGCGCTCGCCAGCCATCCCGAGCGCCTGTCGCTGCCCGAGCCCGGCGACATCGGGCGCTTCTGCGAACTGGTGCTGATCGGCGACTTCCTCGACGACTTCGAGGCGGTGGAGACGCGGCTGACGGCGCTCGCCGCCTCCGGCGCCCGGCTCCACCTCGCCCGCATCGTCGATCCGGCGGAGGCGACCCTGCCCTTCGTCGGCCATCTCGAATTCCGCGATCCGGAGACCGGCGAAATCGTCCGGGTGCCGCGCGGCGAGGCCCTGGCGGAGGCCTGGGCGCGACGCTGGGCGGCGCATGGGGCCGCCCTCGCCGATCTCGCCCGGCGCGATTCGTGGACGCTCGTCACCCATGCCACCGACCACGGCGCGGTCGAGGCGGCGCTGGCGCTCCATGCCTCGCTCGGCGGCGACCATCACGGCCTGCCGGCGGCGAAGATGCGCGGGGGGCGGTCATGAACGGGCTCATGCCGCTCGCCTTCGGCGCGCCGCTGGCGCTCTTGGCGCTTCTCGCCCTGCCGGCGATCTGGTGGCTCCTGCGTCTCACCCCGCCGCGACCGACGACCCTCGACTTCCCGCCGACGGCGATGGTGCGCGATCTGGTGCCTCGGGAGGAGACGCCGGCGCATACGCCGTGGTGGCTCCTGCTCCTGCGCCTCGGGCTGGCGGCGGTGGTGATCCTCGCCTTCGCCGCGCCGGTGTGGCGACCGGCGGACGACGACGACGGCCGGGCCGGACCGCTGTGGTTGATCGTCGACGACGGCTGGCCGGCGGCGGAGGGCTGGGAGGCGACGCGGGCCGGGATCGAGCATCGGATCGATCGGGCCGGGGCGCGCGGTCGTGCCGTCGTGCTGGTCGGCAGCGCCGACGGCGCCGATCAGCCGTTCGAACCGGGCTCGGCGGACGAGGCGAAGCGTCGACTGGCGACGCTGGCGCCGCGCCCGCGCGCCGATGCCCGGATGGAACTCCTGGCCGGGCTCGCGGCCTCGGCGGCGCGGGTGCCGCCGGGGTCGATCGTGTGGGTCGGCCACGGGGTCGACGTCGGCGCGACGGCGCAGACGCGCGATTTCGCCGCCGCCCTGGCGAGGCTCGCCGGCGAGGCGCCGGTGACGGTGGCGCCGCCGGGACGCGTCGTGACCTGGGCGCTCGACGCGATCGACAACGGGCTCGAGGCGATGGTCGGCCGGCTGACCCGCGCCGAGGCCGGGACGGCGGAAGACGGGCGGTTGCGCGCCCTCGATCCCAAGGGCCGGGTGTTGGCGGAAGCGCCCTTCGCCTTCGCGGCGGGCAAGGCCGCCACCGAGGCGCGGTTCGATCTGCCGGTCGCGGTGCGCAACGACGTCGCCCGGGTCGAGATCGTCGGCCGAGAGAGCGCCGGCGCCGTCCAACTGCTCGACGAGCGGTGGCGGCGGCGGGTGATCGGGGTGGTCTCGGGCGCCGGTTTCGAGCAGGCCCAGCCCCTGTTCGGTCCCTCGCACTATCTCGAGGCGGCGCTCGCGCCCTTCGCCGATCTGCGGCGCGCCGAGGCGGTCGAGACGACCAAGGCGATCGAGGGTCTTATCGACGGCGGCATCTCGGTGCTGGTCACGGCGGACGTCGGCAACATCGCCGGGGCGTCGGGCCGGCGGCTGACGCGCTGGGTGGAGGAGGGCGGCATCCTGGTCCGCTTCGCCGGGCCGCGGCTGACCGGCGGACGCGACGGCGATCCGTTGCTGCCGGTCGAGATCCGGCGTGGCGAGCGCAATCTCGGCGGGGCGCTGTCGTGGGGCAGCCCGCGCGGCCTCGGTCCCTATCCGGCGAACGGCCCCTTCGCCGGGATGACGCCGACGCCCGACGTCCGCATCGCCCGCCAGATCCTCGCCGAACCGGGGCCGGAGATCACCGAGCGCACCTGGGCGACGCTCGACGACGGCACGCCGCTGGTCACCGCCGCCCGGCGCGGCGCCGGCTGGGTGGTGCTGTTCCACGTCGGCGCCGACCCGTCGTGGTCCAACCTGCCGCTGTCGGGCACCTTCGTCGAGATGCTGCGGCGGATCACGGCGCTCTCCGCCGCGCGCGGCAAGGGCGAGGCGGGCGTGTCGGGCGCGAGCGCCGCGACACTGCCGCCGTGGCGGCTCCTCGACGGGTTCGGCCGGCTCACGGCACCCGGCCCGGAGGCTCGGCCGATCGTCGCGGCGCGGCCGCCGACACATCCGAGCCGCGAGCATCCGCCGGGCCTGTGGGGCAGCGACGACGCCTTCGTGGCACTGCCGACGCGGCGCGCCGGCGATCTTCTGGCGGTCGGCGACGTGGGCGGGATCGACGGCGTGCGGGTGGCGCCCCGAATCGCGGCGGAGCGGCGCGACCTGCGGCCGGCGCTGCTGGTGGCGGCGCTGATCCTGGCGCTGATCGACGGGGCGATCATGGTGCTCCCCGCCCTGCGCGGCCGGCGGATCCTCGCCGGGGCGGGGGTGTTGGCGCTGGCGTTGCTGCTTCCCGGCGGAGGCACCCGGGCGGAGAGCGCGGCGGACGGCTTCGCGCGCGAGGCGGTGGCGCGCACCCGTCTCGCCTACGTCCTCACCGGCGACGGGCAAGTCGACGCCATCGCCCGACGCGGCCTCGAGGGGCTCGGGCGGGTCCTGGCCGATCGCACCGCCGTCGATCTCGGCGATCCGATCGGCGTCGATCCGGGGCGCGACGAACTCGCCTTCTTCCCGCTGATCTATTGGCCGATCTCACCGACCGCGCCGCCGGTGTCGCCGGTGGCGCTGGCGCGGATCGACGCCTTCATGAAGAACGGCGGCACGGTGATCTTCGACACCCGCGACGCGGCGGACGCGGAGTTCCGCGTCGGCAGCGGCCGGCCGACGGCGGCGGGCGCGGCGCTCCGGCGCATCCTCGGCGGCCTCGACCTGCCGGATCTCGAGCCGGTGCCGAGCGACCACGTGCTCGGCCGCACCTTCTATCTGCTGCGCGACTTCCCCGGCCGCTTCGACGCCGGCCGCCTGTGGGTCGAGGCCCTGCCGCCGAGCGATCCCGACCAGCCGCGGGACCGGCCGATCCGCGCCGGCGACGGCGTCTCGCCGCTGATCGTCACCGGCAACGACCTCGCCGGGGCCTGGGCGGTCGACGACGAGGGCGGCGACTTCCTGCCGATGGCGACCTCCGATCCGCGCGGCCGCGAGATGGCGTTCCGGGTCGGGGTCAACATCGTGATGTACACGCTGACCGGCAACTACAAGGCCGATCAGGTCCACGTTCCCGCCCTTCTCGAACGGCTCGGCCGATGAGGGAGGCGCGCCCATGACCTGGAGCCTCGACTTCGCTCCCCTCCTCGGCCCCACGGCGCTGATCGCCGCCGGTCTCGCGGCGGCCCTCGTCGCCGGCCTCGGCCTATGGCTCGGCGGGCGAGGCGCGCGCTGGCGGGCCGGGGCGCTGGCGCTGCTGGTGTTGGCGCTCGCCGGCCCGGAGATCCGCCGCGAGCAGCGCTCGCCGCTGTCCGGCGTCGTCGTCCTGGTCACCGACCGATCGGCGAGCCAGGCGCTGGTCGGGCGCGACGGCGAGACCGAGGCGGCGCGCAAGATCCTCGCCGAGCGCATCGCGGCGCTGCCGGGGATGGAACTGCGCGAGGCGGTCTTCGACGACCGCGCCAGCGTCGACGGCGACGGCACCCGCCTGTTCGAGACGCTCGCCCGGACGCTCGCCGACGTGCCGCCCGACCGGGTCGCCGGTGTGGTGATGATCACCGACGGCCAAGTCCACGACGTGCCGCGCGAGGTGAGCGGGCTCGGCTTCTCGGCGCCGCTGCACGTGCTGCTGTCGGGACGGGCCGACGAGATCGACCGACGCATCGAGATCGTCAAGGCGCCGCGCTTCGGCCTCGTCGGCAAGCCGCAGACCATCACCTATCGCATCGTCGACGCCGGCGTCGCCGCCTCTGGCCGGCCGGTCGCCGTGACGCTGCGGCGCGACGGCGAGGAGATCGCCACGCTGAAGGCGACACCGGGGCGCGAGGAGACGGCGGAGATCGAGATCCCGCATGCCGGCGACGTCGTCGTCGAGTTGGAGGCGGAGGGCCTTCCCGGGGAACTCACCGGCCTCGACAATCGCGCGGCGCTGACCATCGAGGGCGTCCGCGAGCATTTGCGGGTGCTGCTGGTCTCCGGCGAGCCGCATCCGGGCGAGCGCACCTGGCGCAATCTCCTGAAGTCCGACGCCTCGGTCGATCTCGTCCACTTCACCATCCTGCGCCCGCCGGAGAAGCAGGACGGCACGCCGATCGGCGAACTGGCGCTGATCGCCTTCCCGACCCGGGAACTGTTCCAGGAGAAGATCCGCGACTTCGACCTGATCGTCTTCGACCGCTATCAGCGCAAGGCGATCCTGCCGGCGATCTATCTCGACAACATCGCCCGCTGGGTGCGCGACGGCGGCGCCGTGCTGGTCTCCGCCGGGCCCGATCTCGCCGGGCCGGCGAGCCTGTTCCGCACGCCGCTCGCCGACGTGCTGCCGGGCGAGGCGACCGGAGAGGTGATCGAGGATCCCTTCCTCGCCCGGATCTCGCCGCTCGGGGCGCGCCATCCGGTCACCCGCGACCTGCCCGGCGGCGATACGGAGCCGCCGACCTGGGGGCGTTGGTTCCGCTTCTCCGCCGTCACCGGCGGCGGCGACGGGGCGGCGGTGATGACCGGGCCGGGCAATCGGCCGCTCCTGGTGCTCGCCCGCAAGGGCAAGGGCCGGGTCGGCCTCATCACCTCCGATCAGGTGTGGCTGTGGGCGCGCGGCTACCAGGGCGGCGGTCCGCACGGGCTGCTGCTGCGCCGGCTCGCCCACTGGCTGATGAAGGAGCCGGAACTCGAGGAGGAGGCGCTGCGCCTCACCCGCCAGGGCCGCGATCTGGTGGTCGAGCGCCAGAGTCTGGCCGAGACGGTCGAGCCGGTCGAGGTGGCGAGCCCCACCGGCGTGACCCGAAGGCTCGAGCCGGCGCGGTCGCGGCCCGGCCTGTGGCGGGCGAGCCTACCCGCCGACGCGCAGGGCCTGTGGCGGGCGAGCGACGGCACCCGCACCGCGCTCCTCCACGTCGGCCCGCCCAATCCGCGCGAATTCGCCGACGTCCTGTCGACCGATCGGCTGGTCGGGCCGCTCGCCGCCGCCGCGGGCGGGTCGGTGCGCCGGCTCACGGATGCCGGCGTGCCGCGTCTCCTGGCGCGCGAGGCGGGCGCGCCGATGCGCGGGCCGGACTGGATCGGGTTCGCCGCCTCGCGGGCGAGCGTGCTCGAGGGGATGGACCGGTTGCCGCTGATCGAGGGCATCCTGGCGCTCGCCCTGCTGCTCGGCCTGTTCTCGCTCGCCTGGTGGCACGAGGGGCGCTGAGGGGACCTCTCGGGCCGCCTCGACGCGCCGGGTCAGCCCCGGCGGGCGCTCTTCACGCGGCCCTTGGCCTCGGCGGCGGCGCCTTCGACCAGTTCGCACAAGAGCACCCGTGCCGTGTCGACCGGGCCCGGCATGACCACGTCGTCCGGCGAGACGTGATGGAAGCCCAGCGGCCCGTAATAGGGGGCGTCGCCGACCAGGAGGATCGAGGCGTGGCCGAGCGCCTTCGCCTTTTCGACGACGGCGCGGACCAGGGCGCGGCCGATGCCGCGACTACCATAGTCGGGGTCGACGGCGAGCGGCCCGAGGAGCAGCGACGGCCGGTCGCCGATGTGGATCGGAGTGATCTTGACCGAGCCGCCGAGCCTGT
This sequence comes from Prosthecomicrobium sp., assembly GCA_048497495.1. Classification (GTDB taxonomy): domain Bacteria; phylum Pseudomonadota; class Alphaproteobacteria; order Rhizobiales; family Ancalomicrobiaceae; genus JAFHCF01. The sequence continues at coordinate 6,544 of JAFHCF010000081.1, forward strand.
CGCCGACCATGGCGACGAGCGACAGGTCGGGATCGGCGGCGACCCCTTCGCGCAGCCGGAAGGCGGTGCGGGCGAAGCGGCCGGGGCCGAAGGCATGTTGGTTGAGGGCTTCGATGGCGTCGTGCTCGGCGGCCGTCTCGGGCCGGATCACCAGGTCGAGGGTCTTCATGGGGCGGTTCCGGATGCGGGAGAAGGGAAATGTTCCCCGCTTCGGGCCGTGCCGTGGTCCCGGCCCGGCGGCGCCGATGGCGCGATCTCCGGTCTCAGGCGCACGTGTTCACGACGGCGACGGGGCGTGGGCCTTGTCGCTCGGTTCGTCGTCGCGAAATCGTCACGGTCGAGTTCATCGCATCCTCGCTCGGGCGCAAGCGTTCATGCCCCGAGTTCCGCGCCGGTTAGCATGGTCGGGGCGGATCGCGCAAGGGCGCTCACCAGTCCTGTGTCGCGCCGGCGCCGTCGAAGACCTCCGCCAAGCGCCGCCGGGTCGCCGCCGTGGTCGCGTCGGGCAGGGCGTCGAGGGCGAAGAAACTGACTTCGGCGATCTCCAGCGCGGCGCGGCGCGGGGTGGGGCGGCCGACGTCGGCGTCGAAGACCCAGAGGGCGACGTGGTCGCGCCGCGAGGCGCTTCGGTTGAGATAGAGGCCGAAGAGGCGGGGCGGGCCCACGACCGCGACGCCGGTCTCCTCGGCGATCTCACGGGCGATCGCCGCGGCGGCGGTCTCACCGGGATCGACGCCACCGCCGGGCAGGTACCAACCGGGCAGATAGGTGTGGCGCACCAGGAGGACGCGCCCGTCGGCGTCGCGCACGACGCCCCGCACCCCGAGCGTCGTGGCGCGCAGCAGGAGACCGACCCAGCCGGTCAGACGTTTCACCAAGGGTTTGGCGAGGCGGACGAGCGACATCTGGCATCTCGGGAGTTCCGGCATATCGGGGATGCCGTTCGTGAATGAATCGTGAAACTCGTCATGCACGATGCGCATGGCGGACCGGTGAACTCATCTCTGGTGCTTCCTCGAGCAATTGCATAGAAGAATGGCAACCGATTTGCACAACGCTCGTGCGGCCTCGTATCCGACCGGAAACGAGGGCGGTGTCGCTGTTTCCAAGTGGAGGCCCCGGCGCATCGAGCGACATCCGAAGGAACCGTATCATGTTCGCCTTTCTGCGTCGCAAGCCCCGCCCGGCCACCTACCAGTGGAAGCCCGCCGTCGACCTGACCGATCCGCGCGTCGCCGCGATCCTCAAGACTTTCGGCTGGGCCTGAGCGCCAGCGTTTCGCGCCTCGGTGGCGCGCCGATCTCCAAAAACGGCGGGGCCGATACGGCCCCGCCTTTTTTTTATGCGCCGCTGTAGGTGTTTTCGCCATTCGCCGACTGGACCTCGTCACGGTCCGAGGGTAGTTCCTGCGGCCATGTTCCGTCTCGCCCACGTCTCCGATCCCCATCTCGGCCCGATGCCCGAACCCCGTCTGCGGGAGCTCGTCGGCAAACGGGTGCTGGGCTACATCAACTGGCGGCTCAATCGCGGGCGCGGCGGCATGCGGCCGGCCGTGCTCGACGATCTGGTCGCCGATCTGGTCGACCAGGCGCCGGACCACGTCGCGGTGACCGGCGACATCGTCAACATCGCGCTCGACGCCGAGTTGGAACCGGCGCGGCGCTGGCTGGCGAGTCTGGGAAACCCGCGTGACGTCTCCGCCGTGCCGGGCAACCACGACGCCTATGTGCCGGGGGCCTTGAAGCGGGCCTCGGAGGCCTGGGCGCCCTTCGTCAAGGGCGACGTCGGCGAGGTCGGCCGCTGGCCCTTCTGCCGCCGACGCGGGCCGGTCGGGATCGTCGGCATCTCCTCGGCGGAGGCGACGGCGCCGTTCATGGCGACCGGCCGCTTCGACGCGGGGCAAGCGTTGCGTGTCGCCGAGCTTCTCGACAAATACGCCCACGAGGGGCTCTACCGGGTGGTGTTGATCCATCACCCGCCGTCGAGGAAGCCGATCCACTGGGCCGGGCGGCTGATCGGCACCTCGCGCATGCGCGAGCTGATCCACCGGCACGGCGCCGAGCTGATCCTCCACGGCCACACCCACCGCGCCACCGTCGAATGGCTCGCCGGGCCGAACGGGCCGGTGCCGCTGGTCGGCGTGCCCTCGGCCTCGCGCAATCCCGGTCCCGACCGGCGCGGCGCCGGCTGGAACCTGTTCGAGATCACCGGCGGGCCGGGGGCCTGGGCCACCACCCGCATCGAGCGTGGCTTCCGCGACGCCTCCTCCGGCATCGTCGAGATCTCGCGCGCGCCTCTCGTGGTGTGAAACGGGACAGGGAGACCAGGATGAGCGAATCGAAGCCCGGCCGCGCCGCCGCGACCCGCGTGGCCGAGGCGGCGCGCGATCTCGGGGTGACGATCGAGGTGGTGGAGATGCCGGCCTCGACCCGCACCGCGGTGGAGGCGGCGGCGGCCTGCGGCTGTCCGCTCGCGGCGATCGTCAAATCGCTGGTGTTCCGGGGCCGCACCACCGAGACGCCCTATCTTCTGCTGGTCTCCGGCGCCAATCGGGTCGACGAGAAGGCGGTCGCCGCCTCGACCGGAGAGGCCTTGAAGCGCGCCGACGCCGACGATGTGCGGGCGCTGACCGGCTACGCCATCGGCGGCATCCCGCCCTTCGGCCACGCGACCGCGCTGGAGGTCTTCGTCGACCGTGATCTCCTCGCTCACGACCGGGTGTGGGCGGCGGCGGGCACGCCCTTCGCCGTCTTCGCGGTCGAACCGCAGGCGCTGGCGCGGGCGGTCGGCGGCCGCGTCATCGCCGTCGGGTGAGATCCTCGCTCGGGGCTCCGAACGGCCCGTGCCGCGCCGCATGACGGTGGCGGAGCAGGGAACGACGTATCGTGGCGCGGAGCCGTTCGGCTTCGCCGACATGGTGGCTCTTGCTGCGAGCGCGGAACCCGATCGCCGGCGGCGGGCTCGCAAAGCGCGCGTCGGGGCGCTAGAAGTCGACGTCCGCGCGGTGCGCGGTGGGCCGATCGCGCATCGGTGCCGCAGTGCCGCTTCGTCGACCCAGAGCCTGGAGCATCCCACGATGACGACGCCCGCCGGCATCGCTCGGCTCGCCGACCTCGGTCGCCGCACCCTGGTGATGGGCATCCTCAACGCCACGCCCGACAGTTTCTCCGACGGCGGCCGCTTCGCCGACCTCGACCGCGCCCTGGCGCAGGCCGAGCGGATGATCGGCGAGGGCGCCGACATCGTCGACGTCGGCGGCGAATCGACCCGGCCGGGCCACGAGGCGGTCTCGGCCGCCGACGAGATGGCCCGCGTCCTGCCGGTGATCGCGCGCCTGGCGGCGATCTCGCCGGTGCCGATCTCGATCGACACCTACAAGGCCTCGACGGCGGAGGCGGCGCTGCGGGCCGGGGCGTCGATCGTCAACGACGTTTGGGGGCTGACCCGCGATCCCGAGATCGCCCGGGTCGCCGCCGACTTCGGCGCGCCGGTGATCGTCATGCACAATCGCCAGAGCGCCGACCCGCAGATCGACACGATCGCCGACCAGATCGCCTTCTTCCGCCGCTCGATCGACATCGCGCTCGATGCCGGGGTGCGCGAGACCGACGTGATCGTCGATCCCGGCATCGGCTTCGGCAAGACCTTCGAGCAGAATCTCGAGACGCTCGCCCGGCTCGGCGAACTCGCCGTCCTCGGCCGGCCGATCCTGCTCGGCACCTCGCGCAAGTCGATGATCGGGCGCATTCTCGATCTGCCGCCCGAGGCGCGCCTCCACGGCACCCTCGCCACCAACGTCGCCGGGATCCTCGCCGGCGCCGCCGTCATCCGCGTCCACGACGTTCGCCCCCATGTCGAGGCGGCGCGCGTCGCCGATCTCATCGTCGCAGCGAAGGCCGCCGTCGCGGCCGCAGGAGCCCCCCGGTGACCGACCTCATCCAACTCACCCGTATCGCGGTCTACGCCTATCACGGCATCCATCCGGAAGAAGAGCGGCTCGGCCAGCGCTTCTACGTCTCGCTCGACGCCCGGCTCGACCTGCGTCCGGCCGGCGAGAGCGACGACTGGAAGCGCACCGTCTCCTACGACCGGCTCGCCAAGATCGTCGTCGACGTGGCGACCGAGCGACGCTTCGCCCTGATCGAGGGACTGGCCGAGGTGATCGCCCGGGAAATCCTCGGCAACTATCCGCAGATCCACACCATCCGGGTGCGGGTGGAAAAACCGGCGGCGCCGATCCCCACCATCCTCGACTGTGTCGCCATCGAGATCGAGCGCAAGCGCGATGCCTGAGGCGCTGATCGGGCTCGGCGGCAATCTCGGCGACGTCGCGGCGACGCTTCGCGCGGCGCTTCGCTGCCTCGAGAGCGGCGGCTGCCGGGTCGTGGCGCGATCGTCGAATTGGAAGACGCCGCCCTGGGGGGTGACCGACCAGCCGGCCTTCGTCAACGCCTGCGCGCTGATCGAGACCGATCTCGAACCCCGGGCGCTGCTCGATCTCTGCCTCGACACCGAGCAGGCGCTGGGACGGCGGCGGGACGTGAAGTGGGGGCCGCGGGTGATCGATCTCGACGTGCTCGACTACGACGGGCGGACGGTCGCCGAACCGGGTCTGAGCCTGCCGCATCCCTTCCTCACCGAACGCGCCTTCGTCCTGGTGCCGCTCGCCGAGATCGTCCCCGACAGGATCGTGGCGGGGGCGAGCGTGCGGGCGCATCTGGCGCGCATCGACGCGACCGGGGTGGAGCGGATCGAGGGGGTGTAGGGGGGCTGTGGCAGGCGCTGCGCGCGATGCTTCAAGACGGCGCGCAATGCGCGCCTCCTCAGCATGAGGCGTTTGTTTTCATTTCGAAATTCAACAGCGCCTCATGCTGAGGAGGC